>NZ_CP067396.1:4614843-4922500 GCF_023617245.1 Lysobacter enzymogenes
CGATGCGCTGCTGGCGCGCGACGACGCCGCGCTGGCCGAGGCGATCGCGCGCAGCTGCGCGTTCAAGGCTGACGTGGTCGCGCGCGACCCGTACGAGCGCGGCGACCGCGCCATGCTCAACTTCGGCCACACCTTCGGCCACGCGATCGAGACCGAGCAGGGCTACGCCGGCACCACCGGCGACGGCCTCAACCACGGCGAGGCGGTGGCGGTGGGCATGGTCCTGGCAGCGCGTTTGTCGGCCGCGCTCGGCCGCGCCGGCGCGGCCGATGCCGAGCGCCTGCAACGCCTGCTCGAACGCCTGGGCCTGCCGGTGCGCATCCCCGCCGGGCTCGACCCGCAAGCGCTGCTGGCGCGCATGCGCCTGGACAAGAAGGCCGACGCCTCGGGCCTGCGCTTCGTGCTGTGGGACCGCGCCGGCGCGGCGCGGATCGTGTCGGGAGTGGCGGACGAGCAAGTGCTGGCGGTGTTGCGCGAGGGCTGAGCGCGCTAGCGCGGCCCCCGTCTTCGCCGACGGCGGCGGGACGCGGCGCTCTCGTGCGATGGATGGATCCGGGCATCGAGCATGAAGCCCTTCGGCCACAAAGCCATGATCGCGCTGTTCCTGCCCGCCGCGGTGTTGAGGGCGCGGGCGCGCGGGCTACGACATGAAAATGCGCCCGGTGCCCTTGCGCCGCGAGCACGTGTCGGCGCGGATCGTCGCGCCGTTCGTGGTCGAAGCCAGCTACCTGCTGCCGGCGGATTTGCACGGCGTGGTGTACACGCGCACGTATCTTGTTTTCGGCGACCGCCTGCGCCTGCTGGACAGCGACGCGATCCCGCTCGTCGATGCTCGCTCGCGCCACGACGCGAGCGAGCGCATCGGCGCCGACGCCCGCCCGCGCGTCTACGCCGTCGCACGGGCTTGAGCGCCGCCGCGGCCTCAGGCCGCGACCGCGCGTTGGGTGTCGCCGTCGGCGTATCGGCGCGGGTTCCGCGGTACGCGGGTGGGCGGGCGGATAGCGAAAAAGCGTAGCGACGCGGGTTCGTTTGGACGCGCGGGGCTTTTGCGGTGGCTGGGGCGTCGCCGTGGCTGAGGTGTCGCGGTCGCGGCTTGCGCCGCTCCTACAGGGGCTTGGGCTGGTTCGGGCAGCGGCGGAAAGCGGCGCGCGGCGCTTCACACCGCCGCCCGCGCCGCGTTCTGTCCCGCATCGCCCATCGGATCGCGTCGCATGGCCGCCGTGTCGTTGCTGGAAATGCTGCTGTTGCGCCGCGCCCTCGCCCGTCCCGCGCCGGCTCCCGCCGACGCGGACGAACCCGCCCCTCCCACCGACCAGGAGCCCGCCGTGGCCAACGAGTTCGAATTCCTCGACAAGCATTACGATCCCACCGACCTGCCCGAAATCGCCGCGCAGACCGCGCTGGAACGTTTCGGCAACTACCCCAACGCGCGCACCAGCACGGTCATCTTCGGCGTGGCCTGGCAGGCGCTGACCGATTCGATCCAGCACGCGGTGCTCAACTTCAACAACGGCGGCATCTACGACGCCCCGGTCGCCGCGGTGCTGAGCGAGGACGCCAGCCAGTGGCAGATCATCCTGACCGGCCTGCGCTTCGTGAACGCCACCCGGACCATGGTCGGCGGCCGCCCGCAGTACACGGTCAGCGAATACGCCAACGGCTCGATCTTCCTCACCGCGCAGGCGCTGGGCGGGCAGGCGCTCGGCGAAATCGTGCACCTGGGCAATGGCTTCGGCGACTGGGTGCAGGACGTCGAACTCAAGAACCCGCCCACGTACTGAGTCCGCGCGGCCGGCGGCGGCGCGCCGCCGGCCCGTCCCGCCGCCGCCGCGCGGCCGCCGGCCGCGCCTGGCCCGGGCTCCTGGCCGCGGCCGCGAAACCGCCACGGCCGCCCCGCGGCGCGGCGCCCGGCAGGCCCCGCCGGCTGCCGCGGCCAGCGCCTGCGGCTACAATCGGCCGGTGCGCCTCCTCCTCCAACAACGCCCCGACGGCCACGAAGCCCCGCGCTTCGTGCAATTGATGCTGCAGCCCGACCTGCTCGGCGGCTGGACCCTGGTGCGCGAAAGCGGCCAGATCGGCGGCCGCAGCACCGTCCGGCGCGAGCAATTCCTCGACCGCGACAGCGCGTTCGTGGCGCTGGAGCAGGCGCGCGACCAACAACTCAAGCGCGGTTTCCAGCTGATGTTCAGCCAGGGCGCCGAAGCGCCGCGATGAGCGCGCGCGCGGCGCCGCCGGCGCGGGTGGGACAAACCGCCACTCCTGCCCCTGCCCGCCGCGGCCCAGACTGCGCGCCGAACCGGGTCGCACCGCCACGCCCGCGACGCCGCCCCCGCCCCGCCGACCACGCCCGCCGCCGCAACGCGCGCGAACGCTGATCCGCCCCCGACTTCCCGACGAACCCCACGGCCCACGCCCGACCATGTCCAGCCAGCCCCTCGCCAACGATCGCTTCCTGCGCGCCCTGCGCCGCCAACCCGTCGACCGCACGCCCGTGTGGCTGATGCGCCAGGCCGGCCGCTACCTGCCCGAGTACCGCGCCACCCGCGCCCAGGCCGGCAGCTTCCTGCAACTGGCCAAGAACCCGGAGCTGGCCTGCGAGGTCACCCTGCAGCCGCTGCGCCGGTTCCCGCTGGACGCGGCGATCCTGTTCTCCGACATCCTCACCGTGCCCGACGCAATGGGCCTGGGCCTGTACTTCGCCGACGGCGAGGGCCCGAAGTTCGAGCGCCCGATCCGCTCCGCCGCCGACATCGACAAGCTCGGCGTGCCCGACATGGAGACCGACCTGCGCTACGTGATGGACGCGGTGCGCACCATCCGCCGCGAATTGAACGGTTCGGTACCGCTGATCGGTTTCTCCGGCAGCCCGTGGACCATCGCCTGCTACATGGTCGAGGGCGGCGGCAGCGACAACTATTCCAAGGTCAAGTCGCTCGCGCTCAACGACCCGGCGGCGATGCACAAGCTGCTGGGCACGGTCACCGACGCGGTGATCGCGTACCTCAAGGCCCAGCACGCCGCCGGCGCGCAGGCGCTGCAGGTGTTCGACACCTGGGGCGGGGTGCTGTCGCCGTCGATGTACCGCGAGTTCTCGCTGCGCTATCTGCAGCGCATCGCCGCCGAACTGCCGCGCGGCGACGGCGAGACGCGCGCGCCGCTGATCCTGTTCGGCAAGGGCAACGATCCTTACCTGGACGAACTCGCCGCCAGCGGCGCCGAGGCGGTCGGGGTGGACTGGACCATCGGCCTGGGCGACGCGGCGCGCCGCATCGGCGGGCGCACCGCGCTGCAGGGCAATCTCGATCCGGTGACGCTGTACGCCTCGCCCGAGGCGATCCGCCGCGAAGTCGGGCGCGCGCTCGACGACTATCGCGACGGCAACGGCGGCTCGCGCGAAGGGCACGTGTTCAACCTCGGCCACGGGCTGTCGCCGGACATGTCGCCGGAGCATGTCGGCGCGCTGGTGGCGGCGGTGCACGAGTTGAGCGCGCGCTGACGCGCCGGTTAGCGCGGCCTTCGAAAAACCGGCGTCCGCGCCGGTTTTTTCGTTGCCGCGATGGGTTTGCGTTCGGCTCCGCCGCGGCGCCCAGGCAGGCGCCGAGCGACGCTGCGCTGACGGCGCGCAGCGAACAAGCGGCGCAGCGAGGCATCCGGCAGCCTTGCGCGTACGCAACAACGTCGCAGCGGCCGAACCTTCGTCGGCCGCGACGCGGCCGCCGCGGCCGCTGCCTCAGTGCAGGTGCACCGCCAGCCAGACGCTGCCTTCGGCGACCTTGCGCACCGTATGCGGCGTGCCGGCCGGCAGGAACAGATAATCGCCGGCGCGCAGGATCGTCGTTTCGCCGGCGACGTCGAGCTCGGCTTCGCCGCGCAGCAGCGCGACCCATTCGTCCTGCGGCTGCACGTACGGCGTCGGCTGGATCCGCGCCGAGCTGACGATGCGTTCGACCACCAGGTTCTTGTGCGTGAGCAGCGCCTCGAAGCGCTCGCCTTCGGCCGGCGCGTCGGCGCCGGCGAACAGATTCCCGATCGGCATGATGCTGGATGGCTCCCGGTAGCAGCGGCGCGAGCCGCGACCGCGATCATTCAACTACGGCGCGATGTCGCGGGGGCGGACGGCGGTCAAGCAAACGCGAGGCGGGGCGTGGAGGCCGGAGCGCGGCGCTTGCGTCGCCATCGGGTTGGCGCGGTCGCGGCTTGCGCCGCTCCTACAGGGGGGCGGACGGGACGGCGATGGGAGCCGATGGTGCGGTGACGCGACGCTCGCTCCTGCCCCCGTCATTCCGGCGCAAGCCGGAATCCATTTCGTTCCTGTTCCTTTCGCTCGCGATCCGAGGAAAAACAAAATCAAGATGGGTTCCGGCTTTCGCCGGAATGACGGTGTGCTGGAGCGACGCCACACGGCGCCACACTGCGCTGCGTGGCGCCGCGCTGTGCTGTGCCGCGCCGCTACGCCTCGCCGCGGCGCGCGACGATCAACTCGTCGATCGCGTCGGCCAGCATCGCGCCGGTCACCGGCTTGCGCAGGAAACGGTCGAAGCCGGCCTGCGCCGCCTGCGGTTCGGCGTCGGCGTCGGCGCGCGCGGTCACCGCCACCAGCGGTTGCGCGAAGCCCTGCGTGCGCAGTTGCCGCGCCAGGTCCAGGCCGTTGATGCCCGGCAGGTCGAGGTCGAGCAAGGCGATGTCGAAACGCGCGGTCGCCACTTCGGCCAGCGCCGCCAAGCCGTTGCCGACGTGGGTGACGCGGTGGCCGTGGGTGCGCAGCAGGCCGGCGATGACTTCGGCCACGGTGGCGTCGTCCTCGACCAGCAGGATCGCCAGCGGCCCGGCATGCGGCCGCGCGACCGCGCGCGCGCCGCCATCGGCGCCGGCGCCGGCCGGCGGTTCGGCGTTGGACAGCGGCAGGTCGAACACGAAGCGCGCGCCTTGGCCGGGTTCGCTGTAGACCGCGATCTCGCCTTCCATCGCCGCCGCCAGCTCCTGGCTGATCGCCAAGCCCAGGCCGCTGCCGCCGTAGCGCGCGGCGGTGCGCGCGCCCTCGGCCTGCTCGAAGCGACGGAACAGGCGCTGCTTCTGTTCTTCGTTGAGGCCCGGGCCGGTGTCGCTGACTTCGAAGCGCACGCCCTGCGGGGTCAGCCGTTCCACGCGCAGGCCGACCGTGCCGGAGTCGGTGAACTTGATCGCGTTGCCGAGCAGGTTCAGCAATACCTGGCAGACCCGGCTGGCATCGCCGCGCAGGCCGCGCGGCACGTTCGCCGCCACCTCCACCTCGAACGCTAGCCCGCGCTGCTGCGCCAGCGGACGCATCAGGTCGGCCGCCTGCGCCACCAGCGCGCGCAGGTCGAAGGGTTCGTGCGCGAGTTCGAGCTTGCCCGATTCGATCCGGGCTAGGTCCAGCGCGTCGTTGACCAACCGCAACAGATGTTCGCCCGCGCGTCGGATCGACTCCGTGTAGCCGCGCTGCTTCTGATCCAGCGGCGTGTCCAGCAACAGCTCGCTCATGCCGAGCACGCCGGTCATCGGCGTGCGCACCTCATGTCCCAACGTGGCCAGGAACCGGGTCTTCGCCAGCGACGCCTGCTTCGCCACTTCGCGCTCGTGCTCGGCGCGCTGCCAGGCCAGCCGGCGCTGCAGGCGGTTGCGGTGGGCCATCAGGATCCACGCCAGCAGCAGCGCCAACAGCGCCATCGCCGCGGCCACCGCCCACCAACTCCACCACCACGGCGAGTCGACCCGCAACTGGACCGTCAGCGGCGGCGACCACACGTTGTCGGCGGTCTTGGCCATCACCTGCAGGCGGTAATCGCCGGGCGAAAGCTGCGAGAACACGCGCTCGCCGCTGGCGCCGACATCGACCCAGCCCGGGTCGAAGCGGCTCAGGCGGAAGCGGTAGCGGTTGTTCTGCGAATTGTTGAACGACAGCAAGCGGGCGACGATGCGCAGGTCGCGGTCGCCGTCGGCGACGAACACCGAAGGCACCCGCCCCGGCAGCGCCTTGCGCGGGTCGGCGTCTTCGGTCGCGAAGGCGACCTTGCGGCTGCCGCGGCGCACTTCGATGCTTTCCACGATCAGCGTCGGCGCGGCGCGGCTGGGCTTGACCATCGCCGGATCGAACAGCACCAGGCCCTCGGGGCTGCCGATCAGCAGGCGGCCGTCGCCCGGGCGCGCCACCGGCGCGCGCGCGAATTCCTGGCTCGGCAGGCCGTCCTTGACCCCATACACCCGCGCCGTGCGCGCATACGGATCCACCCGCACCAGGCCGCGCTTGCTGGTCATCCACACCAGGCCGTTGGCGTCCACCGCCAGGCCGCGCACTTCCGTCGCCGGCAGGCCGTCGCGCACGTCCAGGCCGAAATCGCGGTGCAGGCGCTTGCCGTCCCAGCGATAGGCGTCGAGGGTGCCGAAGCCGCCCAGCCACATGCGCTGGCCGTCGGCGAAGACGAAGCTCTGGATCGCGCCGCCGGGCGCCAGCCCCGGCACCGGCACGAACCGGCGCTCGGCATCGTCCCAGCGCAGCAGCGCGGAACCGGCGGACAGCCACAGCGAGCCGTCGGGGCCGTGGCCGCCGAACGGGATGACCACGTTGGCCGGCAGGCCGCGTTCGCCGGCGTGCAGGGTCTCGCGCACCCGGCCTTCGCCGTCGCGCGCCTGCACTTCGCCGGCGCTGCCGATCAGCCAGACCAGTTCGCCGCTTTCGATCAGGTCGACCGAACCGGTGATCGCGCGGTCCTCGCCGCGGTCCATGTGCCAGGTGCGGATCGCCCGGGTCGCCGGGTCGATCCGCGCCAGTCCGCCGTACCAGGTCGTCCACACCTTGCCGCGGCGGTCGGCGAGCACGTGGTAGAGCACGATGCCGCCGCTGAAGCCCTTGGCCACGTGCGCGATCGCGCCGGTTTCCGGGTCGAGCTTGTCCAGCGCGCCGCCGCTGCCGACCAGCCACATGTCGCCGTCGCCGGCCGGGGCGATGCCGCGCACGTAGCCGTTGGCCATCGAGGCCGGATCGTCGACGCGCCGGATCAGCACCGAGAACTGGCGCCAGTTCGGCGGCAGGTACCACAGGCCGTGGCCGTTGCTGCCGAACCACAGGCCGCCTTCGCGGTCCTCGTAGGCGCCCGACCAGTTCGGCCGCACCAGGCCCTGGCTGGTGGCGCTGAACAAGGGCACCACTTCGATCCCGTCCGCGCCGCCCACGCCCAGGCCCTGCGGCAGGTCGAACCAGTACTGCCCGGCGCGGTCGCGCGCCAGCACGTCCATGACCGCGTACTTCGACGCGAACGCCGACCACGGGTCGGCGCGGTAGCGTCCGTCCGGCGTGCGCAGGCCGACGCCGCCGGTGGTGCCGAACCAGACCGCGCCGTCGCGCTCGAAGCCGATCGAATTGAGGATGTTGGACTTCAGCGCGCCGGCCGGCACGCGTTCGAAATCGCGCCCGGTCCAGCGCGCCGCGCCGTCGCGGGTGCCGACCCACAGCCCTCCGTCGGGGGCGACGCTGAGCGCGACCACGCCTTCGCCGGGCAGGCTGCGCGGATCGCCCGCGCGCGGCATGAAGCGCTGGATCTGGCCGTCCTCGCCCATGCGGTACAGGCCGCCGCGCTCGGTGCCGAACCACAGCGCGCCGTCGGCGGTGGAGACGATCGACCACACGCAGTCGTCGTCGAGGATCGGGGTGTTGCTGCGGTCGAAATAGGTCCAGCGCTTGCGCTGCGCGTCGAGCATGGCCATGCCGCCCTGGGCGGTGCCGACCCAGACCCGGTTGCGCGCGTCCACGTGCACGGTCCACACGAAGTTGTCGCGCAGGCCCTGTTCGCGCTGCCAGATCCGGTAGCCGGTGCCGTCGTAGCGCGCCAGGCCCTCGCTGGTGGCGATCCACAGGTAGCCGTGGCGGTCCTCGGCGATGCGGTTGATGGTGTTCGACGGCAAGCCGTCGGCGACGGTGAGCTGGCGCGGGCGCGGCGTTTCCGGCAGCCCGGCGACGGCCGGCGCCGCGGCCAGCGCGGCCAGCAGCGCGAGCGCGGCGACGGCGGCGCGCAGTCCGGCGGCGGCGCGAAGCCACGCGCGTGCCGGCGCGGGCGCGACGGCGCGGATGCGCGGGCCGGCGCCGGCGCGGCTCATGGCGCGTCCGCCGCGTCGACGACGCGCTCGATGGCTTCGGCCAGCATCGCGCCGGTCACCGGCTTGCGCAGGAACAGGTCGAACCCGGCGCGGCGCGCCTGCGGCTCGGCGTCGGCGTCGGCGCGCGCGGTCACCGCCACCAGCGGCTGCGCGAAGCCCTGCACGCGCAGTTGCCGGGCGAGGTCGAGGCCGTTGATGCCGGGCAGGTCGAGATCGAGCAGGGCCAGGTCGAAGCGCGCCGTCGCGGTTTCCGCCAGCGCCGCCAGGCCGTTGGCGACATGGGTGACGCGATGGCCCTGCGCGCGCAACAGGCCGGCGATCACCTCGGCCACGGTGGCGTCGTCCTCGACCAGCAAGATCGCGCGCGGCACGCTGCGCTCGGGCGCCACCGGCACCCGCGGCGAGTAACGGTCGCGCGGTTGCGACGGCGCCGGCGCCGCGGCCGCCGGCAGCGGCAGGTCGAGCACGAAGCGCGCGCCCTGCCCGGCCTGGCTGACCACGCTGACCTGTCCGTCCATCGCCGCGGCCAGTTCCTGGCAGATCGCCAGGCCCAGGCCGCTGCCGCCGTAGCGCGCCGCGGTGCGCGCGCCTTCGGCCTGTTCGAAGCGGCGGAACAATCGCGCCTTCTGTTCGTCGTTGAGGCCCGGCCCGGTGTCGCTGACTTCGAAGCGCACGCCCTGCGGCGACAGCGCCCGCACCCGTAGGCCGACCCGGCCGTGCTCGGTGAACTTGATCGCGTTGCCGAGCAGGTTCATCAGGATCTGGCTGACCCGGTGCGGATCGCCGCGCAGGCCCGGCGGCGCGTCGTCGGCGATCTCGACCTCGAACCCCAGCCCGCGCTGGCGCGCCAGCGGCTGCATCAGCCCGGCCGCTTCCTCGACCAGCGCGTGCAGGTCGAACGGGCGGTCCTGCAGTTCCAGCCGGCCCGATTCGATCCGGGCCAGGTCGAGCGCGTCGTTGACGAGGCGTAGCAAGTGCTCGCCCGCGCGCTTGATCGACTCCGTGTATCCGCGCTGCTTTTGATCCAGCGGCGTATCCAGCAGCAACTCGCTCATGCCGAGCACGCCGGTCATCGGCGTGCGCACCTCGTGCCCCAGCGTCGCCAGGAACCGGGTCTTGGCCAGCGAGGCCTGCTCGGCCACCTCGCGCTTGTGCACCGCCAGCTGCCACGCGCTGCGCCGGCCCAGGCGACGCCGGTAGGCGACCGCGACGACGCCGATCAACACGATGCCGAGCACGGTGAACACCAGTTGCGCCCAGGTCGAGCGCCACCACGGCGGCTTGACCCACAGTTCGAACGCGACCGGCTCCGACCAGATGCCGTCGGCACCGGCGGCCTTGACCAGCAGCCGGTACTCGCCCGGGTCCAGGCGCGAGAACACCCGCTCGCCGTTGGCGCGCTGCTCGATCCAGTCCGGATCGTAGCCTTCCAGCTTGAAGCGGTAGATGTGCGAGCGCGGGTCCAGGAACGACATCAGCCGCGCGACCACACGGAAGTCGCGGTCGTCGGACTCCAACTGCACGCCGCCGCCGGCCGGCGACAGCGCCCAGTCGTCTTCCTCGCGGCGCACGCTGAGGCTTTCCAGCGACAGCCGCGGCGGCCGCGCGCTGGGGAACGGCGTGTCCAGGTCGAACAGGACCATGCCGTCCAGCGACAGCGCCGCGGCGATGCCGTCGGCGTTGCGGTGCGGCGTGGTCCGGGTCAGCTCGACGTTGGGAATGCCGTCGCCGAGGCCGAACAGGCGCAGCCGGCGCGCGTCGGGCGAGACCATCAACAGGCCCCGCGCGGTGGTCGCCCAGACCGTGCCGTTGCGGCTGGCCAGCAGGCCGGAGACGTTGGTGTCGGGATAGTCGTTGGTGTTGTCGATGCGGCGCTCGAGGCTGAGCTTGCCGTCCTTCCAGCGATACGCCTCGAGCGCGCCGGTGCGCGCCAGCCACAGCCGTTGCGGGCCGGCGAAAGTCATCGCCTGGATGTCGCCGAACTCGCCGCCGGGCACCGCGACGAAGCCGTCGCCGTCCCAGCGGTGCAGGCCGGTGCCGCCGGCGAACCAGAGCTGGCCGTCGGGGCCGGGGCGGAAGGTGCCGGGGCTGGTCAGGAAGCCGGCGGTGGCGAGCGTGCGTTCGATCGGGCCGGGCGCCAGTTCCTCGCCGTCGGCGCTGTAGCGGTGCACGCTGCCGTCCGACAGCCAGATCCACAGCCCGCCGTCGGGCTGCTCGTGCAGGAACCACACCGTGCCCTGCAGGCGCGGGCGCTTGGGGTCCAGCGGCCAGCTGCGGCCCTGGCCGCTGGCCGGGTCGAACAGGACCAGGCCGCCGGAGTGGCCGATCCACAGCCGCCCGTCCGGACGCGCGTAGAGCGTGTGCATCCACTTCAGGCCGAGCTCGCGGCTGGACGCCACCGGTTCCAGCGTGCCGCTGCCGGCGCGCAGGCGGTACAGGTCGGTCGCGGTGAGCATCCAGAAGCCGCCGTCGCCGTCGGGGGCGACGTCGCGCGCGTCGAGCCGGTCGATCTGGCGGCCGCCGACCGAGGTCACCGAGGCGAAGCGGTTCCAATCCGGCGGCAGGTAGACCAGGCCCTGCGAATAAGTGACCAGCCAGATGCCGCCTTCTTCGTCGCGCAGCATCTGCAGCACGCCGCTGCGGTAGTCCCACAGGCCGTCGCCGGCGTCGTCCTGGAGCAGGCGCACGTTGTCGTCGGCGTCGACCCGGTACAGGCCGGCGGTGGTGCCGATCCAGCGGCCGCCGGACAGGTCGCTGATCACGATGGCGTTGCCGGCGTCCTCGCCGAGCTTCCACGGCGGCCGGGTCATGCGGTCGTCGGCGCTGAGCCGGAACAGGCCGCCGCTGGTGCCGACCCAGATCGAACCGTCGGCTTCCTGCGACAATTCGCCCACGCCGAGGCCGGCGGTCTCGTCGCGGCCGATGCGTTCGAAGCGGCCCTGGTCGTAGCGCGCCAGGCCGTTGGCGGTGCCGACCAGCAGGCGACCGCGCGGATCGGCCATCAACGCGGTGACCGGCCCGCGCGGCAGCCGCGCGGCGGCGCCGGCGCCGGGCACGAAGCGCTCGACGCTGCGGCCGTCGGGGGCGATGCGGCACAGCAGGCCGTCGGAGGTCGCGGTCCAGATGGTGCCGTCCGGCGTGCCGGTGAGGAAGGTGACGTTGTCGCTGCAGTTGGCGTTGGCGCCGTCGAAGGAAATGCGCTCGAATTCCTTGCGGTCGGCGCCGAGCCAGCTCAGGCCGTCGCGGCTGGCGACCCAGATGCGGTCGCCCGAATCGATGTACAGGTCTTCGAGCATGTTGTCCGGCAGCGAACCGGACAGGCCGATGACGTGGCGCCACAGGGTGAACTCGACACCGTCGTAGCGCGCCAGGCCGTCCTCGGTGGCCATCCATAGATAGCCCTGGTGGTCGAGCTCGGCGGCGACCACCGACTTGGGCAGGCCCTGTTCCTGGCCGAAGCGGCGGAAGCGCGGCGTTTCCGGCAAGCGCGCCTGGGCCTGTTCGACGCATTGCACCGCGCACAGCGCCAACAACAGGAGCAGGCCACAACAACGTCCCAGCACGGGGCTCCTCCTGGAACGCGAGCGATTGAGTGCCGGTAAGGCCGGTGCGCGTATCGTCGCAACGGGGGGAAGCGGGCGCAAGCGCGCGGCCTCGGCGCCGAATGCGGTGGCGGTCACAACCGCGCGGCGGGCTGAGCGCAAAGCGTCGGGCCTGAAAGCCCTCCCACAAGAGCAGAGGCCCTCCCACTAGAGCCAGGCCCTGCCCGCAATGCCGCCGGCCCCGCATCGTTTCAGGCCCGATGCTGTTGTGGGAGGGCCTTCAGGCCCGGCGCTTTCGGCTCAGCCCGCCCGCGCCCTCACGCCTCGCGCTCGAACAAGGCCCGCAACGCCTCGGCCAGCATCGCGCCGGTCACCGGCTTGCGCAGGAAACGGTCGAAGCCGGCCTTCGCCGCCTGCGGTTCGGCGTCGGCGTCGGCGCGCGCGGTCACCGCCACCAGCGGTTGGGCGAAGCCTTGCGCACGCAACTGCCGGGCGAGGTCGAGGCCGTTGATGCCCGGCAAGTCGAGATCGAGCAGGGCCAGGTCGAAGCGCGCGGTCGCCACTTCGGCCAGCGCGGCCAGGCCGTTGGCGACGTGGGTGACGCGGTGGCCCTGGGTGCGCAGCAGCCCCGCGATCACCTCGGCCACGGTCGGATCGTCCTCCACCAGCAGCACCGCGCGCGGCCCGACGTGCGGCCGCGCCAGCTTCGGTTCGTTCGCCGCGGCGCTGTGCGCCGGCGGCTCGGCCTGCGCCAGCGGCAGGTCGAACACGAAACGCGCGCCCTGCCCCGGCTCGCTGTGCACCGCGATCAGGCCTTCCATCGCCGCCGCCAGTTCCTGGCTGATCGCCAGGCCCAGGCCGCTGCCGCCGTAGCGCGCCGCGGTGCGCGCGCCTTCGGCCTGCTCGAAGCGACGGAACAGGCGCTGCTTCTGTTCCTCGTTGAGGCCCGGGCCGGTGTCGCTGACTTCGAAGCGCACGCCCTGCGGGCTCAGCCGCTCCACCCGCAACCCGACCGTGCCGGCATCGGTGAACTTGATCGCGTTGCCGAGCAAGTTCAGCAGGATCTGGCAGACCCGGCTGGGATCGCCGCGCAAGCCGGCCGGCGCGGCGGCGTCGACCTCGACTTCGAAACGCAGCCCGCGCTGTTGCGCCAGCGGCCGCATCAGGTCGGCCGCCTGCGCCACCAGCGCGCGCAGGTCGAAGGGTTCGTGCGCGAGTTCGAGCTTGCCCGATTCGATCCGCGCCAGATCCAGTGCGTCGTTGACCAACCGCAACAGATGTTCGCCGGCGCGTCGGATCGATTCGGTGTAGCCGCGCTGCTTCTGATCCAGCGGCGTGTCCAGCAGCAACTCGCTCATGCCGAGCACGCCGGTCATCGGCGTGCGCACCTCGTGTCCCAGCGTCGCCAGGAACCGGGTCTTGGCCAGCGAGGCCTGCTTCGCCACTTCGCGCTCGTGCTCGGCGCGCTGCCAGTTGAGCCGCCGCGCCAGCCGCCGCCGGTACGCCATCGTCGCCCACCACGCCGCCAGCGCGATCAGGCCCAGCAGCGCCGCCAACGCAGGCGGCGTGCGCCACCACGGCGGCCGCACGTTGAATTCCAGGGTCCGCTCCAGCGCGGCGTTGCCGTTGGCGTCGACCGCGCGCGCGCGCAGCACGTAGCTGCCCGGCGGCAGGCCGGCGAACACCCGCTCGCCGCTTTCGCCGACCGCGACCCAGTCGCTGTCGTAGCCCTCCAGCCAGGTGTAGTAGCGGTTGGCCTGCGGATCGTCGAAGGACAACAGGCGCAGTTGCACGCGCATCTCGCGGTCGTCCGGCGCCAGCGTCGGCAGCGCTTCGTAGCGCGAGGCGCGCTCGGAACCCGACGGCCGCACCGGCCGGTGCAGCGGCAGCGGCACCCAGCGGCCGTGGCGGCGCACGTCGAGTTGGTGCCACACCAGCCGCGGCTGGCGCGCGGCCGGGTCCGGCCAGGCGGTGTCGATCAACACCACGCTGCCGTCCGACAGCGACGCGGCCAGGGTGCCGTCGGCGGTCAGCACGCTGGTGCGGCGCAGGAATTCCTGGCTGCTCATGCCGTCCTGCACGCCGAAGCGGCGCAGGCGCTGGGTCTCGGGGTCCCAGCGGAACAGGCCGCGCGCGGTCGGCAGCCACAGCCGCCCGTCGCGATCGCGGAACAGGCCCGTGCCTTCGACCGCCGGGATGCCGCGCTCGACCCCGGCGCGTTCGCGCAGCAGCCAGCGCCCGCCTTCGCGGCGGTAGTGCTCCAGGCCGTTGAGGCGTTGCAGCCACAGGCTGTCGGCGTTTTCGAACACGAAGCCGAACACGCGGTCGCGCGGCAGGCCCGGCACCGCGACCATGACGTTGCGCGCGCCGTCGCGGCGCAGCAGGCCTTCGCCCGAGGCGATCCACAGCGCGCCGTCGGGAGCGAAGCCGATCGCGTCGAAGTCGCCGTTGCCGATGCCCTGCTGCGGACCGACCGCGACCGTGGACAGCACCTTGCCGGTGTCGGGATCGCGCTGTTGCAGGCCCTGGGTCAGGTAAGAGATCCACAGCGTGCCGTCGGGCGCGATCGCGACCCGGTCGGGTTCGCCGGGCAACACCGGGTCCTGCGCCGAATCGTCGCTCCAGTCGCGCCACGCGCCGGAGGGATCGATCCGCACGAGGTTGTTGCGGCTGGTGGCGATCCACAGCCGGCCGCGGCGGTCCTCGACCGCGGTGTTGGGAATGCCGCCCTTGCCGAGCGCGTCGTGCGGGCCGTCGGCGATCGGTTCGACCACGCCGTCCTGGCCGAGCCGCTCGATCTCGCCGCGCGCGCCGATCAGCCAGAAGCCGCCGCGCGCCGACGGCGCCAGCGCGGTGTACAGCTCGCTGCTGAGGGTGCCGCGCTCGCGCGAGTACTGGGCGATGCGGCGCCAGTCCGGGCGCAGGTAGCCCACGCCGACGCCGGCCAGCGGGAACCAGAACGAGCCGTCGTCCTGGCCGAGGATCTGCTGCACCGGCCGCGCCGGCCGCGCCGGGCCCAGCGCCATCGGCGCCGGCACCGTCTGCGGCGTGGCCCGCCAGATGCTGCGCTGGGTGCCGATCCAGAAACTGCCGTCGCGGTCCGGCGCCAGGCTCAGCACTGCGTTGAGCTGGGCGAACATCACCGAATAGTCCGGATCGCTCCAGCGCCCGTCGCGCTCGCGCCGGTGCAGGCCGCTCTTGCTGCCGACCCACAACGCCTCGCCGACCGGCGCCACGGTGAACACCCACGGCGCCGGGTCCTCGCCGGGCAAGGACAGGCGCTCGAAATCGCTGCCGGTCCAGCGCGCCAGGCCCTTGAACGTGCCGATCCACAACTCGCCGCGGTCGTCGAAAGCCAGCGACAGCACGGTCGAGGACGGCAGGCTGCGCGGGTCGCCGTCCTTGGGCATGAAGCGTTCGATCCGGCCGTGGCGGTCGATCCGGTGCAGGCCGCCGCCGTAAGTGCCGAACCAGACCTCGCCGTTGCGGCTGGCCACGCTGAAGGTGTCGTCGCTGCCGATCTGCGGATGCGCGGCGCGGCTGTACTGGACGAAGCCCTCGCGGCGCGCGTCCATCATGCTCAGCCCGCGGCCCTCGGCGGCGACCCAGATGCGGTCGCGGTCGTCGACGGTCACCAGGGCCAGGTCGTTGCCGGGCAGCGAGGCCGGATCGCCGGGCACGTGCCGCCACACCTTCATGCCGACGCCGTCGTAGCGCGCCAGCCCGTCGGTGGTGGCCAGCCACAGGTAGCCGGCATGGTCGAAGGCCATGCCGTTGACCTTGCTCGACGGCAGGCCGTCGGCGACGCCGATGATGCGCGCGCGCGGCGCCTCGGGCACGCCGGCCGCAGCCCAGGCGGGCGCGAGCGCGGCCGCCGCCACGGCCACGACGGCCAGGCAGGCGCGCCATCGCGGCCTTTCCCGTATCAGCGCTTGCAGCATCCGGTTCCCTCGCACAATGAAACACGCCGTCCTGGCAGCGCGCCGGCTGCGCCGGGATCAGCGAAACTGACGCCTCGCTGACACCCGGCTGACCACATTCTGGCATCCGGATTACGGTTTCGCTGGTCCGGCTGCGACATATTCCCCTGGCATAAGGCTCGGCGATAACCGCATCGGCAGGCAAGTCGCGACACTTCGGCCTTGGCGCGCGCCGCCGGCCCGGCGCATCGGCGCCCCGCGCCGAAACGGATCGTTGCGCGCGCCTGGACACGGCCTTGCGCCGCTGTGCCTAGAATCCCTGCCGAACCTTGCCGGAGCTGCCATGTCTCTCAATCGTCCCTGCGCCATCGTGCTGGCCGCGCTCGCCGCGCTGGCGGGCGCCGCGAGCGCGGCACCGGCGGGCGCGCAGCAGCCGGCCGCCGCGCCAGCGGACGCGCGCCAGCCGGTCGCCATACCGGCTGCCCAGCCGACCGCCGCGGCGAGGGACGCGCAAACCGAGACGACGCCCGCCGCCAAGTCCGATCCCGGCACCTACGGTTTCGACCCGGTCCACACCCGGGTCATGTTCGCCTTGTCGCATGCCGGCTTCTCCCAGGCCATCGGCACCGTCTCCGGCGCGGCCGGCACGCTGCGCTTCGACCCGGCCGATTGGCGCGGCGCCCGCCTCGACGTGCAGGTGCCGCTGACCCGGCTCGACCTGGGCGACGGCAAATGGAACAAGGCCGCGCTGGCGCGCAACCTGCTCGACGGCAAGCGCTGGCCAAACGCGCGCTTCGTCTCCGCGCGGATCGAACCGGCCGCCGGCGACCCGCAGCGCTTCCAGGTCTGCGGCACCTTGAGCCTGCACGGCGTCGACGGCCCGCTGTGCCTGCAGGTCCGGTTCAACCAGCTCAAGCGCCACCCGCTGCCGCCGTTCCACCGCACCGCGGGCTTCTCCGCGACCGGGACGCTCAGCCGCGCCGCGTTCGGCATCGACGCATGGAAGTCGGTGATCGGCGACGAAGTGGAACTGCGCATCGAGGCCGAAGCGGTGCGCGACAAATACGTAGGCGATTCGCCCCAGGGCGCGGCCGATGCCGCCGCCGGCGCGGACGCCGCCGCCCATTCCGCCCCCAATTCCGATTCCGTGCGACCCGATCCCGCACCGCCCACTCCCGCCAACGCTCAGCCCGAACCGGAGCCCAGCCGATGACCTTGAAGAACACCGCCGACCGATGGGGCGCCGTGAGCCAATCGCTGCACTGGCTGATCGTGCTGTTGATCGCGGCCATCGCCGTGATCGGCCTGACCATGACCGACATGAGCAACGGGCCGTCGAAGATCAAGATCTACGCCCTGCACAAATCGCTCGGCCTGACCCTGCTGGCGCTGGTGGTCGCGCGCCTGCTGTGGCGCGTCTACGCAGGCGCGCCCGGGCCGGTGGCCGGCACCCCGCACTGGCAGGAACGCATCGCCTCGCTGACCCATTGGGCGCTGTACGCGCTGATGTTCGCGCTGCCGCTGTCGGGCTGGCTGTTCAATTCCACCGCCGGCTACCCGCTGCAGTACTTCGGCCTGTTCAACCTGCCCAAGCTCGCCGCGCGCAACGAAGAACTGGCCCAGCTGACCCGCACCCTGCACGAAACCGGCTTCTGGGTGCTGCTGGCGCTGGTGCTGGCGCACGCGGCGGCCGCGTTCTACCACCATCTGTTCCAGAACGACGCCACCCTGACCCGGATGCTGCCGGGCGGGCGCCGCACGTACGACGCCCTCGCCGACGCCGCCAACGGCCACGGCCCGTCCAGCGCCGACGACCGATCCCAGCTTCCGCCCACCCATCCACCCACCGCGTCCGCCCCCGCTTCCCCGGAGAACCGCAATGCGCCTTAAGTCCCTGGCCCTGGCCGCCGCCCTGACCCTCGCCGCCGCCCCGGCCTTCGCCGCCGACTACGTGCAGCAGGCCGGCTCGACCCTGACCTTCGCCACCAAGTACCAGGGCGAGGTGTTCGCCGGCAGCTTCCCCGGCTTCACCGCCCGGCTGAGCTTCGACCCGGCCAAGCTGGAAGGCTCCAAGCTCGACGTGGTGATCCCGCTGGCCGGCGCCAATTCCAAGAACGCCGAACGCGACGACACCCTCAAGGGCAACGAATTCTTCGACATCGCCAAGTTCCCGCAGGCGCGCTACACCGCGACCAAGTTCCGCAGCCTGGGCGGCAACAACTACGCCGCCGACGGCAGCCTGACCCTGCGCGGGGTCAGCAAGCCGGTGACCTTGAACTTCACCTGGACCGCGGGCGCCAAGCCGGTGCTGGCCGGCAAGGCCACGGTCAAGCGCCTGGACTTCAACGTCGGCGGCGGCGACTGGGCCGACACTTCGATCATCCCCAACGAAGTGGCGGTGAGCACCAAGGTCACCTTCGCCCCGGGCAGCTGAGCGCTGCCGCGCGACCGAAACGGGGCCCTCGCGGCCCCGTTTTTCTTCGCGATCCACCTGTAGGAGCGGCGCGAGCCGCGACCGCGACAACACAGCTACGACGCAAGTTTCAGCGCAGCTGCGTTGTCGCGGTCGCGGCTCTCGCCGCTCCTGCACAGGGCTCGTGGGAGGGCCTTCAGGCCCGATGCCTTCCGATCCGACGCGACATGGCGACCGGAGCGAAAAGCATCGGGCCTGAAGGCCCTCCTACTTCAATCCGCCGCCCGCAGCCACGCCGCCAGCCGCCCGGCATCGAACGGCCAATCCAGCTCGACCCCGCGCGCCTCGTCGCGCAGCACCGGCACCCGCGCACCGTAGCGTTCTTCCAGCGCCGCATCCTCGTCGATGAAGACGCTCTCGAACTCCGGCGCGCGCGCCTGCGCCAGCACCGCCAGGGCCAGGTCGCACAGGTGGCAATCGTCGCGTTGGAACAAAGTCAGCACAGTCGCTCCCTCATCGCTCGCGCGCCGGCACGCTCGCGCCGGCGCGGCTCAATGCGCCCAGGTATGGCCGAATCGCGCGCAAGGCGGCGAAAACCCGCCGCGGAGCGCGCGCGGCCGCGCGTAGAATAAGCGGTATACACACCCGCGCGGTGCCGGCGCGACGCGCCGCGCGCGGGCCGCCAGCAACGTCCGACCCCAGTTGGAGCAGCCAAACGTGGCCGTCAGTAGTTTCGACCTGTTCAAGATCGGCATCGGTCCGAGTTCCTCGCACACCGTCGGCCCGATGCGCGCCGCCGCGCGCTTCATCGAGCGCTGGCTGGTGGAAGGCTGCGGCGCCGGCGAGCCCGGCGCCGACCTGGCGCGCACCGCGCGCGTGCGCGCCGAGGTGTTCGGCTCGCTGGCGCTGACCGGTCGCGGCCACGGCACCGACAAGGCAGTGCTGATGGGGCTGGAAGGCCACTGGCCGAACCAGATCGACCCGGACATCATCCCGGCGGCGCTGGAACGCATCCGCAAGACCAAGCGCATCAACCTGTTCGGCCGCCACGAGATCGGCTTCGACGAGAAGCACGATCTGATCATGAACAAGCGGCAGAAGCTGCCGTTCCACACCAACGGCATGCGCTTTACCGCGTTCGACGCCGACGGCAACGTCATCGCCACGCGCGATTACTACTCGGTCGGCGGCGGTTTCGTGGTCAACCAGGACGAGGCGGCCGAAGACCGCATCGTCGCCGACACCACCGACCTGCCCTACCCATTCCACTCCGGCGACGAGCTGCTGGCGCAGTGCGCGCGCAGCGGCCTGTCGATCGCCCAGCTGATGATGGCCAACGAGCGCGTCTGGCGCAGCGACGAGCAGATCAACGCCGGCCTCGACGAAATCTGGGCGGCGATGCAGTCGTGCGTGAGCCGCGGCATCCGCGAGACCGGCACCCTGCCCGGCGGCCTGCACGTCTCGCGCCGCGCGCCGAGCCTGCACGCCGAACTCGCCGCTAAGCCCGAGGCGGCGATGCGCGATCCGCTGACCGTGCTCGACTGGGTCAACCTGTACGCGCTCGCGGTCAACGAGGAGAACGCCGCCGGCGGCCGCGTGGTGACCGCGCCGACCAACGGCGCGGCCGGCATCATCCCTGCGGTGCTGCACTATTACGACCGTTTCTGCCCCGGCGCCAACCTGCAGGGCGTGCGCAACTTCCTGCTGACCGCGGCCGCGGTCGGCATCCTGTACAAGGAAAACGCCTCGATCAGCGGCGCCGAAGTCGGCTGCCAGGGCGAGGTCGGCGTGGCCTGTTCGATGGCCGCCGCCGGCCTGGTCGGCGCGCTCGGCGGCAGCGCGAGCCAGATCGAGAACGCGGCCGAGATCGGCATGGAACACAACCTCGGCCTGACCTGCGACCCGATCGGCGGGCTGGTGCAGATTCCCTGCATCGAGCGCAACGCGATGGGCGCGGTCAAGGCGATCAACGCCTACCGCATGGCCATGCGCGGCGACGGCAAGCACAAGGTCAGCCTGGACAAGGTGATCAAGACCATGCGCGACACCGGCCGCGACATGCAGGACAAGTACAAGGAAACCTCGCGCGGCGGTCTCGCGGTCAACGTCATCGAGTGCTGAGGACGACACCGGCATGGACGCCCCGCAACGACACATCGACGACGGCCGCGGGCTGTGGCGCTACGCCGAGCGGATCGAGGTGCGCTGCCCGCGTTGCGCGCGCGCCGGGCAGGTGCGCGCGCCGCGCGGCCAGGACGGCGAAGTGCGCTTCGCCTGCGCCGGCTGCGGGTTCGACGCGGCGACGGTCTCGTGCTGCGGCCTGCATGCGGCGCAGCGCGACTGGTACGGGCCGGTGCGCTTGTACGGCCGGCGGCCGTGCGGCTATTGCGGTCACCAGTGGATCTGCGTCGACCGGGTCCACGACGGCCGGCCCGCGCACCCGCCGCAGCGGCTGAGCGTGCGCTGCCGGGTCTGCGCGAGAGAGAGCGAAGTCGAGGTGCAGACGACACCGCACCGCGGCCATGAACCGCGCGATCCGCACCTGGGCCTGCCGCTGCTGTTGCTCGAACCCACCCGCCACGGCCTGCTGTGGGCCTACAACACCGAGCACCTGGACGAACTGCGCCGCTATGTGGCCGCGACCCAGCGCGAGCGCCTGCGCAGCGCCGGCAACGCCTCGATGGTCTCGCGCCTGCCGGCGTGGATGAAACTGGCGCGGCATCGCGGCGCGATGCTCAAGGCGCTGGACCGTCTGCAAGCGCGATTGGGCGCGGACGGCGGTGCCGATGCGCCCGTCGCGACGCCTCCACGCGCGGCGTCGCGCGTACGCGTCGACGAAGCCGCCGCCCGACGCGCTCGCGTGGCGCGGCGCCGGCGCGGCTGACATGCGCTGCCTGGTCCTGCCCGGACTCGACGGCGGCGGCGCCTTGCTCGACGACTTCCTCGCCGCGATGCGGCCGCGCCGGGATGCGCATGCGCTGGCCTATCCCGGCGACCCGGCGCTGGGCTACGCGGAGCTGATCGACTGGGTCTGGCCGCGGCTGCCCGCGCACGAACCGTTCGCGTTGATCGGCGAGTCCTTCTCCGGCCCGGTCGCGGTCGCGCTCGCCGCGCGGCGGCCGCCGCAGCTCAAGGCGCTGGTGCTGTGCGCATCGTTCGTGCGCGCGCCGCGGCCGCCGTGGTCGCCGCTGGGATTGGCCGCGCTGCCGGCGTGGACCCACCGCCTGCCGCTGCAGCGCGCGCCGCTCGCCGCCGTCGCGCGCGCGGCCTTGGGGCGATGGTCGACGCCGCAGCGTCGCCAGCGCTTGCGCGTCGCGCTCGACGCTTTGGATCCGGCGGTGCTGCGCCGGCGCCTGGGCGAGATCGCCCGCGTCGATGCGCGCGCGGCGCTGGCCGGCGTGGCGGTGCCCACGCTGTACCTGCGCGCGACCGCCGACCGGCTGGTCTCGCGCGAAAGCTGGGAAGACATCCGCCGCGCGCGGCCGCGGACCGAATGCATCGCGCTGGACGCGCCGCACTTCGTGCTGCAGGCCTGCGCCGAAGAAGCTGCGGCGCGGATCGGCGGCTGGCTGGATCGCCGCGGCGACGGCGATACGGTTCGAGACGAGGCTTCATAGCGATCGGAACGGAAGGCATCGGGCCTGAAGGCCCTCCCACAACAGCGGGACGCGCTCTTGTGGGAGGGCCTTCAGGCCCGACGCTCTACGCTCCGACGCGACACAGCCGGCACCGTCGCTCACGCTCCTTCATCCCTGCCGCCACGCCGGGCGCACACCACGCACAGGCGCGCGGACTTCACCGCGTTTTGCCGCGCAGCATGCGCTTACTATGGGCCGAAGCCAGCCGGAGCCCGTCGCTCATGCCAGCCCGCCTAAGCCGCCGCGACTTCCTCAAGTGCAGCGTCATCGCCGGCATCGGCGTCTACGTCGCCGCGCCCGGCAGCGCCGCGCTCGCCGCCCTGTTCGAACGCGAGCGCCTGCGGCCGATACCCTGGGACCCGGCGACCGGCCGCATCCGCTACCGCACCGACGCCACCGCCAAGGCCAGCGGCGAGAAAATCTTCAGCTTCGACATGCGCTCGCGCGACCTGCCCGGCTGGCCGCGCGAACAAGCCCACGCGATGCTGCTGCGCACCACCCTCGCCGACCGCGCCTACCAAGGCTTCGACCTGTCCTCGCTGCCGGCCGACCTGCGGCCCGACCGCGTCGTCACCGCCGACGACCTCGCCCGCGACCGCGTCGCGTTCCCCGCGTTCTACGGCGAAGACCTGCTGCTGCCGCCGGGCAAGACCCCGGCCTACCTCGGCCAGGCGGTCGCGCTGCTGATCTGGAACGACTTCGCCCGCTTCCGCGCGGCCAAGAGCCGGCTCAAGTTCCGTCCCGAGCTGATCCGCTGGGGCGCGCAGACCGGCCCGGTCGAGCGCCCGCCGTGGGCGACCTTTCGCTACGTCCGCGTCGGCGGCACGGACGCCTACGCCGACGACGTCTATTCCAGCTACAAGGACACGGTGCTGTTCCCCACCGGCTACCGCAAGCAGAACCCCGAGTGGGTGCAGGGCGACGCCGGCGGCAAGCTCGACGCGCAGGGCGTGGCGCATGCCGATGCGATGGCGGCCGAACTCGATACGCCGGCGCCGGGCAAGCTGGTGATCGAACGCGAGTATTTCTCGCAGTCCATCGACACCGCGGCGATGGAACTCGACAACGCCAACGGTTGGTTCGATGCCGAAACCGGCACCGTCCATTTGGTCAGCGCGACCCAGTCGCCGAACGAGATCGCCGAAGACGGCGCGCGCATGCTCGCCGCCACCGGCTTCGGCGTGAAGCGGCTGGTGCTGCACCCGTGCTACACCGTCGGCTACGGCTCCAAGGACCACAACCCGTTCCCGTTCGTGGCGTTGATGGCCGCGCTGTACGGCGGCGGCCGCCCGGTGCGGCTGGCCAACGACCGCTACGAGCAGTTCCAGTCCAGCCTCAAGCGCCACAGCTTCCGCATGCGCTACCGGCTGCAGGCCGACCGCGCCAGCGGCAAGTTCGAGATATTCCAAGGCCGCATGACCGGCGACGGCGGCGGGCGGATGAACTTCTCGCCGTCGGTGTGCCTGGTCGCGGCGACCGCGGCGCAGTCGATCTACTACCTCCCGCGCAGCGACCTCAGCAGCACCGTGATCGCCTCGCGCGCGCTCGACGCCGGCTCGGCGCGCGGCTACGGCACCCTGCAGAGCATGGGCGCGACCGAAATGCTGGTCGACGAGATCGCCGCCGAACTGGGGCTCGATCCGATCGAACTGCGCCTGCGCAACGTGTTCGCCACCGGCATGAAGAACACCCAGGGCGCGATCCCGGCCGGCGCGCAGCGCGCCGACGAAGTGCTGCGCAAGTCGCGCGCGCATCCGCTGTGGACCCGGCGCGAAACGCGCAAGCGCGAGTACGAGGCCGCGCATCCGGGCAAGCGCTACGGCGTCGGCTACGGCTGCGTGCAGAAGGACTACGGCACCGGCGGCGAGGCCGCATTCGCCGAAGTCGCGCTGACCGCGCAAGGCCGCATCCGCCTGCGCCACATCGGCATCGAGATGGGCACCGGCATGGCCACCAGCCAGGCCGCGGTGTGCGCGAAGTGGCTCGGCCGCCCGGCCGACGAAGTGCTGACCGGCGAAACCGACTGGGCCGCGCTGCCGATGCGCGCCACCGACGACACCTGGACCATGTCGCAGGCGACCCAGGACGCGCATGTCGGCGATCCGCGCTGGACGCCGAACTACGCCAGCCCGTCCAGCGCCAGCAACTCGGCCTATTTCTTCAGCCACGCCACCCGCGAGGCGGCGCGGCTGGTGTTCACCCAGGGCCTGTGGCCGGCGGCGCTGGCGCTGTGGGGCCAGGGCTACGGCGGCGGCCAGCTGGCGCCGCTGTCGGTGCGGCGCGAGGACGCGCGCTGGGTCGAGGGCCGGCTCAGCGCCGGCGGCCTGGCGCCGCTGACGCTGCAACAGCTCGCCGCCAAAGCGTTCGAACTGGGTCTGGCCACCGCCGCGACCGTGCACAGCTTCAACCGCTGGCAATGGGCCGAGGCCGAATTCCCGCTGTCCGGCGACGACGCGCGGCTGCCGCTGGACGGCGTCGCGCTGCGCTGGGGCGACGGCCAAGGCGCCGGCGCGGGCACGCCCACCGCCGAGGGCTATCGCATGATCGAGCGCAGCCGCGCGCATTACCCGCCGACCCAGCGCAACAACGCCGGCGTCACCTATTACGCCGCGATCGGCACTATCGCCGAGGTCGCGGTCGACACCGCCACCGGCCAGGTCGAACTGCTCGACCATCATTCGATCCTCGAATGCGGCACGCCGATCGTTCCCGAGCTGGTGTCGAGCCAGTTGCAGGGCGGCTTGGCGATGGGCATCGGCCACGCGCTGCACGAATTCCTGCCGCTGTACGAGGACGGGCCGGGCGACGGCAGCTGGAACTTCAACCGCTACCAGCTGCCGCGCGCGCGCGACGTGGCGGTGTGGGCGCAGAGCGGCGAGATCCTGCCGCCGCTGTCGCCGTCCGACGCGCCCAAGGGCATGGCCGAGGTGGTGATGATCGCGGTGGTGCCGGCGATCGCCAACGCGGTCGCCCACGCCATCGGCCACCGCTTCCGCGAGCTGCCGATCACGCCCGACAAAGTCCAGGCCGCGCTCGCCGCCGCCGAATCCGCGCCGCGCGCGCAGCAGGCCCGCGCATGAGCCAGGGCAGCCTGCGCCTGATACCGCTGACGCTGCGGATCAACGGCCGCGACCACGGCCCCATCGACGTGCCCGACGACATGATGCTGGTCGACGTGCTGCACGAATACCTCGGCCTCACCGGCACCCGCTTCGGCTGCGGCCAGGGCGTGTGCCGCGCCTGCACGGTCATCGTCGACGACGAGCAGGGGCCGCGCGAGGTGCGCAGCTGCATCACCGGCGCGCACTATTTCCAAGGCAAGGCGATCCGCACCGTCGAAGGCCACGCCAAGCGCGGCGACGACGGCGCGCTGCTCGAACTGTCGGCGGTGCAGCAGGCCTTCCTCGATCATTTCAGCTTCCAGTGCGGCTATTGCACGCCCGGGTTCGTCAATGCCGCAACGGTGTTGCTCGAACGCCTCGGCAAGCAGGCGGCGCGCGATTACCAGCGCGATGAGGTCCGCGCGCTGATTCTCGACGCGCTCAATCCGCACCTGTGCCGCTGCACCGGCTATGTGCGCTATTACCAGGCGGTCGAGGAACTCGTGCTCAAGCTGCCGACGGTGCGACTGCGCACGCCGGCGGAGGGTTCGCGATGAGCAAGCGCCGCTGGAAACGCCTGATCGCCTGGGCCGTGTTGGTCGCGCTGGTGTGGTTCGCGCTGGATTGGCTGGCGGGTTGGTGGTATCGCCGCGGCCCCGCGGTGCGGGTCGACGCCACGCCGGCGCAGATCGAGCGCGGCCGTTATCTGGTCGCCGCGGCCGACTGCGCCGCCTGCCACACCGCCGACGGCGGCGCGCCGTTCGCCGGCGGGGTGCCGCTGGCCTCGCCGTTCGGCGTCATCCACGGCACCAACATCACCCCCGACGCCGACACCGGCATCGGCCGCTACAGCGCCGACGATTTCTTCCACGCCATCACCCGCGGCGAGGCGCGCGACGGCCACCAGTTGTATCCGGCCATGCCCTACGTCTCGTACAAGACCATCGCCCGCGCCGACAGCGACGCGATCTACGCCTACCTGATGACCCGGCCGGCGGTGAAGCGCGAGAACAGCGCCAACGGCGTCGGCTTTCCGTTCAACATCCGCACCGGCATCCACGCCTGGAACCTGCTGTTCGCCGGCGCGCAGGCGCGGCCGGCGTCGCAGGGGCAGTCGCCGCAGTGGAAGCGCGGCGAGTACCTGGTCGAAACGCTCGGCCATTGCGGCGAATGCCACAGCCCGCGCGGTTGGCTCGGCCAGGTCGACCGCTCCAAGCCGCTGGCCGGCAACGACGCGCTCGGCCGCTTCGCCGCGCCCGACCTGACCCCGCAAGGGCTGGCGCAGCGCGGCTGGGACCGCGCCGGCCTGCTGGACTACCTCGCCCGCGGCGTCGCCGCGCACGCGGTCGCGTCCGACGAAATGCTCAAGGTGGTGAATCTGTCGACCAGCCGGCTGAGCCAGGACGATGTCGGCGCGATCGCGACCTACCTGCTCGGCGATGCGCCGCCGGCGCCGCTGGCGTTCGCGGGTGCGAATGCAGGTGCAGGTGCGAGCATCGGCGCCGACGGCGTACCCGCGCAGTCGCGCTACTTCGCCTTGTGCGCCGGCTGCCACGGCCGCGACGGCCAAGGCGTGCCGCACGTGGCGCCGGCCCTGGCCGGCAATACCGGCGTGCGCGATCCGAACCCGCACAACCTGATCGTAGCGATCCTCGACGGCCTGCCCGAGCACGATCTGCCCGGATTGGAGCGCATGCAAGACATGCCGGGCTTCGCCGCGCAACTGAACGACCAGGAGGTCGCCGAGCTGGCGCAGTGGCTGCGCGCGCGGTACGGCGGGCAGAACTCGCAGGTTTCGGCCGAGCGGGTGAAGAAATTGCGCGAGAGCGCTGGCTCGCATTGAAGCTGCGTGTCCGACCGGAAAGAAAAGCGTCGGGCCTGAAGGCCCTCCCACAACAGCAGGGCAAGTCCCAGGCTTTTGTGGGATGGCCTTCAGGCCCGACGCTCTTCGCTCCGATCGCCGGAGCCCCTGCTTTCCGCGGCGCGGTACGATGCCGACACCCCACCGCACCGCCTCCGCCATGCGCACCTTCGCCCTCGCTTCGCTGCTGACCCTGCTCGCGCCCACGCTGCACGCCGAACCCGCGCCCAAGCCAGTCGCCTATGGCGCCGAACTGGAAGGCTTCGACTATCCCTACCCGGTGCAGCGCTATCGCTTCCAGTCGCAAGGCGAAGCGGTGCAGATGGCCTACCTCGACGTACGCCCCGAGCGCGCCAACGGCCGCACCGTGGTGCTGCTGCACGGCAAGAACTTCTGCACCGCGACCTGGGAATCGACCATCGCCGCACTGCGCGGCGCCGGCTACCGGGTGATCGCGCCCGACCAACTCGGCTTCTGCAAATCCAGCAAGCCCGCCCACCACCAGTACAGCCTGCACGAACTCGCCGCCAACACCCATGCCCTGCTCGCCTCGCTCGGCATCGAGCGCGCCGACATCGTCGGCCACTCGATGGGCGGCATGCTCGCCGCGCGCTACGCATTGATGTATCCGCAGGCCACCGCGCGCCTGGCGATGGTCAATCCGATCGGCCTGGAAGACTGGAAAGCGCTCGGCGTGCCGTGGCGCAGCGTCGACGACAACTACGCGCGCGAACTCAAGACCAGCGCCGCGAGCATCCGCAAGTACCAGCAGGAGGTCTACTACAGCGGCCAGTGGAAGCCCGAGTACCAACGCTGGGTCGACATGCTCGCCGGCCTCTACGCCGGCCCCGGCCGCGAACGCGTGGCCTGGAACCAGGCGCTGACCTCGGAGATGGTGTTCACCCAACCGGTCGTGCACGAATTCGCGCGCCTGCGCGTGCCGACCGTCTTGTTCATCGGCCAGCGCGACCGCACCGCGATCAACCGCGACCTCGCCGACGACGCGCTTAAGGCCAGGCTCGGCCTGTACCCCGAACTCGGCCGCGCCGCGGCGAAGGCGATCGCCGGGGCGAAGCTGGTGGAGTTCGACGATCTCGGCCATTCGCCGCAAGTGGAAGCGCCGCAGCGGTTCGAAGCGGCCTTGCTGGATGCGCTGCGCGAGTGAGGCGCCGCTATGCGCGCCCGTGGGAGGGCCTTCAGGCCCGACGCTTTCCGATCCGCTCGCCACGCAGCGACCTGAGCCAAAAGCATCGGGCCTGAAGGCCCTCCCACTGCCAAAGAGCGCCTGTTCGACGACCCCGGCCATTCGCCGCAAGTGCAAGCGCCGCAGCGGTTCGAAGCGGCCTTGCCGGATGCGCTGCGCGAGTGAGGCGCCGCTATGCGCGCCCGTGGGAGGGCCTTCAGGCCCGACGCTTTCCGATCCGCTCGCCACGCAGCGACCTGAGCCAAAAGCATCGGGCCTGAAGGTCCTCCCACTCCCAACCTCCTCCTGTGGGAGGGGCTTCAACTCCAACGACTTCCGTGACGTCGTTTGACTCGAAGTCCGCCTTCACTGTCCATTGGACATCGATCCAAGTCACTGTTTTTCAACATCATCTCGCGCCACGACTCGCTGCGCCGCAGCAATCGACGCCATTTCCGGCAAACGTTGTCACGAGGTTCTGTGAACCAGCCCGCAAAGACTCGGACGCTTGGTTGACAACGTTGTCACGCGGCGCCAGTTTCCCGATCCGAACGGCGAGTCGACCGGTTCGTCGCCGCGGCAGCAGGGAGGACCACGCGGCAACGCCGCAGTCGCAAGCCAGGGCAATCGATTTCGCGCACGGCCGGCCTATCGCACCGGCCCGGCCGCCTCGGGCGGCGGTGCGCCGCAACACGGCAACGCACACGACGGCGCAACGACGCCGATCGACGAGGAGGCCCGAGCCTCCCATGCAATTGGAAGGTTCGACGACCTTCCTTCGACACGGGCGGGAATCGCCGTCGGCCGCGCGCGGCCGGCGAAGTCATGACTATGCATCGGGAGAGAGGAAGCACCATGAGACACGCACGGTCCGCCAACCTGCTGTTGCTGTCGGGCATGCTCGCCGCGTCGTCGATGTCGACGGCGTGGGCGCAAGCCGCCTGCAACGGCGTTCCTGCCTGGAACGCCTCCACCATCTACGCCGCCGGCGACAAGCTGACGTACCAGAATCGTCTCTATCAGGCCAACGGCCCGATCTGGAACACGCCGCCGACGCATTGTCCGAGCTGCAACTACTACACCGACCTGGGCGTGTGCGGCACCGGCCCGGGCAACCAGCCGCCGACGGTGAGCCTGACCGCGCCGAGCAACGGCGCCACCTACAACGCCGGCGCCAACATCGCCGTCAGCGCCAACGCCGCCGACAGCGACGGCTCCGTCGCCAGCGTCGAATTCTTCCGCGGCACGACCTCGCTCGGCGTCGACACCTCCGCGCCCTACGGCGTGACCTGGAACAACGCCACCGCCGGCAGCCACAGCTTCACCGCCGTGGCCAAGGACAACCAGAACGCGACCACGACCTCGTCCGCGGTCGCCGTGACCGTCAGCGGCGGCTCCAGCGACACCACCCCGCCGAGCGTGCCGGGCGGCCTGGCTTCGTCTTCGCAGACCGCCAACAGCGTGTCGCTGAGCTGGAACGCCTCGACCGACAACAGCGGCGGCAGCGGCGTGGCCGGCTACGACGTGTACCGCAACGGCAGCCTCGCCGGCTCGCCGACCACCACCACCTACACCGTCTCCGGCCTGAGCCCGAGCACCAGCTACAGCTTCACCGTGCGCGCGCGCGACAACGCCGGCAACGCCTCGGCGCAGAGCGGCTCGATCAGCGCCACCACCAAGCCGGGCGGCCCGGGCGGCAGCAAGTACAAGATCGGCTACTTCGCCCAGTGGGGCATCTACGGCCGCAATTACCGGGTCAAGAACATCGACACCTCCGGTTCGGCGGCGAAGATCACCCACATCAACTACGCCTTCGGCAACGTGCGCAACAACCGTTGCGAAGTCGGCGTCACCATCCCGTCGGATCCGAACACCGGCGCCGGCGGCGACGCGTTCGCCGATTACAGCAAGGCGTTCCAGGCCGGCGAGAGCGTCAGCGGCGCGGCCGACACCTGGGATCAGCCGCTGCGCGGCAACTGGAACCAGCTCAAGCAGCTCAAGGCCAAGCATCCGGGTCTGAAGGTGCTGATCTCGCTGGGCGGCTGGACCTGGTCGCGCGGCTTCTCCAGCGCGGCGCGTCCGGAGAACCGCCAGGCCTTCGTCGCCTCGTGCATCGACGCCTACATCAAGGGCAACCTGCCGGTCACCGACGGCGCCGGCGGCCCGGGCGCGGCGGCGGGCGTGTTCGACGGCATCGACATCGACTGGGAATACCCGGTGGCCTGCGGCATCGAGTGCGGCAAGCCGGAAGACAACGCCAACTTCACCGCGCTGATGGCCGAGTTCCGCCGCCAGCTCAACGCGGTGCGTCCGGGCCTGCTGCTCACGGTCGCGGTCGGCGCCGGCGTCGACAAGATCCGCGTGACCGATCCGGGCGCGTACCACCAGTACCTGGACTTCATCAACGTGATGACCTACGACTTCCACGGCGCGTGGGATCCGAAGACCGGCCATCACTCGGCGCTGTACGCCTCGCCGAACGATCCGTCCACGGGCGATCAGAAGCTGTACAACTCCAACGACGCGATCCAGGCCTTCATCACCCGCGGCGTGCCGGCGTCCAAGCTCAACCTCGGCATCGGCTTCTACGGCCGCGGCTGGACCGGCGTGCAGAACGTCGCCAACGGCCTGTACCAGAACGGTACCGCGGCGCCGGGCACGTACGAGGCCGGCATCGAGGACTACAAGGTGCTCAAGAACAAGCCGGGCACGATCTACACCGACGCCACCGCCCGCGCCACCTGGAAGTACGACGGCAGCACCTTCTGGAGCTACGACACGCCGCAGCTGATCAACGAGAAGATGCAGTACGTCAAGGCGCAGAACCTCGGCGGCGCGTTCTTCTGGGAGTTCAGCGGCGACGACGCCACCGGCAGTCTGGCGACCGCGATCGACGACGGGCTGAAGTGAGTCCGGGCTGAGTCGACGCCCGAGCGGCAAGCCCCTCTCCCGCTCGCGGGAGAGGGGTCGGGGCGAGGATCATCATCGCCTCTCGTATTCGTCTGAAGCGCTTCAGGGGCGTTTCGAAGTCCAAGTTTTGCAAAGCCGCGGCGAGCGATACGTCGCGGCGATCTGCAGCGGAGCGCCGGTCATCCCCCCGATCGGCGCTCCGATTTCGTTTTTGCGGTTTGGGGATTGCGGTAGCCGTGAAGGTGCGGTCCGGTTGCCAGACATCGAAGCTGGCTGCTCTCCAGCGCGAGCGATGCAGGAAGCCGCGTCGCGATCCGGGAAAAGAGCGTCGGGCCTGAAGGCCCTCCCACAGGAGCGAAGCATCGGCGCTGAGGGGCTGCTGCCAAAGCGATGCGCCAGGCTTCATCGCAGTCTGGGAAAAGAGCGTCGGGCCTGAAAGCCCTCCCACGACAGCACAGCCTCGCCGGCCGCAGCAGTGGCTGAGGACCTTCAGGCCCGATGCTTTGCTCTTGTGGTAGGGCCTTCAGGCTCGACGCTTTGCTCTTGTGGGAGGGCCTTCAGGCCCGATGCTTTTCGCTCAGTCCGCCGCGCAATCCGCCGCGCTCAATGCCCGCGCTTGCGCCCCGCCGCCGCCTTCGCCGCGGCCGGCGCCGTCGCGCCGCGCATCGCCGCCGCGCGCCGCGCCGCGTTGGCGCGGATGTCCATGTAGAACAGCTGGTAGTCGTTGACGTGCTGGTCGCCGCCGAACCACCACTGCCGCCATTCGCCGTCCGGCAACGTGGTCTGCAGCAAGCCGTCGCCGTCGCAGCGCGCGCTCACCCGCCGCGGCTGCGGTTCCGGCAGTGGGCGGTTGCGCTCGGCGTGGATCGCGCCCAGGTGCGCCGATTGCGGACTGGACTCGCCGTCCGCGCGCCAGGTCACCGGGTTCACGCACAGCAGGCGCGGATGCTCGACGCTGCGAAAACCGCCGGGATACCACGCGCGCACCTGCTCGAAACGCTTGGGCCGCTCGCCCGGCTCGAACGCGTCGGCCTCGATCGCGTTGAAGAACACCGCGCAACCGGTCTGCTCGGGCGTCGCGCACAGCGGCACGCCCGGGATCGTGCGCCGCAGCGCGTCCTCGGGCACCGCCGCGCCGACCAGGTAGGCCGCGACGAGGCGCTTGCGCAGCGCCGGGTCGGCGGACAGGTCGGACATCAATTCCGACACCAGGCGCAAGCCGTGGCCGCTGCCCTGGCTGTGCGCGGCGATGATGAAGGGGCGCCCGTGCGACCACTGGCTCAGGAACGTGTCGAACGCCGCGCGCACGTCGCGGTAGGCCAGATCCAGGGCCCGGTCGCGGTCGGCGTCGGAGGCCGAGAGGTAACCGTTGAGGGTCATCTGCCGGTACTGCGGCGCATACACCCGGCCGACCTCGTTGAAGGCGCTGGCCTGCGCGCGCAGGGCGAATTCGGTGCCGCGGTTGGCCTGCTCGTCGTCGAGCGGCTGGTTCCAGCCGGCGCGGCTGAAATAGGTGGTGGGATGGATGAAGAACACGTCCACGGGCGCATCCGCCTGGCGGTTGCGCATGCCGATGGGAGTGGCGTCGGCGTCGTCGCGTTTTTCCGGCAGCGCCGCCCAGAAACGGGCGTCGCGGTAGTCCGGCGCGGCCGGTTCGGGGGTGCGGTCGAACTCGCGCTTGGGGTCGAGCACCATCCGCTTTACCGGCGTGACCACCCGCTGCATCGGGGCGCAGCCCGCGCTGCACGCCAACGCGACCGCCACCAGCCAACCCGCGCCGCTCTTCATGCCCACCTGCCCGTAGTCTGGAATGCCGGCGCGGCCGGAACGATTCCGGCGGCGCCGCGCGGCATTCTAGGACGGCCGCGCTGCGCTTGTCGGCCGGTTTGCACGGATTATGTGGTGCCGGCATGTAGCGGCCGCGTCGTAGGCTTTCGCGGTTTGTAACAAAGGGTGACGGTGGGCGGCTTCCGCTGCGTGCGCCGCCACTACGCAGGGCCCCGATGCGCGCGGCAACACCGCCGCCGCGGCGTCGTTCAGCCTGCCAATCGCAGCACGTCGTCGAGCAGGCCCGCGGCGGTGACCTCGGCGCCGGCGCCGGGGCCCTGGATCGCCAGCGGCTGGGCGCGGTAGCGGTCCGACCAGATTGCGACCTTGTTGTCGGTGCCGGCGCCGCCGGCGAGCGGATGGTCGCCGGGCAAGGACTGCAGGCCGACCTCGGCGACCACGCGGCCGTCCGCGGCGCGCTCCAGGCGGGCGATGAAGCGCAAGCGCTCGCCGTTCTTGTAGGCCTGCGCATAGCGCTCGCGCAGCGGCGCGTCGAGCGCGGGCAGCGCGGCGTCGACGCCTTCGCGGCTGAGGATCGCCAGTTCCGGCGGCACCAAGGAGGCGACTTCGACCTCGCCCGCCTCCAGCGCCACGCCGGCTGCGCGCGCCAGGATCAGCAGCTTGCGCCGCACGTCCTCGCCGGACAGGTCGTCGCGCGGGTCCGGCTCGGTGTAGCCGGCGTCGCGCGCCTGCCGCACCAGCGCCGAGAACGGACGCATGCCGTCGTAGTGGTTGAACAGCCACGCCAGCGAACCCGACAACACCCCGGCGACGGCGTGGATGCGGTCGCCGCCGGCCTGCAATTCGCGCAACGAACGCAGCAGCGGCAGGCCCGCGCCGACCGTGGCGCTGTCGCCGTAGCCGGCGCCGCCGGACGCGCAGGCCTCGCGGATCGCGCGCCAGCGCGCCAGCGTGGTGCCCTGGCCGATCTTGCACGCGGTGACCACATGGATGCCCTGCGCCAGCCACTGCGCGTGGCGCTCGGCCACCGCCTCGCTGGCGGTGGCGTCGATCACCACCCGCGCGCCGGAACCGCCGGCCAGCGCATCGGCCACGTCGTCGAGCGAGCTGCGCTGGTCGGCCGCGGCCAGGGCGCTGGCGGCGTGCTCGGGCACGATGCCGTCGGCATCGGCGGCGGCGCGGCGCGAATTGGCCACGTGCACCAGGCGCAGCCGCCCGTCCAGCGGACCGCCGCGCCAACCGCCGAGCCGCGCCAGCACCGCGCCGCCGACCGTGCCGGTGCCGAGCAAAGCCACACGCGCAGGCGCCGCGCCGACCGTTGGGGAGGGACGCAGCGCCGGCGCCTGCGCGAGGGCTTCGGCTCCGTGCAGGGCGCTGGCGGCGACGGCGCTCATCGTTTCGCGCGCGCCGCCGTGGCCACCGCCGCGCTGGCGCGGTCGAGCGCGGCCTGCAGGTCGGCGATGAGGTCGTCGACATGCTCGATGCCCACCGACAGGCGCAGCAGGCCGTCGCCGATGCCGGCGGCGGCGCGCGCTTCCGGCGACATCGCCGCGTGGGTCATGGTCGCCGGATGCGCGACCAAGCTCTCCACGCCGCCGAGCGATTCGGCCAGGGTGAAGCAGCTCAGCCCGTCGACGAACGCGCGCACCGCCTCGACGCCGCCGTCGATCTCGACGCTGAGCATCGCGCCGAAGCCCTTCTGCTGGCGCGCGGCCAGGGCGTGGCCCGGGTGCGAGGCCAGCCCCGGGTAATGGACCACGCGCACCGCCGGATGGGCGTCGAGCAGTTCGGCGATGGCCTGGGTGTTTTCCTGGTGCACGCGCAGGCGCGCGTCGAGCGTGCGCAGCCCGCGCAGGGTCAGGAAGGCGTCGAACGGCGAGCCGGTCAGGCCCAGCGCGTTGGCCCACCAGATCAGCTTCTGGTGGTGGTCCTCGCTCTTGGCGACGACCGCGCCGCCGACCACGTCGCTGTGGCCGTTGATGTACTTGGTGGTCGAATGCACGACCAGATCGGCGCCGAACGCGATCGGGCGCTGCAGCGCCGGCGACAGGAAGGTGTTGTCGACCACGGTCAGCGCGCCCTTGGCCTGCGCGGCCTCGATCACGAAGCGCAGGTCGGTGATGCGCAGCAGCGGGTTGGACGGGGTTTCGATCCAGACCACGGCCGGGTTGGTCGCCAGCGCCTCGGTCAGCGAACGCGGGTCGGTCAGGTCGGCGGTGATCAGCTCGAACGCGCCCTTGGCCGCGAGCGCGTTGAACAGGCGCCAGCTGCCGCCGTAGCCGTCGTGCGGCACCACGATGCGGTCGCCGGGCTTGAGGAAGGCGTGCAGCACCAGGGTGATCGCGGACATGCCGGTGGAGGTGATCACGCCGCCGGCGCCGCCCTCGAGTTCGGCCAGCGCTTCGCCGAGCAGGTCGCGGGTCGGGTTGCCGCTGCGGGTGTAGTCGTACTGGCGCTTGTCGTTGAAGCCGGCGAAGCTGAAGTTCGACGACAGCACGATCGGCGGGGTCACCGCGCCGTAGGCGGCGTCGCGGTCGATGCCGGCGCGCACGGCGGCGGTACAGGCGTTGCGGGTCGGGGTCTGGATGGTGTCGTTGCTCACGTCGGCCGTTCCTTTAGGGTTGAATGCTCAGGCGGCCGCCGACGTACAGTCGGCCAACGCTTCGCGAAGAATGGTGTCGATCTGGGACTGTTCTTTCAGGCAGGCGTCGTGGCCGTAGATCGAGCGCAGCACGCGCAGGCGGGTTTCGCCGCGCAGGCGCTCGACCAGCTCGTAGTTGTCGCCCAGCGGGATCAGCCGGTCTTCGCCGACCGCGACCACGGTGACCGGGATGCGGATCGACGCCGGATCGACCTGCTGCAGGTCGATGGATTCCGACAGGCGCAGGAACGCGGTCGGCGAGGTGCGGGCGACGTACTTGTTGCCGCAATGGTCGAGATAGTCCTCGGCGTCGACGCGCACGCGGCCGTCGACCACTTGCGCAGCGCCGAAACGCTCGGCGAACTCTTCCGGGGTGCGGTAGCTCAGCACCGCCAGTTCGCGCGCCAGCGCCAGGCCCTGGGCCTCGTCGCATTGCAGCGCGCCGAGCGCGACCGCGCGGCGCTGCAGCGCGCGCCACGCGGCGGCATAGGGATGGGCGCGGTGGGTGCCGCTGATCGAAACCAGCGACTCGATCCGCTGCGGATGGCGCGCGGCGAACTGCAGGCCGACCATCGCGCCGTAGGAATAGCCGACGAAGGCCTGCAGGCGGGCGATCTTCAGCGCGTCGAGCAAGGCGGCGACGGCGTCGGCCTGGTCGGCCGGATCGATCGCGACGTCGAGCGCGCCGTCGGCGCCGACCCAGTCGAACGAGACCAGGCAGTGCTGCGCCGGATCCAGCGAACGGCCCGCGCCGACCTGGCTTTCCCACCAGCCGGCCTCGGCGAATTCGCGGCTCGGCGCGAGGTGGCGGTGGGCGGAGATGCCGCCGGCGACGAACACCGCCGGCAACGCGCGGTCGCCCTGGATTTCATAACGCAGGCGCAGCGCGCGGCGGCCGGCGTGGCGCAGCTGGAGTTCGACCGCGATCTCGCCGCGAACGGCGCGCGGCGTCGGCGCGCGCTCGAAGGCGGCGGCCGAAGCGGCATAAAAGGCGTAGGAATCGCTGCGTTCGACGCTGGCGGCGCTGCGGCTGTCGATGCTGGGGGCGAAGCTCATGGCGGGCATCCGGAAGTGAACGGACCACCGAGCTTGCAAGTCGCGCACGCGCTGCGGGGCGCGTGTTCGCAACCATCTTCCGACCGACGCCTCTACGTCTCGATGACGGGGCGGGCCGCAGGAATTGGCACCTTCGCGCAGCTTGCGCTGCGTTGGGTTGCCCCGGCTTCTAAGGGCCTGTCCCTCAGCCGGTCTCGATGGATGGGCACAGTCTGCCGAGCGTATGGAGGCGTGTCAATCGCTTCATCCGCATATAGCGATTTATTATTTAGCCGACCGGCCCGCGGCCCGCGCGACCGCCCGGATCGCGCCCGCGCGGGCCGCGTCGACACCCGCTCGCCATCGCCGCCGCATACACTTGCGCCGATGAACAGCCGCCTCGTCGCCGTCCTGCTCGCCACCGCCCTGCTGTCCGCCTGCGCCTCGGCCCCGCCGCGGCCGGCCGAACCGCGCCGCAACGCCGAGCCGCCGCCGGGCACGCGCAGCCTGCCCGAGCGCTTCGTCTCCACGCCGCAGGCGCGCGACGAACTGGACTCGCTGGCGACCTGGCCCGCCGCCGACGGCTCGACCTGGCTGATCGCCACCGCCAAATCGACCCACCGCCTGGCCGTGTACGACGCCGACAGCGGCCAGCGCCTGCGCGAATTCGGCGAAAAGGGCGAGGCGCTCGGCCAGTTCAAGCGCCCCAACGGCGTGGCCGTGTTCGGCGACTATCTGTTCGTGGCCGAGCGCGACAACCACCGCGTGCAGGTGCTGCGCCTGCCCGAGTTCGCGCCGCTGGCCAGCTTCGGCGAGGCCCAGCTGCGCAGCCCGTACGGCCTGTGGCTCAACGAGACCGCGCCGGACGAGCTGGAGGTCTACGTCACCGACAACTTCATGTACGGCGCCAAGTTCGACCAGGTGCCGCCGCTGAACGAACTCGACCAGCGCGTGCGCCGCTACCGCCTGCGCTTCGACGCCGACGGCCGGGTCGGCAGCGAGTACCTGGGCGCGTTCGGCGACACCAGCGAGCAGGCCGCACTGCGCATCGTCGAATCCATCGCCGGCGACGCCGCCGGCGACCGCCTGCTGATCGCCGACGAAGACCTCGGCCACGGCTCGACCCTGCGCGAATACAGCCTGGCCGGCCGCGCCACCGGCCGCGCCCTGCCCGCCGGCAGCTTCGCCGCCCAGGCCGAGGGCGTGGCGCTGTGGGACTGCGCGCGCGGCGGCGGCTACTGGATCGCGGTCGATCAGCTCGATCCGCAGACCGTGTTCCACGTCTTCGAGCGCGACAGCCTGCGCCCGGTCGGCAGCTTCCGCGGCGAGCGCACCGCGCACACCGACGGCATCGCCGTGCACGCGGCCGCCACCCGCGCGTTTCCGTACGGCGCGCTGTACGCGGTCGACGACGACCGCTCGGTCGCCGCCTTCGACCTCGGCGAGGTCGCCCGCGCGCTGCAACTGCAATCGGATTGCCTCGACTAAGCCCGCCTCCCCGCCAGCCCCGACGGGCCTTGCCGCCGCCGAACCATGCCGCGTCCGACTTCCCTCATCGTCCCCAGCCTGATCCTGGCCGCCACGCTCGCTGCGCCCGCGGCGCAGGCCGGCAAGCTGTATCGCTGGACCGACCGCAACGGCGTCACCCACTACGGCGACCGCGCGCCCAGCGAGGCGGCCGCCACCGCGATCGGCGCGGCCGAGGTCAAGGTGATCCCGTACCGCTCCGAGCCCGGATCGATCGCGCGCCTGCGCGTGCAACAGGACGGCGACCGCTACCTGGCCTGGGCCGACAACAGCCTGGCCGGGCCGATCGAGGTGCGGCTGGACTTCAACCACAGCAACAACATCATCGGCAGCCCGCTGCTGCCGGCCAGCGCCACCCTCGACCCGCGCGCCAGCGCGGTGGTCAGCGTGCTCAGCGCGCAGGACCCCAGCCGCGGCGGCGATTTCGAACTGAGCATGCGCTCCGTGCCGGGCGACCCGCGCGCGCGGCCGCAGAACGCCGACTACCTGCTGCCGCTGCGCCAGCAGCAGTTCCGCATCGACCAGGGCTACGGCGGCCACTTCAGCCACAGCGAACCCGAGCACCGCTACGCGGTCGACTTCGCCGCCGACATCGGCACCCCGGTGCTGGCCGCGCGCGACGGCACGGTGATGCAGGTCGAGTCCGACTTCGACAAGGCCGGGCTGAACCTGGAGAAGTTCGGCGACCGCGCCAACTTCGTGCGCATCCTCCACGACGACGGCACCATGGCCCTGTACGCCCACCTCAAGGCCGACGACGGGGTCATGGTCCGGGTCGGCCAGCGCGTGCGCGCCGGCCAGCAGATCGGCCTGTCCGGCAACACCGGCTTCAGCACCGGGCCGCACCTGCATTTCGCGGTGCAGGTCAACCGCGGCATGCGCCTGGAATCGATCCCGTTCCGCATGACCGGCCCGCAGGGGCCGCTGCGGCTGGGCGGCAGCGTCCGCTAAGCCGCCCGAGGCCGCTGTAGGAGCGACGCGAGTCGCGACCGCGGGGCTCCAAGCTCGCGCCGGCCGCCGGAGGTCGCGGTCGCGACTCGCGTCGCTCCTACAGGAAGCAACCGGAGCGCCCGGAGCGCCGGCCCGGCCGGCAGGTATAATCTCTGCCCTCTCCTGCCTACCCGACGCGCCCCGGGCGCGCCGTTCCCATGTCCGAAGTCACCCAGCAAGCCCTGCGCCGCCGCACCTTCGCGATCGTCTCGCACCCCGACGCCGGCAAGACCACCCTGACCGAAAAGCTGCTGCTGTTCGGCGGCGCGATCCAGATGGCCGGCTCGGTCAAGGGCCGCAAGGCCGCGCGCCATGCGACCTCCGACTGGATGGCGCTGGAAAAGGAGCGCGGCATCTCGGTGACGTCCTCGGTGATGCAGTTCCCCTACGAGGGCCGCATCGTCAACCTGCTCGACACTCCCGGCCACGCCGACTTCGGCGAGGACACCTACCGCGTGCTGACCGCGGTGGACTCGGCGCTGATGGTGATCGACGTGGCCAAGGGCGTGGAGGAGCGCACGATCAAGCTGATGGAGGTGTGCCGCCTGCGCGACACCCCGATCATGACCTTCATCAACAAGCTCGACCGCGAAGGCAAGAACCCGATCGACCTGCTCGACGAAGTCGAGAGCGTGCTCGGCATCCAGTGCGCGCCGATCACCTGGCCGATCGGCATGGGCCAGCGCCTCAAGGGCGTGGTCCACCTGCTCACCGGCGAGGTCCACCTGTACGAGCAGGGCCGCAACTTCACCCGCCAGGACTCGACCATCTTCGCCTCGATCGACGACCCGGCCCTGGCCGCGCGCATCGGCGACAACATGCTGGCCGAGCTGCGCGAGGAACTCGAACTGGTCGAGGGCGCCTCGCACCCGTTCGACAAGGCCAAGTACCTGGCCGGCGAACAGACCCCGGTGTTCTTCGGCTCGGCGGTCAACAACTTCGGCGTGCAGCTGCTGCTGGACTTCTTCGTCGAGCACGCGCCCGCGCCGAAGCCGCGCGAGACCACCCGCCGCGAAGTGCAGCCGGCCGAGGACAAGCTGACCGGCTTCGTCTTCAAGATCCAGGCCAACATGGACCCGCAGCACCGCGACCGGGTCGCGTTCATGCGCATCTGCTCGGGCAAGTTCAGCGCCGGCATGAAGGCCTTCCAGGCGCGCAGCGGCAAGGAGGTCAAGCTCGCCAACGCGCTGACCTTCATGGCCTCCGACCGCGAGATCGCCGAAACCGCGTTTCCGGGCGACGTGATCGGCATCCACAACCACGGCACGATCTCCATCGGCGACAGCTTCAGCGAAGGAGAGAACCTGTCGTTCACCGGCATCCCCAACTTCGCCCCGGAACTGTTCCGCCGCGCGCGCCTGCGCGATCCGCTCAAGCTCAAGCAGTTGCAGAAGGGCCTGGCCCAGCTGTCGGAGGAAGGCGCGACCCAGTTCTTCCGCCCGCTGATGAGCAACGACCTGATCCTCGGCGCGGTCGGCGTGCTGCAGTTCGACGTGGTCGCCTACCGGCTGAAGGACGAGTACGGCGTCGACGCCAGCTTCGAGCAGGTCAGCGTGGCGACCGCGCGCTGGATCCGCTGCAACGACGCCAAGAAGCTCGAGGAATTCCGCGAGAAGAACGCGATGAACCTCGCCATCGACGCGGCCGGCGAACTGGTCTACCTCGCCCCGACCCGGGTCAACCTGCAGCTGGCGCAAGAACGCGCGCCGGGCGTGCAGTTCCTGGCCACGCGCGAACACGCCCACGCGATCGCGGTCGACTGAACCGTGTCGCGCCTGCGCCAATGGTGGCTGTACTTGTTGAGCAAGCGCAGCGAAGTCGCCGCGCTCGACTACAAGGACGCCTACATGGGCAAGGTGATCATGGACATCCACCGCCTGCGCAGCGACAAGGCGCAGGCGCTGGTGCCGCTGCGCGCGCTGCAGCCGATCCACCGCATCGACCGCGAATCGGCGCTGCAGGCCACCCGCGCCCGCGCCGAGGCGCTGGCCGCGCGGCGCGAGGAACTGCTCGCGCGCGGCCGGCTCGACTTGGCCGCGCTCAGCGAAATCATCCCGTCCGTCTCGCAGATCAAGGTGGTCGCCGACGGCGCGCGCTGGCTGGCGTTCGAAGGCAACGGCCGCCTCTACGCGATGCGCGAGGCCTTCGGCGAAGACTGCGAACTGCTGGTGGAAGTCGAGGAATACCGCTTCCCCAAGCCGCACAAGATCCAGCGCCGCCTGCGCCGCATCCGCAAGCTCAACGCGCTGGAGTGAGCGCGCGGCGCCGTGCCCACCGCCACGCAATCCCCTTGTAGGAGCGGCGCAAGCCGCGACCGCGCCAACAAAACCACGACGCTGCCCCATCCGAAACCGCAGCCCCACGGTCGCGACCCGCGCCGTTGCCGCGGCCCACATCGCCATCGCCCCGGCCTCGCCGGCTTGACGCCGGCGCGTCGCGCCCCGCGTCTGGCTAACATGCCCGATCCGGCGCCCAGCCGGCCTCGCGGAGAACAATCATGAGAGAGCACGCATGAGAGAGCACGCATGAGAGAGCCGGCATGAGAAACCCGACATGAGCACGGCGCTGACGATCCTCGGCTGCGCGATCGGCCTGGTCGGCGCGCTGTGGCTGCTGGCGCTGGCCTTCCAGGAACACCTGGGATGGGGCCTCGGCTCGCTGCTGTTCGTACCGGTGCTGGCGCTGTTCGCGTTCCTGCATTGGGATCGCGCGCGAACGCCGGCGCTGCTCAACCTGGCCGGGCTCGCGCTGGCGGTGATCGGCGTGTTCATGGGCGCGGCGCCGACGCGCGAGGCGGGATGACTGGGGACAGCTCCCCCGCGGCCGCGCACGGCCCAACCGCGGCGCAGCGCCGATTCGCGACGCCGCGCACTTAACCCCAACGGTCGGTTCGCCCCCGGCGTTAGCATTTGCCGCGGACCGCGCTAGGATGCGGGGACCATGCCCGCCGCCCACGCCCCCGCACACGGCGACCACTCGATCCGCGAGGAGTTCGCCAACGCCCTCACCCACGGTCTCGGCGCCACCGCCGCGCTGGCCGGCGGGGCGGTGATGATCACCCTGGCCGCGCTTTACGGCGACGGCTGGCAACTGGGCAGCGCGATCGTGTTCGGCATCAGCCTGTTGCTGCTGTACATCGCCTCGACCCTCTACCACGCGATCCAGCACCCGGTGGCCAAGGGCCGGCTCAAGGTCTTCGACCACTGCGCGATCTACCTGCTGATCGCCGGCACCTACACCCCGTTCACCCTGATCGGCCTGCGCGGACCGTGGGGCTGGGGCCTGTTCGCGGCGATCTGGGGCCTGGCCGCGGCCGGGATCGTGTTCAAGCTGTACTACACCGGCCGCTTCAAGCTGCTGTCCACGGCGATCTACATCGCCATGGGCTGGCTGGTGCTGGTGGCGATCAAGCCGCTGCTCGACGCGCTCGACGCCTGGGCCCTGGGCTGGCTGCTCGCCGGCGGCCTGTGCTACACGCTGGGCACGGTGTTCTACCATCGCCCGTCGCTGAAGTACTCGCACGCGATCTGGCACCTGTTCGTGGTCGCCGGCAGCGTCTGCCACTACATCGCGGTGCTGTCGCAGGTCGTGCCTTCGCCGCAAGCGTTGACGGCCTGAACGCCGCACGCCGCGTCCACCGCGCATTCACCTTCGCTTTACCGGCCCGTGGCGATGGTGGGGCCAACGTAGCGAACAGGCCCCGACGCATGGGCCGGCTCCCGGACTGACGAAACCCGGCCGACACCGGCCGCGGCGCCAGCTCCGACCTGCATCGCCGCCGGCTCGCGCCTTCCCGCGATGAACTCTCCCGACCTCCGACCGCCCGAATCCACCGCTGCAGCCGACGCCGGCCCGCCCCATTCCGGCACGCCCGCGCCGGCGCGCGCCTGGCCCCGCCGCCATCCCTGGCTCAGCGCGCTCGGCCTGCTGGCCGCGGCCGTCGCGATCCTGATCGCGCTATGGGACTGGAACTGGTTCAAGGGCCCGATCGAACGCCAGGTCGAGGCGCGCACCGGGCGCAAGCTGCAGATCGGCGGCAATCTCGACGTCGACCTGGGCCGGGTGCCGGTGATCCGCGCCGACGCGCTGAGCTTCGCCAACGCGCCCTGGGGTAAAGCGCCGAGCATGGCCAGCGCCCAGCGGCTGGAACTGGCGATCGAGTTCTGGCCGTTGCTCAAGGGTGAGATCCGCATCCCCGACATCCGCCTGAGCCAGCCGCGCGTGTACCTGCAGAGCGACCGCGAGCACGGCGGCAACTGGGTGTTCGGCAGCGGCGGCGGCGAGCTGCCGAAGTTCCGCCGCATCTGGATCGACGACGGCCGCCTGGAGTTCATCGACCCCGCCGGCAAGACCGACATCCGCCTGGACATCGCCAGCCGCGAACCCAAGCGCGAAGACGCCGCGCCGCCGGTGGACGTCGCCGGCAAGGGCCGCTGGAAGGGCAATCCCTTCACCCTGCAAGGCCGCGCCGAATCGCCGCTGGAACTGCGCGACACGGTCAATCCCTACCGCATCAATCTGCGCGCCGCCGCCGGCGCCACCCGCGCCCACGCCCGCGGCGAACTGGTCGATCCCTTCCACCTGCGCGACTTCGACCTGCAGTTCGCGCTCAGCGGCAAGAACCTCGCCGACCTGTATCCGCTGATCGGCGTGGCGATCCCGCCGACCCCGCCGTACGCGCTCGACGGCCGCCTGCGCCGCGCCGGCGCGCTGTGGCGCTACGACGGCTTCACCGGCAAGGTCGGCGACAGCGACCTCGCCGGCAACGCCAGCGTCGACACCGCCGGCCAACGCCCCTATCTGCGCGCCGACCTGACCTCCAGGCGCCTGGATTTCGACGACCTGGCCGGCTTCGTCGGCGCCGCGCCCGAGCAGGGCCGCGGCGAAAGCACCAACCCCGAACTGGCCGCGCAGCACGCGCGCCAGGACGCCAGCGCGCGGCTGCTGCCCGACACGCCTTACCACCTGGAAAAGCTGCGTTCGATGGACGCCGACGTGAAGCTCAAGGCCGCGCGCATCGAAGCGCCGGGCTGGCCGCTCGACGATATGCAGGCGCACCTGCTGCTGGAAAACGGTGTGCTCAAGCTCGATCCGCTGAACTTCGGCGTCGCCGGCGGCGACATCCGCTCCACCATCACCATGGACGCGCGCGCGGCCACCTTGCGCACCCGCGGCGACATCCAGGCCCGCCGCCTCGACTTGGCCAAGCTGATGCCGGGGGTCAAGCTGGGCCAGGACGCGATCGGCAAGGTCGGCGGCCGCATCGCCCTGGCCGGCAGCGGCAACTCGATCGCCAAGATGCTCGGCGGCAGCGACGGCAGCGTCGCCGTCGGCATGGGCCAGGGCCAGATCAGCAATCTGCTGATGGAGTTCACCGGCATCGACGTGGCCGAGATCCTCAAGTTCAAGCTCACCGGCGACCACAAGATCCCGATCCGCTGCGGCTTCGGCGACTTCGCGGTCAAGGACGGGGTGATGACGGCCAAGTCGCTGGCCTTCGACACCAGCGACACCGTGCTGGTCGGCAGCGGCACCATCGATCTGAACCAGGAAAAGCTCGATCTGACGATCCGCCCGCGCCCCAAGGACCGCAGCCTGCTGGCGCTGCGCACGCCGCTGCTGGTGACCGGCTCGTTCAAGAATCCCAACGCGCGGCCCGACTACAAGCGCCTGGGCCTGCGCGGCGCGGCCGCGCTGGCGCTCGGCGCGATCGCGCCGCCGGCGGCGCTGCTGGCGACGCTGGAATTGGGCCCGGGCAAGGACACCGGCTGCGCCGGGCACGTGGTGAATTGAGCGCGGGGCGCGAACCAAACGCGGAGGCGCGGCCGCGAACCGCGCCCTGATCGATGCGACAGGCCGGACGCGACCGAGCGCGCCGCGAGCGCGCAACGGCCGCTGTTCGCTCAGTGCGCGGCGGGGCGGCCGTAATCCTTGCCGTCGTAGCGCAGATACATCGAACTGGGATCGCCGTCGGCGTCGACCTCTTCCAGGTCGTACTCGAAACCGCCGTCGGCCAAGCGCCGCTGCGCGACCACGCGCAGCCGACGCAGGCAGGATTCGAGGTCCTGGCTGGAGGTCATCGACATCGAACTCAGATCGAATTCCAGGTGCCGCAGCTTCACCTCGCGGCCGTCGCGGCAACGCCCGCCGTCGCGCTTGGGATCGCTCGCCGCCTCGGCGCGCACCAACACCTGGTAGACGTCGTCGCGCTTGCCCTGGGCGAGGATCGCGACGCTGTCGAACCGGTCCGCGCGCTGGTTGAAGAATTTGGCTGCGGTCTCCTCGAGGCTGCGCTCGGGAACGCCGACCGAGAGCGTGCGGCCGTCGGCCGAAATCGTGGCCGTGGCCGGGCCCTGGGTCAGGTCCGGCGGCGCGGCCGGCGCCGCGGCGACGGGCGCTGTTTCCTCGGCGGGCGGCGCGGCGCGGTCGCAGGCGGCCAGCGAAAGCGTCAAGGCCAGCGCGCCTGCAACCACGGCGCCATGCGGACGGAGCGAACGGAATCCATTCATCGAGCTGCGTATCCCTACGAAAGAGGCCCGACGATAACAGCCGTGCGGCCGGCACGGGAAATTCGGTGCGCCCAGCCCGCACGACGGCCCAGCGCGCCGGCTTCATCGGCGCGTGCGATGTCGAACCTGCGATGTCGAATCGTCCAATGCGCCAGACGCGACACCGACGCCCGCGGCATCGACGCGCACGCCACGCGAACCGCCATCAACTCGCCCGGCCGCGCGCGATTCCGCGCCGGGCGGCGCGCGGCATTGCCGGCAACGCCGATCAGCTGGCGATATAGCGCTGCAACTGATCCAGCTCGACCCGCTGGTCCTCGATCACCGCCTTGACCAGATCGCCGATCGACACCACGCCGACCACCTGGCCGTCTTCCAGCACCGGCAGGTGGCGGATGCGCTTGTCGGTGACCAACTGCATGCAGCGCTCGGCGGTGTCGCCGAGCCCGACGCTGATGACCTGCGCGGTCATGATGTCGCGCACCGGCGTGTCCGCCGACGAGCGTCCCTGCAGCACGATCTTGCGCGCGTAGTCGCGCTCGGACAGGATCCCGGCCAGCCGCGCGCCGTCCATCACCAGCACCGCGCCGATGCGTTTTTCCGCCATCAGCCGGATCGCGTCGATCACCGGCGCGTCCGGGCCGATCGCGATGACCTCAGGGGCTTTCGTCTCCAACAGCTGCCTTACTGTGCGCACGGCCGTCTCCTTGCGCGAGCGTGGGGAACGTAGAAAGCGGGGTCTGGCCCGAGGATACTCCCGCAGCCGGCCGGAAGGTGTCGACAAGATATAAAGGCCGCTGCTTGGATTCCTCGTACAGCCGCCCCAGGTATTCGCCGATCAGCCCCAGCGCGATCAGCTGCACCCCGCCCAGGAACAGGATCACCGCCATCATCGTCGGCCAGCCCTGCACCGGATCGCCGAACAACAGCGCCTTGAGCACCACCTTGAGCGCGAAGGCGAACGCCAGCGCCGCCGTGGCCAGGCCCAGGTAGGTCGCCAGCCGCAACGGCGCGGTGGAAAAGCTGGTGATGCCCTCCAGGGCCAGGTTCCACAACCGCCAGAAATTGAACTTGCTGCGCCCGGCCGCGCGCGCGCCGCGGTGATACGGCAAGCCGATCCGGTTGTAGCCGACCCAGCCGAACAGGCCCTTCATGAACCGATGGCGCTCGCGCAACTGCCGCAGCGCCGCCAGCGCGCGCGGCGAGAGCAGGCGGAAGTCGCCGGTGTCGGCCGGGATCGGGGTGCGCGAGAGCCGCCCGATCACCCGGTAGAAAGCGTGCGCGCTGGAGCGCTTGAACCAGCCCTCGCCTTCGCGCTCCAGGCGGGTGCCGTAGACGTCGTCGTAGCCTTCGCGCCACTTGGCCACGAACTGCGGGATCAACTCCGGCGGGTCCTGGCCGTCGGCGTCCAGGATCAGCGCCGCGCCGGTCTCGACCAGGTCCAGCCCGGCGGTCAGCGCCGCTTCCTTGCCGAAATTGCGCGACAGCCGCAGCAGGCCCACGCGCGGATCGGCCGCGGCGAAGCCCTGCAGGATCGCCCAGGTGGCATCGCGGCTGCCGTCGTCGACGTACAGCACCTGGCCGTCGACGCCGTCGGCGGCCAGCGCGTCGAGCGCGGCGGCGATGCGCGGCTGCAGCAGGGGCAGGCTCTGCGCTTCGTCGAAGGCGGCCAGGACGACGGTGACGCGTTCGCGGTTCATGCCGCGCATAGTAACGACGGCGGCCGGCGCGGGCACGGGCGCCGGCGCGTGTCGGCCCGCCTCAGGCCATGTCGGCCCGCCTCAGGCCATGTCGGCCCGCATCGGCCCGTGTCGCCCCGTGTCTGCTCGCATCGGCCGGTGTCGTCGGCCCGAGTCGGCCACCGGATTACGCAGTCGCCCGAGGCCGGACCCGTCGGTTTCCCGTTCGTTCGATTCGCCGGCGCGCACTCGCGCCGCCGCGCTCATTCGATCTGCTTGAGGTAGCCGCTGCCGCCGATGTTGCGCATCTGCCGCTGGATCGCGTTGGTGCGCCGCTGCACGTAAGGCCCCGGCTTGACGATGCTGTAGCGCTTGGGATTGGGCAGCACCGCGACCATGCGCGCGGCCTCGGCCGGCGCGAGCCGGGCGGCGTCCTTGCGGTAGTAGGTGCGCGCCGCGGCCTGCGCGCCGTACACGCCGTCGCCGAATTCGGCGACGTTGACGTAGACCTCGATGATCCGGCGCTTCGACCACATCGTCTCGATCAGCAGCGTGTACCAGGCCTCCAGGCCCTTGCGCACCCAGCTGCGTCCGGCCCACAGGAACAGGTTCTTGGCGGTCTGCTGGCTGACCGTGCTGCCGCCGCGGACCCGGCGCCCGCGCTCGTTGTTCTTGCGCGCCTTCTCGATCGCGCGCAGGTCGAAGCCGAAGTGCTCGGCGAAGCGCTGGTCCTCCGAGGCCACCACCGCCACCGGCAGGTTCGGCGAGATCTCGTCCAGGTCGCGCCAGTCGTAGGCCAGGCGGAAGCCGAAATCGCCGCCGCCCCAGGCCTGGCCCTGGCGGATCAGCATGAACGCCGAGAACGGCGGATCGACGAAGCGCAGCACCGCCACCTGCAGCGCCGAGGCCAGCACGAACAGGAACGGCAGCGCGATCAGCCAGCGCAGCCAGCGCCGCGCGCGCCGGGGCGGCGGTACGGCCGCGGACGGCGACGCGGCGGCGGCCGGGCCGGCAGCCTTCATGTTCAAACCTTGCACCGGCGCATCCGCGTCCCCACTCTTGGCGCAGGACGGTCTGCCCGTGTCGGCCTCGCTCGCACCGGTCGCAACCGCATTGCCTTGCATCCCCCCGTTCACAGGAACGTGCGCATTATCCGCCAAGCCGCGCCCGGCGCATCCCCGGCGCGGCGCTCGCGGCGTGCGCCGCATGCCTTTCACAGAGTACGACGACGATGACCGACTCCGCCTCCACCGCCCGGCCCGACGGCCACGACCGCCTCACCCGCTTCCTGATCGAGGACGCCGGCGTGCGCGGCGTGCACGTGCGCCTGGACCAGGCCTGGCAGCAGATCCGCGAACGCGCGCACTACCCGCAGGCCGCCGCCGAACTGCTCGGCGAAGCCGCCGCGGCGGCGGCCTTGTTCACCGGCCACGCCAAGGTCGACGGCCGGCTGTCGGTGCAGCTGCGCGGCGAAGGCGCGCTGCGCACCCTGTTCGCCGAATGCACCGCCGCCGGCACCCTGCGTGGCATCGTCCAACTGGCCGAGGAAGGCGGCGAAGTCTCGCGCGACCTGCGCCAGCTCGGCGCCAACGCGGTGCTGGCGATCACCATCGAGAACCCCAGCGCCGGCGGCCGCGACCCGATCCGCTACCAGGGCCTGGTGGCGCTGGAATCCGACTCCCTGGCCGGCGCCTTCGAAGGCTATTTCCGCCAGTCCGAACAGCTGCCCACGCGGCTGCTGCTGGCCGCCGACGGCGACCGCGCCGCCGGATTGATGCTGCAGAAGCTGCCCGGCGACGGCGGCGACGAGGACGGCTGGACCCGGGTCGGCGCCTTGTTCGACACCCTGGGCCAGGCCGAACTGCTGGAACTGCCCGCCGACGCGCTGCTGCACCGGCTGTTCCACGAAGACGGCGTGCAGTCGCTCGGCGGCAAGTCGCTGTCGTTCGCCTGCTCGTGCTCGCGCGAGCGGGTCGAGGCGATGCTGGTCTCGCTGGGCCGCGAGGAAGCCGAGGCCGCGGTCGAGGCGGCCGGCGGCGAAGCGCAGATCCGCTGCGAGTTCTGCGGCCAGAGCTACCGTTTCGACCCCGACCAGGTGGCCGGCCTGTTCGCCGCCGCCGCGGCCGAACTGGAGGCGCCGCAGCGGGTCCAATGACCCGCCCGGCCACCCGACCGGCGGTCGCCTGAACGGTCCCGGCCGCACCGATCTGGGACCGTTTTCTGATTGTTAAATAAACATAAACCCTCTATAGTCGATTCGTAATTCCGGGGAACTCGACCGGCTTCATTCGGTCTTAACGACGGTCAACGACGGTCCGCGCCGCACACTTCTCAGCGATGTCCAAGCTCCTGCGCCATTTGCCGCTTGCCCTGACCCTCGCCCTAGGCGTGGCGGCGGGCGCGCATGCGCAGGCCAAGCGCGACACCACTTACTTGCCGGTGTGGAACCAGAACAACGGCAAGCTGGAGTACCTGCTGCAGCTCGAGCCGGCCGATCGCGCCGGCGCGCGCTGGAAGAGCGGCGCCAACACCTTCGACGCCACCGTCGGCCTCGACGCCAACGACGGCCTGGGCCTGGTCTGCGACCGCAAGTCCGGCCTGGCCGGAGCGATCGGCAACCTCGCCAACCACTGCCTGCTGGCCGCGCTCGACGACGACGACCACAGCAACAACCGCCAGTTCTCGGCCGGGGCCAGCCTCAGCCGTCCGGGCGGGCGGGTCGGCGTCGCCCTCGGCAACGGCCGCGAGACCCTGCCGGCCTGGATGAGCCCGAACAACCGGCCCAGCCGGGTCGACCAGAACACCCTCACCGTCTACGGCCAGAAGAACATCGGCCGCGAGGCGATGGTCTCCATCGGCGGCACCTGGGCCCGCGCCAAGCTGATTCCGGCCGGCGAGATGCCCAACCTGGCCGACCACTGGAACAGCAAGAGCATCACCGTCGGCGCCGCCTACGGCAATTTCGGCGCCAACATCATCGGCCGCGTGGTCGACACGCCCGGCCAGCCGGGCCAGTGGGAAGGCCTGGGCGTCGGCCTGACCTGGCGCACCCCGTGGAGCGGCCAGCTCACCGTCGGCGCCGAGAACGTGGTCACCCGCGGCAAGAACCCGTTCGCGCCGGGCAACGGCGACAAGGACGAAGGCACCGTGCCTTACGTCCGCTACGAACAAGACCTCTGATCGTCGCGCGCGGCCGCGCGCGTGTCGCATCCCCGCCGCATTCCCTCCCGCCCTGCCGCTTGCCGCCGTCTCCGGCGCATGGCCGCGCGCGCTTCCCAGGCCTGACTACCAAATTTTTGTGACAAAAATCGCATTTCTACAATGAAGTGCGTTTGGCCTTCGCGCGGCATTCCATCGCACTCGGCGCCGTCTGGCGCACATGGTTACGCCCGTAACTGCAAGCTGCGGTTGGATTTCTGCCTCTCGAACATACGCCCGGGAACGGATTGGTCGGGAGATCGCCGCCCCCCGGATCTGTCACAAATGAACGCGCGGGGGCAATTAACAACACTTTAATTTTCTCCAGTGTGCGGGTACGATCCGGACAACTTGCTGGATTTGGCGTCTTTTTTGACATCACCGGCGAGGCCCCTGGGTACATCAGACAAGACTCGGAGAGAGAGAAATGACCTTCAAGACCACCCAGCTCCGCGACGCGATTACCTTCGCGCTCGCAGTGGGTAGCACCGCTTTGATCGGCACCGGCGTCGCGTACGCCCAGGACGCCGAGAAGGAAGCGACGACGCTGGACCGCGTCGAAGTCACCGGCTCGCGCATCAAGCGCGCCGACATCGAGACCTCGCAGCCGGTCTTCTCGATGTCCCGCGTGCAGATCGAGCAGCAGGGCCTGACCTCGGTCGGCGACATCCTGCAGAACATCTCCACCAACGGTTCTGCGCTCAACAGCACCTACAACAACGGCGGCAACGGCGAGACCCGCGTCGACCTGCGCAACCTCGGCGCCGACCGCACCCTGGTGCTGGTCAACGGCCGTCGTTGGGTCGGCGGCACCGGCCTGGGCGGCGCGGTCGATCTGAACACCATCCCGACCGCCGCGGTCGAGCGCATCGAAGTCCTGAAGGACGGCGCCTCGACGATCTACGGCTCCGACGCCATCGCCGGCGTGGTCAACATCATCCTGCGCCGCAATTTCGACGGCGCCGAAGCCAACGCCTACATCGGCCAGTTCGACAAGGGCGACGGCACACGTCAGGCCTACGACTTCACCATCGGCTCCAGCTCCGACCGCTGGTCGGCGATGCTGGGCGTCGGCTACGTGAAGGAAGAGCCGATCTGGGCGGGCGACCGCAAGATCTCGGCCGTGCCGGTCTACGGCGCGCTGCCGGGCACGGGCAACAGCTCGACCACCCCGAACGGCCGATACGGCTTCTACGGCCAGACCGGCGTGGACGACGACGGCAATCCGATTTACGGCTCGACCCGAGCGGATGGCAGCGAAGGTTATTTCGTTCCCAACGGTACCGCGACGGGCCGTCCCTACACTGGCGCCGACTCCTTCAATCACGCGCCCGGCAACTACCTCCTTACTCCGCAGGAGCGCACCTCGGTCTTCGGCGATGCCACGCTGAACATCACCGACAAGGTTTCGTTCCGCACCACCGTGACCTATAACGAGCGCAAGTCCACGCAGGTCCTGGCACCGATGCCGGTGACCCTGGGCCGCGCCGCACCGGGCACCAACGGCGCCAACATCGTCATCAGCGCCGACAACGCCTACAACCCGACCGGCCGCGACATCGATTACATTCAGCGCCGTTTCGTCGAGACCGGCGGCCGCATCTACAACCAGAACGTCAAGACCTACGCCTTCAACGGCGTGTTCGAAGGCTCGTTCGACGTCGGCACCCGCAACTTCTCCTGGGAAGCGGGCATGTTCTACGGCAAGAACGACCAGACCGACACCACCAGCGGCTTCCAGAACATCTCGGCCCTGCGCAACGCGCTCGGCCCGAGCTTCGTCGATCCCGCCAACGGCCAGCTACGCTGCGGCAGCAACGGCGTCGCGATCGACCGCTGCGTCCCGCTGAACCTGCTCGGCGGCGCCGGCACCATCACCCGCGAGATGCTCGACTACGTCGGCTTCGAAGCGCACGACGTGTACGGCTACGAGCAGAAGACCTACTACGCCAATATCGGCGGCGACCTGTTCGACCTGCCGGGCGGCGCGATGGCGTTCTCGTTCGGCCTGGAGCACCGCTCCGAGTCGGGCTTCGACCATCCGGACGGCCTGATCAACTCCGGCGACACCACCGGCAACGCCCGTACCGCCACTCAGGGCGGCTATGACCTGGACGAGGCCTACCTCGAACTGGCGATCCCGCTGCTGGCCGACGTCCCGGGCGCCAAGCTGCTCGACTTCAGCCTGGCCACCCGTTACTCGGACTACAGCAACTTCGGCGACACCCTCAACAGCAAGTTCGGTTTCCGCTGGAAGCCGATCGACGACCTGCTGATCCGCGGCAACTGGTCGGAGGGCTTCCGCGCTCCGTCGATCAGCGAACTGTTCTCGGGCGTGAGCGACACCTTCGAAGACGTGGCCGATCCGTGCGCAGCCGGCAATGCCCGTCCTGCCAGCTGCACCACTCCGGCTTATATTCAGTCCAACCCGCAGATCCGCACCACGGTCGGCGGCAATCCGAACCTCGGGCCGGAAAAGTCCACCTCCAAGACGCTGGGCTTCGTCTATAGCCCGAGCTGGGCTACCGGGCTGGACGTCTCGCTTGACTGGTGGAAGGTCAAGATCGAAGACGCCGTCTACACCCAAACTGCGCAGGAAATGCTCAACACCTGCTATCTGCGCGGAAACGCAGATGTCTGCCAGTTGATCCAGCGCGACCCGACGACCGGCGAAATCGCCAACATGCTCGCTGTGCCGAACAATGTCGGCGAGATTCAGGTTGAAGGCTACGATCTGACCGTCGGCTATCGACTGCCGGAGTTCAGCTGGGGCAAGCTCAGCCTGGTCTGGGATTCCACCTACATGACCGATTACACGGTCAGCGATCCCATCACCGTAGGCAAGAACCGCGTAGGCGAATACCGCGGCGGCTCGGCGCGCGACAACTACTTCCGTCTGCGTTCGAACCTGTCGGTCAACTGGGAGCTGGGCTCGGTCGGCGCCAGCGCCAACCTGCGCTATTACTCCAGCCAGACCGAGGATTGCGTCGGCGCTAACCTCGCCAACGCAGCCAACATCCCGCTGCTGTGCTCGGACCCGAACCGCGTCACTTCGGGAGGCAAGGATCCGGAAAACCACATCCCCAGCGTGACCTACACCGACCTGTCGGCTTACGTGCAGGTGCCGTGGAACGCCAAGGTGACCGTGGGCATCAACAACGTGTTCGACCGCGACCCGCCGGGTTCGGCGACCACGTTCGCCAACAGCTTCGACCCGGCGTTCGAAGTTCCGGGCCGCTTCTACTACATGCGCTACACCCAGCGTTTCTGAGCCTTCTAGGTTCCTGACGCTTTGACTACGGCCCCGCAAGGGGCCGTAGTTTTTGTGCGTCCGCCGTTCGCCGCGCCTTCTCTCCCGTTGCGCCACGCGCCCCCGGCTCGACGTCGCCGCCGTGGCGATTAGCACAAATCGGCGCGGGTCATTGTTCTTAACGACACTTTAATTACTGGAACAGGAGGACTACTATCGGACCGGCTTTGCCAATTTGGGCGCAAACCTTTTCGCCCGCTGGCCAACGCCTTTGCCGACCCCCGAATCATTCAGGACACTTGGAGAGAGAGATGACCCTGAAGACCAACAAGTTGCGCGACGCGATCACCTTCGCGTTGTGCGTGGGCGCTACCAGCCTGGCCGGCATCGGCTTGGCCAACGCTCAGGACGGCGCAACCCCCGCCGCGCCGGCCGCCGCTCAAGAGGCGACGACCCTGGATCGCATCCAGGTCACCGGTTCGCATATTTCGATTCCCGGCCTCACCACCAACAGCCCGGTGATGACCGTCGATCGCGAAGAGATCAACCGCAACCAGCCGGTCACCGCCGAGGACTTCCTCAAGGTGCTGCCGGGCGCGACTCCGGCGATCGGTCCCGGCGTCAACAACGGCGCCAACGGCGGCGCCACCATCAACCTGCGCGGCCTCGGCGACAACCGCACCCTGGTGCTGATGGACGGCCGCCGCGTGGTGCCGTTCAACCTGTTCGGCGTGGTCGACACCAACGTGATCCCGCTGGCGCTGATCGACAGCGTCGATCTGGTCACCGGCGGCGCTTCGGCGGTGTACGGCGCCGACGCGGTGTCCGGCGTCGTCAATTTCGTGCTCAAGCGCAACTTCGAAGGCGTCGAGCTCAACACCAGCTACGGCCAGTCCAGCAAGCAGGACGCCGACCGCCGCAACACCACCGTCACCATGGGCGTGAACCTGGACGACGGCAAGGGCAACGTGGTGCTGAGCGTCGGCAAGACCGACAACGATCCGCTGCTGCAGGGCGGCCGCAAGTACAGCGTGTTCACCCTGGACTCCACCGACGGCAGCCAGGGCGGTTCGAGCGTCGGCATCCCGACCCGCATCGGCCCGATGGGGCAGTTCAATCCGGCCACCGGCGCGTTCGGCGGCATCAACCAGCGCTTCAACTACAACCCCTTCAACTACTTCCAGACCGAACTGGACCGTTGGCAGGCCACCGCGCTGGGCCGCTACGAATTCAACGAGCACGCCGAAGCCTATGCGCAGGTGCTCTACACCCGTTCCGACGTGACCTCGCAGATCGCCCCGGGCGGCCTGTTCGGCGCCGGGTTCGACGTCAGCATCGGCAACCCGATGCTGCCCGAGCCGGCCCGCCAGCAGTTGTGCGCGAACTTCAACATCGCCGCCGCCGACTGCGTCGTCGGCAGCGCCGCGACCTTCAACTCGTCCGTGCTGCGCCGCTCCACCGAGCTGGGCACCCGCAGCACCGACTTCCAGAACAAGGTCTTCCAGACCACCCTGGGCGTGCGCGGCAAGATCAACGACAACTGGCGCTACGACGCCTACTGGTCGCACGGCGAAGCCGACCAGCTCGTCGTCAACGGCGGCTTCCTGTCCTACACCCGCAGCCAGCAGGCGCTGCTGACCCGCGACGGCGTCAACTGCGTCGATCCGAGCGGCGGCTGCGTGCCGATCAACCTGTGGGGTCCGGAAGGCTCGTTCGGCACCGGCGCCAAGAAGTTCCTGGAAGTGATCACCTTCGCGACCCAGCGGGTCGAGCAGGAAGTGTGGTCGGGCACGGTCAACGGCGACCTGGGCGACGAGTTCAAGAGCCCGTGGGCCGAGTACCCGATCGGCCTGGCGTTCGGTCTGGAAGGCCGCAAGGTCGAGGCGATGAACCAGGCCGACGCCGCGTCGCGCGATCCCAACGAGGTCCAGGGCGCCGGCGGCGCCAACCCCGACGTGCGCGGCAACCTGACCCTGCGCGAGGCCTATGTCGAGACGATCGTTCCGCTCGTCAGCGGCAAGAGCGGCGCCTACGCGCTGAACTTCGAAGCCGGCTACCGCCACAGCCAGTTCAAGTCGGGTCAGACCGACGTCGACTACGGCAGCTACAAGTACGGCCTGGAGTGGGCGCCGATCGAAACCCTGCGTTTCCGCGGCATGTTCCAGCGCGCGACCCGCGCCCCGAACGTCAACGAGCTGTTCCAGCCGCTGACCAGCAGCCTGGACAACAGCGCGGTCGATCCCTGCCAGGCTTCGGAGCTGGCCAAGGTCGGCGGTCCGACCAGCGCCACCGGCGCGCTGTGCGTCGCCACCGGCGTGCCGGCGGCGATCCTCAACAGCGCCAACGGCATCGACGGTCCGAACTCCGGCCAGGCCTACGCCTACATCGGCGGCAACCCGATCCTGGGCCCGGAAAAGGCCAACACCCAGACCCTGGGCCTGGTGTGGCAGCCGACCAACGACTTCTCGGTCACGCTGGACTACTGGAAGATCGACATCAAGGACGCGATCACCCGTCCGCTGCTCGGCGACGCCCTGTTCGGCTGCTACGACCAGGCGCTCAACCCGACCCTCAGCGTGAACCATCCGATGTGCCAGCTGATGATCGGTGCGCGTCATCCCACCGACGGCTCGCTCAACGAAGGCGCGCGCGGCCCGTTCCTGGACCGCTCCAACAAGGGCCGGATCAAGACCGACGGCTGGGATCTGGGCGTGCGCTACGGCATTCCGCTGGCCAACGAATGGGGCCGCATCGACTTCGCCCTGGACCTGACCAAGACCGACTCGTACGACTACCAGGCCGATCCGCTGGTGTACAAGCACGACTGCGTCGGCGTCTACGGCGTCTCGTGCAACGTCGCCGCCGGCATCATCTACGACTACAAGTCGAACTTCCGCGCGGTGTGGTCGATCAAGGACTTCGAGCTGGGCCTGAACTGGCGCCACCTGAGCTCGGTCGACGTCGAGCCGGGCCCGATCACCTGGTACAAGCCCTACACCTCGATCGACGCCTACGACTACTTCGACCTGACCATGGCGTACGAGCTGCCGTGGAACGCCCGCATCAACTTCACCGTGACCAACCTGGCCGACAAGACGCCGCCGGTCGTGGGCGGCAACATCGGCAGCACCACCTACAACAGCGGCAACACCTTCCCGCAGTTCTACGACACCCTGGGCCGTTACTACACCCTGGGCCTGACGATGCGGTTCTAATAAGAAATAGAAAGCTCCGAGTCGTTGGAGGCGGGCCTTGGCCCGCCTCCTTTTTTATTGGGCCTTCGATGTTTTTACTGGGGGCGGAGTCAAGGTCCAAGTGCATCACCCTGCGCCCGCGGGTTTTTGAGTTCCTCATAGAGCACCTCGACGGGCGAGCGCCTGCCCAGGCTACGACGGGGGCGGTTGTTCATTTCCCACGCCACCTCTTTGAGGCGCTGCGCAGAATGCACCAACAGATCGGTGCCCTTGGGAAAGTATTGCCGCAACAAGCCGTTGGTGTTTTCGCAGGTTCCGCGTTGCCACGGGCTATGGGGGTCGGCGAAGTAGATCGCTAAACCAGTGCGTTCGCTCAACTGCCGATGCGATGCCATTTCCTTGCCCTGGTCGTAGGTCAAGGTCTTCTTCAAACTTTCCGGCACGCCTTCGAACGCCGAGCTGAAGGCCTCCAGCACCGTGTGCGCGGTCGCGTCGGCGAGCTTGACCAACTTGACGTACAAGGTGCGGCGGCAGACCAGCACCCCGATCGCCGAGCGATTGTGCGCGCCCACGATCAGGTCGCCCTCCCAATGCCCCGGCATCAGGCGCTCATGCGCCGCCGGCGGCCGCAGGCGGATGTTGGGTAGATCCGGCAGATGGCCGCGGGCGTCGCTTCCCTGACGCGTGCGGCGGCCGGACTTGCGCCCCTGCCGCAGCAGACGGGTCACCTGGCGGCGCAATTCGCCGCGCGGCATCGCATAAATCGCGGTATAGATCGTTTCGTGCGACACGCGCAGCCAGGGCCGGTCCGGGTATAGATCGCGCAGTTTGTCGGCAATCTGTTGCGGCGACCAGCACCGTTCCAGCCAATAGCGCACGCGTCGCCACAGCACGGTGTCGCGTCGCAGCTTGCGGCGCACCCGCGCCCGTCGCCGCAGTCGCTGGGCCCGCCGGCCCGCCCGAGTCGCATCGTAGCCAGGATCGAAACGGGGGCGTCCGCGCAGCGGCGGCCCCGAATGGGACCGAAACCCATTACGGCGCAACTCGCGAGCGATGGTGCTTTGCGCCCGACCCAACGTCTGGGCGATTTGCCGTCCGCTCGCCCCTTGGGCGATCAAGACCATGATGGCCCCGCGCTCTTCTGCGCTCAGATGTGAATACTGCTGGCCCATTCACAGTGCCTCACTGAGGTGATGCACTTGAGGTTAGAGACCAGCGGGCTTTCGACGCTCGAAGCCCGCGCCCGCAGCGACGCCGCGGCTCTTGTGGGAGGGGCTTCAGCCCCGACGCTTTCCGCTCAGGCCTCGACACCGCCCCCGCCCCCTCGCCTAACCCCTCAACGCTGCGCGCCGGCCAGGAACTCGCGATGCGCGGCCATCATCGCGTCCACCATCGCCCGCTCGGCCAGCGACAACAGCGGGTTCCACACGTCGAAGATCAGCACCACGCGCAGGTCGTCGCTGTCGTTGCGCGCTTCGTGTTCGATCGAATCGTCGAAGATCAGGGTCTCGCCGACCTTCCACTCGCGGCGCTCGAAGCCGACCCGGTAGCTGCACTTCTCCGGCACGATCAGCGGCAGGTGCGCGACCAGGCGCGCGTTGGTCTCGCCGTGGTGCGGCGGGATGTGGGTGTGCGGCGCCAGCGCGGAGAACATCGCGTTCGGGCAGACGTCGGCGATGTCGGCCATGTCCACCGCCTCCAGCGCGGCGCGCGTGGCCGGGCAGCGCGCCAGGTGCGCATCGACCGGCTGCGAGTAGCTCCACAGCTTGTAGGTGCTCCAGCGCCGCGAATGGTTGAGTTCGCGCCATTGGTTGACCGGGTCGCCGGGCTGGTACTCGATGTAGGGCGTGAACTCGGCCTGTTCGTCGCGCAGCGCCTGGCGCATCTCGCGCAGGATGTCGTGGGTGCGGCTTTCCAGCTCGGGCGCCCAGGCGAATTGTTCGCGTTCGAAGAACGGAATCGCCGGCAGCCGCGGCACGCACAGCTGGTTGCTTTGCGACAGGTAGGGCGTGCTGCGGCCGACCATGATCGAGGCCGCTTCCTGCCAGCGCCCGCGCGCGCCGAATTCCAGCGCCTCGCGCGTGCCGCCGACGCGGTGCTCCAGGAACGCGGCGAACTCGTCGCGGTATTCCTCGACCTTACGCTGCGCGTGTTCGAGCTGCGAGCGCAGCATGTCCGGCCAATGCGGCTGCGGCGGCGCCACCGTCAGCGCGTTGCGCCAGGCCTGCGCGGCCGCGCGCGCCTGGCCCTGGCGCTCCAGCCACGAGGCCTTGGCCAGCAGGCCGGCGAGGAAGTACGGATCCAGCGCCAGCGCGGCCTGGATCGCCTCGGATTCGGCCTGGAGGTTGCCGCGTTCGCGCTCGACCATGCCGATCGACAGCAGGATCATCGGATCCCGCGGCGCGGCGCGATGCGCCGCCTGCAGCAGTTCGATCGCGCCCTGGGCGTCGCCGCGCTGCAGCGCGTGGACGCCGAGGCTGTAAAGCGCCTGCGGGTGCTGCGGCGCGAGCGCGCGCACCTGCTGCCACAGCCGCTCGGCCTCCTGCCAGCGGCCCGCGCGCGAGGCCAGGCCGGCGGCCTGGACCAGTTGGTTGACCTGTTCGCTCAAGACCGCGCCCTGCCCCGGGTGATGGTGATCGGCCAGACCATACACCGCCGGGCGCGCTTCGCGTATCGCGCAGCGGGCGCGGCCGGTGGATCGGCTTGGCCGCTCATCGGCTCATCGGCGCGGCGGCGCGGCGGCGCGGCGGCGCGGCGAACCAGCAAACCACCGAATCGGCGAATCGGCGAATCGGCGAATCGGCGAATCGGCGAGCGTAGCCATGGCGCACGAACCCGGCGCGGCGGCCTGTACGGCACGATCTCGCCCGCCGCGCCGGCGCGAAAACGACGACGGGCGCGAACCGGATCGGTTCGCGCCCGTCGCAGGCCCCGTGCGCCGTCATTGCGCCTGCCGTACGCGGCAGGCGCACGGACCCGCGCCGGTCAGTTCAGATCCAGACTCGCATCGCCGGAGAAGGTTTCCATCCGCACCCGGCCGGCGCCGCTGCCGTAGCGCTGCTCGAAGCTCGAACCCGGGCCGTGCTTGGGCCGCTGGATCTGCGCGTCCGGCGCGCGCAGGTCGCCGCTGAAGCTCTCCCCGCGCACCACCGCCGACAGGCCGCGCGGCAAGCGCAGGCGGACATCGCCGCTGACCGTCTTCAGGCCGATCTCGCCGCCGTCGGCGAGGGCCGCGTCGATGCGCAGGTCGCCGGACACCGATTCGCCGGAAATCTTGTACAAGCGCGATTCGTGCGCCGCGAGTTCGACCCGTCCCGACACCGACTCCACCGAGACCTCGCCGCTGAGGCGGCCGCGCAGGTCGAGGTCGCCGCTGACCGTCTGCGCCGAGACCTTGGGGCTGTTGAGGGTCAGCCGCAGGTCGCCGCTGACGCTCTCGATCTCGGCCTCGCGCGGCGCGCCGGCCACGATCACGTCGCCGCTGACGCTTTCGATCTTGAGCTCGCGCGAGGCCACGCCGGTGACGTCGACGTCGGCCGAGACCGCGTCGATGTCGAGCTTCGCGCGCAGCGGCACGGTGATGCGCAGGTCGGTCGGCTCGCTCTTGTCGCCGCCGGCGAGGAAGCCGATGCCGCTGCCGCGGTTGGGATAGCGCACCTTGATCGACAACTGCTGGCGATCGCCTTCGATCTGCAGCCGCTCCACGCCGTCGCCGAGCTCGCCTTCGATCTTGACCTCGGGACGGTCCCAGACGCGGACCTGGATCGAGCCCTTGACGTTGTCGATCTCGACGCTGCCGAGCCCGTCGAGCGGCCGGCTTTCGTTGATCGGAGTGGAAGCGAAGGCCGGCAGCGCGGCGCCCAGGGCGAGGGCCAGCAGGCTGCCGGAGCAGGCGCGCAGGGCGCTGCGGTGGCGGAAGGCGGCGGACATCATCGGAGCGTTCTCCTCGGATCAGGTGTAGGCCACCAGGCGCTGGGCGAGCGCGAGACGGCGTGCGTAGGTGCGGCGCAGCTGTTCCAGCAGCATCCGCGAATCGGGGTCGTGCGAGAGCGCATCGAGGATCAGCGCGGCGTTGCGGTCGAGTTCGTCGAAGGCCGGCTTCATCGCCACGGTGGCCGACGACACCGGCTCGACTTCGCGCAGCGCGGCCTGGTATTGCAGGGTCAGGCCCTGGGCTTCGCGCTGGACCAGGCTCGGCGCGGCGGTCTGGGCGGCGACGGCACGGCCGGCGACCGCATCGGCGGCCGGCGCGGCCGGGCCCTGCGCATGGAAGTGCGCGCCGATGCCGACCGCGAGCGCGGCCACGCTCGCGGCCAGGGCCAGCGGCGCCATCCAGTTGCGGCGCGCGCCGGCGGGGCGCGGCAAAGCGACGATCGCGGCCGGTTCCGGCGCGGGGCGGGCGGCGGCCGCGGCTGCGCCGGCGGACGGCGGTTCGGCCGCGGCGGCGGCGCCATCGGCGCCGGCCGGGGCCTGTTCGCCCAGGCGCGCGGCGATGCCGGCCCACAGGTCGCGCGCGGGCGGCTGGTCGCGGCGCAGCGCGCGCAACTGCCAGCGCAGCGTATCGGGCAGTTCGCCCTCGCCGGCGCGCTCGGGGCCGCGCGGGTGGAGCTCGTTCTCGTTCATGCCTGTTCTCCGAGCCGGGCGCGCAGCAGGCTGCGCGCGCGATGCAATTGCGCCTTGGAACTGCCGACCGCCATGCCGAGTTCGGCCGCGATCTCCTCGTGCTTCCAGCCTTCCACGTCGTACAGCACCAACACCGCGCGGGCGCGCGGCGGCAGGCTGGCGACGGCGCGTTCCAGGTCCATCGACAGGGCGGTGACGTGGCCGGCCGAATCGGCGCTGCCGATCGTGTCGAACACGTCCTCGTCGCTGTCCTCGAACGGACGGCCGCGGCGGCCGCGCAGCTCCATCAGCGCGGTGTTGACCGCCAGCCGGTGCAGCCAGGTGCCGAAGGCCGATTCGAAGCGGAAGTTCGGCAGCGCCTGCCAGGCGCGGACGAAGGCTTCCTGGGTCAGGTCCTCGGCGCGGGCACCGTGGTAGCCGACCAGGCGCGCGATCACGCCGTGCACGCGGCTGGCGTGGCGCCGGTACAGCGCCTCGAAGGCGGCGACGCCGCCGGCGGCGGCCTGCGCGACCAGTTCCTGGTCGGCGTCGGCGTCGAGCGCGGGGGCGGCGTCGGGCATGGTGTCGTTCACGGCGGTCAGCATACTGAGTCCGATGCGGGGTCGGGGCTCAGGGTTTAAGGGCTAGGAGCGAGCTGAGAGGAGTGAGGAGTGAGTGGGGGCGCGGCGGCCGGCCGCGACGTCGCTTCGGCCCAGGAGCCGCGGGCGGGTCGGTCCGGGCGGCCCACAGGCGGCTCGGGCCGCCCAAAAAGGAAGAGGAGCAAGGCCCGAGCAGGCCGACACGCCCCGCTCGCTCCTCACTCCTCTCCGCTCACTCCTGGTTTTTAGCCTTTCAACGCCGCCGCGATGCGCTGCTGCTCGTCGTGCAGCGCCTGCGGCATGCGCGGGCCGTACTCGCGCAGGTACTCGCCGATGCTGTCGAACTCGGCGCTCCAACCGGTCGGGTCGAAGCCGAACAGCTTGGCCTGGGCCTCGTCGCTGAGCGCGACGCCGTCGAGGTTGAGGTCGGACGCCTTGGGCAGGTGGCCGATCGGAGTGTCGGCCGCGCCGGCCTCGCCCTTGACCCGGCCGATCATCCACTCCAGCACGCGCAGGTTGTCGCCGAAGCCCGGCCACAGGAACTTGCCGTCGTCGCCCTTGCGGAACCAGTTGACGTGGAACACCTTCGGCAGCTTCGCGCCGGCCTGGTCGAACGACAGCCAGTGGGCGAAGTAGTCGGCGAAGTTGTAGCCGCAGAACGGCTTCATCGCCATCGGATCGCGGCGCATCACCCCGACCGCGCCGGTCGCGGCGGCGGTGGTTTCCGAGCCCATCGCCGCGCCGATCAGCACGCCGTGGGTCCAGTCGCGGGCCTCGAACACCAGCGGCACCAGCGAGGCGCGGCGGCCGCCGAACACGATCGCCGAGATCGGCACGCCGGCCGGGTTCTCCGCTTCCGGCGAATAGCTCGGGCACTGCCTGGCCGAGACGGTGAAGCGCGCGTTGGGATGCGCGGCCGGACCCTTGGCGGCGTCGAACGCGTTGCCGCGCCAGTCGGTGACCGGGGTCTGGCCGTTGTCCAGGCCTTCCCACCACGGCTGGTGGTCGGCGGTGACGCCGACGTTGGTGAAGATGGTGTTGGTCTGGATCGAGGCCAGCGCGTTCGGGTTCGACTTGGCCGAGGTGCCCGGCGCGACGCCGAAGTAACCGGCCTCGGGATTGATCGCGTACAGCCGGCCGTCGGCGCCCGGACGCATCCAGCAGATGTCGTCGCCGACCGTCCACACCTTCCAGCCATCGCGGCGATAGCCTTCCGGCGGAATCAGCATCGCCAGGTTGGTCTTGCCGCAGGCCGACGGGAACGCGGCGGCGACGTAATGGGTCTCGCCCTGCGGGTTCTCGATGCCGACGATCAGCATGTGCTCGGCCAGCCAGCCTTCGTGGCGGGCCTGGTGCGAGGCGATGCGCAGCGCGTGGCACTTCTTGCCGAGCAGGGCGTTGCCGCCGTAGCCCGAGCCGAACGACTTGATCGCCAGCTCGTCGGGGAAATGCATGATGAAGCGGCGCTCGGGATCGAGCTCGCCGATCGAATGCAGGCCGCGCACGAACGAGTCGCCGCTCTCGATGCGCTTGAGCGCCGCGGCGCCCATGCGCGTCATCGTGCGCATGTTGGCGACCACGTACGGCGAATCGGTGATTTCCACGCCGCAACGCGCCAGCGGCGAATCGATCGGCCCCATGCAATACGGGATCACGTACATCGTGCGTCCCTTCATGCAGCCTTCGAACAGCGCGTCCATCTTGGCGTGGCCTTCGCGCGGCGCCATCCAGTGGTTGTTCGGGCCGGCGTCTTCGCGCTCGTTGGTGCACACGAAGGTCAGGTGCTCCACCCGCGCCACATCCTCCGGATGCGAACGGTGCAGGTAGCTGCCCGGATGGGTGTCCTGGTTCAAGGTCTCCAGGGTGCCGTCGGCCAGCATCCGCTGCAGCAACGCCTGGTACTCGGCGTCGCTGCCGTCGCACCACTGGATCGTGTCCGGACGGGTCAGCGCGGCGACCTGCGCCACCCACTGGTTGAGCGCCGGCAACGCGCTGCCCGCGCTCCCCGGCACGGACGTCGCGGGGGCGGGATCTTTCAAATTGGCATTCACGGCAGTGCTCTCCGGGGGATCGGAAAAGGAAGCGGTTTACGACGAGGGAATCAGCGTGGCCATCATGTGTTCGACATAGGCCTCGAACTCGTCGTGTTGCATGCGGGTCTGGTGCAGCTGCAGGTTGAGCTGCAGGAAGCCGACGTAGGCGGCGTAGAGCAGGCGCGCGCGGTGCTGCGCGTCGGTGCGGCTCAGGCCGGCCTGGCGGAACGAAGCGGTGAGATAGTCCAGGCGGCGTTCCGACACGCGGCCGATCACCGGCTGCACGGCCGGATGGTCCAGCGCCTTCAACAACTCGGAATAGATGATGTGCGACTTGACCTCGTGGGCGACGAGGTGGAACAGCGAGCGCAGGCGCTGGCGAGGATCGGGGATCGGTTCGAGCTGGCCGAACACGGTTTCCTGTTCGACCTTTTCCCAGCGCTCCAGCGCCGCGACCAGCAACGCGTCGCGCGAAGGGAAGTGCCAGTAGAAACTGCCCTTGGTCACGCCGAGGCGGCGCGCCAGCGGTTCCACCGCGACCGCGGCGACGCCTTGTTCGGCGATCAGGTCGAGCGCGGCCTGCGCCCAGTCGTCGGCGCTCAGGCGTCCGCTGCGTTCGGGCTTGGCGTCGGCCTTGCCCTCGCTCTTGGCGGAAGCGGACGGCGCGGAGGACTTGGCGTCGGCGGACGCGGTGTCGAGCGCGGGCTCAGGCTTGTTCGAGGCGGGCTGGTTCATGGACGACAAGTTTATCCATACGCCTCGGTCGGGGACAGTACGCAGTGCAGCAAACCCGGCATTGAGTCAGGTTCGCAACGGCCCGGGAAATTGCTGCAATGCAACAGAACTTCGGCGAAAACGCCCGATGGCCGCAGCGGCGGGCGCGCGAACGCAGCGTTGCGCGAAAAACCGCGGTCAGTCGGTTGACAGCACTCCAAGGGCGAACCCATACTCGACCGTATGTTATGCGTTTGATGCCAGCGTTTGAATGGCCGGCATCACGCGCGAACCACCCGCACAAGCCCTAAATGGGGCCTGGCTCCCAAAGTCCGGCCTTCACCGCCAGATCGAATCCAGCCGCATCCCCTGGAGCGCCGTCATGAGTATCGCGATCCCCTTCCTCGCCTTCCTGCTTATCGGCGCGATCGCCGCCTACCACCGGCTGCGATTGCCGGTGTGGGCCGCGCTGACCGCGACCGCGCTGGTCGCCTGCTGGCTGCTCGGCGCCAACCCGACCGCGACCATCGTCGCCGCGGCGCTGGTCGCGCTGATCGCGCTGCCGCTGCTGATCCCGGCGATCCGCCTGCCGCTGATCACCAAGCCGCTGCTGGGCTTCTACACCAAGATCCTGCCGCCGCTGTCGGAAACCGAGCGCACCGCGCTGGAGGCCGGCACGGTCGGCTTCGAAGGCGAGCTGTTCTCGGGCAAGCCCGACTGGCAGCAGCTGCTGAGCCAGCCCAAGCCGGTGCTGACCGCCGAGGAACAGGCCTTCCTCGACGGCCCGACCGAAGAGCTGTGCAAGATGACCAACGATTGGCAGATCACCCACGTGGACGCCGATCTGTCGCCGCAACTGTGGGACTACATCAAGAAGAACAAGTTCTTCGGCCTCAACATCCCGAAGGAATACGGCGGCCTGGGCTTCAGCGCGCTGGCCAACCACAAGGTCATCCAGAAGCTGGCGTCGATGTCGAGCGTGGTCAGCTCGACCGTCGGCGTGCCGAACTCGCTGGGCCCGGCCGAGCTGCTGATGCACTACGGCACCCAGGAGCAGAAGGACCATTACCTGCCGCGCCTGGCCGACGGCCGCGAAGTGCCCTGCTTCGGCCTGACCGGCCCATGGGCGGGTTCGGACGCGACCTCGATCCCGGACTACGGCATCGTCACCATGGGCGAGTGGAACGGCGCGCGCGTGGTCGGCGTCAAGCTGACCTTCGACAAGCGCTACATCACCCTGGCCCCGGTCGCCACGCTGATCGGCCTGGCGTTCCGCATGTACGACCCGGACGGCCTGATCGGCGACAAGCGCGACATCGGCATCACCCTGGCGCTGGTGCCGCGCGACACCGCCGGCGTCGAAGTCGGCCGCCGCCACTTCCCGCTCAACTGCACCTTCCAGAACGGCCCGATCCACGGCAAGGAAGTCTTCATTCCGCTGAGCCAGCTGATCGGCGGCGAAGCCTACGCCGGCAAGGGCTGGCAGATGCTGGTCGAATGCCTGTCGATCGGCCGCTCGATCACCCTGCCCTCGTCCGGCAGCGGCGGCGCCAAGATGGGCGCGGTCGTCACCGGCGCGTACGCGCGCATCCGCAAGCAGTTCGGCCTGTCGGTCGGCCGCTTCGAAGGCGTCGAGGAAGCGCTGGCGCGCATCGCCGGCCACGCCTACGCGGTCAGCGCGCTGTCGCAGGCCACCGCCGCGGCGGTCGCGCGCGGCGAAAACCCGGCCGTGCCCTCGACCATCGCCAAGTACCACTGCACCGACATGGCCCGCGACGTGGCCAAGGACGTGATGGACATCCACGGCGGCAAGGGCATCATCCTCGGCCCGAAGAACTACGCCGGCCGCAACTGGCAGGCGGTGCCGATCATGATCACGGTGGAAGGCGCGAACATCATGACGCGCTCGCTGATGATCTTCGGCCAGGGCGCGATCCTGTGCCACCCGTGGGTGCTCAAGGAAATGAAGGCGGCGATGCTGCCCGACAAGAAGCAGGCGCTGCGCGAGTTCGACCAGAACCTGTTCGGCCACATCGGCTTCGCCATCTCCAACGCGGTGCGCAGCCTGTGGTACGGCCTAACCGCCTCGCGCATCGGCGCCGCCCCGGGCGACACTTACACCCGCCGCTACTACCGCAAGCTCAACCGCTACTCGGCCACGCTGGCGCTGATGGCCGACACCTCGATGCTGCTGCTCGGCGGCAAGCTCAAGTTCAAGGAATCGCTGTCGGGCCGCCTGGGCGACGTGCTGAGCCAGCTCTACATCGCCAGCTCGATGCTCAAGCGCTATGAGGACGAAGGCCGTCCGGTCGGCGACCAGCCGCTACTGGCCTGGGCCTTCCACGACGCCGTGCACAAGATCGAGCTGGCGCTGTCGGGCGCGCTGCGCAACTTCCCGATCCGTCCGGTCGGCTACCTGCTGTGGGCGCTGATCTTCCCCTGGGGCCGTCGCGCGCAGGCGCCGAGCGACCGCCTCGGCCACCGCGCCGCGGCGCTGCTGATGTCGCCCAACGACGCCCGCGACCGCCTCGCCGAAGGCGTGTTCCTGACCCCGTGCGCGAACAACCCGGCCGGCCGCATCAACAGCTACCTGCAGAAGGTGATCCTGGCCGAGCCGGTCGAGCGCAAGTTCCTCAAGGCGCTGAAGAACAGCGACATCCAGGCGCTGGACTTCGCCGGCCAGCTCGACGAGGGCGTGCGCGAGGGCTGGATCACCGCCGAGGAGCGCAAGCAGCTGGAGGAACTGCGCGAGATGACCATCGACGCGATCAGCGTGGACGACTTCGACGCTGCTGAGTTGCGCTCGGCGGGTTACAAGCCGTATCCGCAGGACAGCGCCGGCCGCGGCGACACGCGCGCGGCGGCGTAAGCCGGTAACAAGACGCGCCCATGTGCAGCGCAGCGTGACTGGAACGGCGGGCCTTCGGGCTCGCCGTTTTGGTATGCGGCGCTGGCAGCGCCCGACCGTCATCGATCAACCGCGACACCGCCCCCCTAACGTCATTTCCGCGAAGGCGGGCTCCGCTTTACTTCGGCGAAGCCGAACATCCAGAGACTTCAGAGTCATGCCTCGGTGAAGCCCTGGATTCCCGCCTTCGCGGGAATGACGATAGATAAGGACGGCGCGAACTCCCCCTTCAAAGACGAGCCCATCGCCATGAGCGCCAACGTCCTCGCCCTCTACAAAAAACTCACCCGCTACCCCGCCGGGCACTGGCTGTTCTCGCGCGCGGTCTGCATGAAAGCGCCCTACTTCGGCAGCATCAAGCCGCGCTTCGAATCGCTGGAACCCAACCGCTGCACCGCGACGATCAAACACCGCCGCGCCGTCACCAACCACCTCGGCACCGTCCACGCCATCGCCATGTGCAACCTCGCCGAACTCACCGGCGGGGTGATGACCGACGTCAGCATTCCCAAGTCGATGCGCTGGATTCCGATCGGCATGCAGGTCGAGTACCTGAAGAAAGCCGTCGGCACCCTGCGCGCCGTCGCGACGCCGGCCGCGCCCATCGTCGAGTCCGATGCGCCCTACGACCTGCCGGTAAACGTCGAAATCGCCAACCCCGCCGGCGAACCCGTGTTCCGCGCCCGCATCGCCATGCGCGTTTCGCCCAAGCCCCAACGCAATTAGCCGCAGCCACCTGTGGGGGCGGCGTCCCACAGTCGGAAACGAAACATCCGCGCGCCATCGGCACCGCAACCGGTGCCACAATCGCCCCCGCTCCCCACATCGGCCACGCCATGACCGCCACCCAGTGGATCTACCTCGCCGGCCTGCACAGCCTCGGTTTCGCCGTCTTCCACATGGCCTTCTGGCGGATCTTCGGCTGGCGCAAGACCCTGCGCACCGCGACCGTCGCCGACCGCGCGATCATTCAGATCCTCAACCTGCGCCTGATCTACATCGCGTCGGGCGTCGCCGCGCTGTGTTTCCTGTTCGCCGACGAGCTGCACAGCACCGCGCTGGGCCGCGCGGTGTTGTTGGGGATGTCGTTGTTCTGGGTCGGGCGGACCATCGAGCAGTTCGTGTTCCTGCGCATCAACCGGCCGATGGTGCATGCGCTGACGGCGCTGTTCGTGCTGGGTGCGGTGTTGTTCGCGGTGCCGCTGTGGATGCCGGCTTGAGCCATCGTTGCCGGCAAGATAGCGATCAGCCGTCCCAGGATCTCGGCTTGGCCGCCTCGCGCCAAACCACCACCATGAACACCGCCGACGCGATACAGAACATCGGCGCCAGCGCGAACGGCAGAATCGACGCCTGGCCGGCCTTGACCGAGATCCACGCGTTCGTGCCCATGATCGACAGGCTCGCTGCCGACTGCGCCCATCCGGACCATCGGGGCCTGTACCGCGCCGCGCAATGCACGGCCACGAGCGCCAGGGTCAGCGCCAACGCAGACCACGCGCCGTTGGCTGTCCCGAACCAATAGCAACCCAGCGCGAACACGAAAGCGAAGTAGCCCGTGAGCAAGGCATAAATTCCCAGCAGCGCCCATTTGCACCACGCCAGCGCCATCGCCCGCGAACTCGCCAACGGCCTCGCGACGATCGCCACGCCGGCCAAGACCAGCTCAACGGCGAGGAAGCAAAACGTCAGACGCGGGCTCGACAGGAACACCCAGGCCATCAAGGCCTGCCCCAGCGCGAACACCCCGGCCATCGCCAGATAGCTCCACAGCTTCCGGAAGAACGAGCTGTTTTCCCACCAAGCCACCGCGCGCTCCCGGGTCTGGCGACCCTGTTCGAGCGCCAAGCTTACGGCGTCCGTGGGCTCGGGCGCTCAATGCCATGCGACTGTGCCGCAACCGGGCGCGACCTACCTCGTCAGGACGCGCATTCCGGTTCGGCATCGGCCTGCGCCGGCTGCCCCACCGACATCAGCACGAATCCGACCACCACCGACAGTCCGACCAGCGCCGCCGCGGCATAGCCAACGCCGCCGACGCCGACCGCGTCGATCACCCGCCCGCCGACGATCGCGCCGACGCCGATGCCGAGGTTGGCGCCGGACACGTTGAGCGCCGCGGCGAACGCCGGCGCCTGCGGGGCCGACTTCATCACCCGCACGTGGCTGACCGGAAACAGCGCGGCCTGGGTGATGCCCCACAGCGCCAACGCGACGGCGAACAGCGGCAGGGTCTGCACCGAGGGCACCACCAGCACCAGGCCCATCGCCAACGGCACGCTGAAGATCAGCGAGGCGCGCAGCGGGTGGCGGTCGACGATGCGCCCGCCCAGGGTGTTGCCGATCAGGCCGACCGCGCCGAAGGCCATCAGCGCCCAGCCGACTACCGCGCCGTTGAGGCCGGCCAGACGCTCGAACATATCGGCGAGATAGGTGTAGGCGGTGAACATGCCGGCGAACAGGATCACCGACATCAGCACGTGGCCGACCACGCGCGGATCGCGCAGCACCCGGAACTGTTCGCCGAGCTTCGGCGGCTGCGCGCCGCGGCTGTCGGGCAGGAAGGCGTAGAGCATGCCGGCCTTGAGCAACGACGCGACGGCGAGCGCGACGAACGCGGCGCGCCAGCCGAACGCGTCGGCGATCAACGTGCCGGTGGGAACGCCGATCACGGTGGCGCAGATCACGCCGAAGGAGATCATCGAGATCGCCTTGCCGGCGCGATCCTGGCCGGCGATGTCGACCGCGGTCTCGCTGGCCAGCGCCCAGAACACCGGCACGCCGAGCGCGGGAATCAAGCGCGCGAACGCCATCACCCCGAGATTCGGCGCCATCGCCGCGACCACGTTGGACGCGGCGAACAGCAGCAGCACGACGATGAAGAGGCGCTTGCGTTCGAAGCGGGCGAAATAGGCGGTCAGGAACGGGCCGCTGGCGGCGACCGCGAAGGCGAACAAGGTCACCAGCAGGCCGGCCTGCGACACGCTCACGCCGAGGTCGCGCGAGAGCGAGGGCAGCAGGCCGACGAGGATGAATTCGGTCGTCAGCACGGTGAAACCGGCGGCCGAGAGCAGGATTAGGGGGAGCAACACGGCGGACTCCAAAGACGGAACGTCGCCGGCGCGCGCAATGGCGCGCCGGTGCGGCGGGGAAGAGAGGGGATTCGCAGGGAACCGGGCCGGCGTGGCGTGGCCGGTGAGTGAGTGCACTGTAGGCGGGCACGAGGGCGGGATAAACCGCGGCGCCGCATCGGCATTGTTCCGGAGCGGGGACAATGCGCGCAAGCCTTGGCGTTGCGGGCTTTGGCGAGTTCGGCGCGGATCGGGACTGTTTATCCCGGATCGCGAACTAGTCGCGCGCGACCGGGTGCGGCAGAGTGGGCGGCGCTTGTGGGAGGGCCTTCTGGCCCGATGCTCTTCGCTCAGGTCGCAGCGATCTGAAACAAGGGCATCGGGCCTGAGGCCCTCCCACAAAAGCCAGGGAGCATCGGGCCTGAAGGCCCTCCCACAAAAGCTAGAGGGCCTCGGGTTTGAAGGCCCCCACACAAAAGCGGTGATCCTCGGGCCTGAGGGCCTCCCACAAGTTCGCCGACGCCCGTCACACCGCCTGAAACATCGCCGGCCTAGGCTCGACGCCCTGTCCCAACCCGAGGCGACGACGATGGCGAAAGTCCTGGTTCTGTATTACTCCGCGTACGGCCACTGCGAAAAGATGGCCGAAGCCGTCGCCGAAGGCGCGCGCGAAGCCGGCGCGCAGGTCGACATCAAGCGCGTACCCGAGCTGGTGCCCGAAGAGGTCGCGCGCAAGTCGCACTACAAGCTCGATCAGACCGCGCCGGTCGCGCAGATCGCCGATCTGGAGCATTACGACGCCATCGTCGTCGGCACCGGCACGCGTTTCGGCCGGATGTCCTCGCAGATGGCCAACTTCCTCGACCAGGCCGGCGGGCTGTGGGCCAAGGGCGCGCTGCACGGCAAGGTCGGCGCGGCGTTCACCTCCACCGCGACCCAACACGGCGGCCAGGAAACCACGTTGTTCTCGATCATCACCAACCTGCTGCACTTCGGCATGGTGATCGTCGGCCTGAACTACGGCTATGCCGGGCAGATGCGCCTGGACGAGGTCACCGGCGGCTCGCCGTACGGCACCACCACCATCACCGGCGGCGACGGCTCGCGCCAGCCGACCCAGAACGAACTCGACGCGGCGCGTTACCAGGGCCGTGAAGTGGCGGAGACGGCGAAGAAGCTGCACGGCTGAGCCGGCGTCGGGTTCGCGACCGGCGCGCGGCGAGGCGCCGGTTGCGGATGCGGCGATTCGGTTCGCCGGCGCGAGTGTTGCAGGAACGCTCGGCGTGTGTGGGAGGGCCTTCAGGCCCGACGCTTTTCGTTCCGACCTGATCGAAAAGCGTCGGGCCTGAAGGCCCTCCCACAATAGCGGGTCGTGCTACAGGTCCCGCATGCCGGCGGCCTGAGCGGCCGCCGCGATTACAGCAACCACCACGCCGCCAACGCAGCGATCGCCGGCACCGCCTGCACATAGAAGATCCGGCGGCTGACGGTCGCCGCGCCGAACACGCCGGCGACCACCACGCAGGCCAGGAAGAACGTCGCCACGTCCTGGCGCGCGCACACCAGCGCCCACACCAGGCCGGCGACCAGAAAGCCGTTGTACAGGCCCTGGTTGGCCGCCAGCACCTTGGTCTGCTCGGCCTTGTCCGGGTTCATGCGGAAAGTCTTCATGCCCAGCGGCTTGGTCCACAGGAACATTTCCAGGACCAGGAACCAGGTGTGCAACACGGCGACCAGGGCGGTCAGGACGACGGCTAGCCAGGGCATGGGGCGGACTCATGGGTGCGAGCGCGCAGCATAAGCCCTGGCGCCGCGCTTGCGCCGTGGCGGCAATCGCGGGACGCGGCGCCGACGCGGACGGCGCCCGCCTCAACCGCCCTTGTTCTCCTGCGCATGCCACGCCGCCAGCACCTCGCTTTCGCGCTGCGCCGACAGGCCTGCCTTGGGCTTGGCCCGGCGTTCATCGGGCAGCTTGCGCCACCACGCCAGGGTGTCGCGCACGGTGTCGCGCAGCGGCCGGTAGCTCAGGCCCGCCGCGCGCGCCTTGCGCACCGAGGTGCGGCCGAAGCCGGTATATTCGCCGCGCGCGGGAATCCACACTGGCATGTCGCTCCACGGCGCCACTTTCTGCGCTTCGAGGAAATCGGCCGGCGCCCAGGTCAGCGTCGACTTCTTGCCTGCGGCCTTCTGCGATTCGCGCAGCAGCGCGCCCATGGTCAGCGCGCCCGGCTCGGCGTCGGCGTTGTAGATGCCGACGTGGCCGCGCTCGATGCACGCCAGCAGGAACGCGGCGAGGTCGCGCACGTCGATGAACTGGGTCGGGTCCTGGGCGCTGCCGGGCGCGAGGATCTCGCCGCCGCGCTCGGCGCGCGCCGGCCAGTAGGTGAAACGGTCGCTGTTGTCGCCCGGACCGACGATCAGCCCCGGCCGCACCACGGTCGTGCGGCCCGGCAGTTCTGCCTCGGCCGCCTTCTCGCACAAGGCCTTGAGGCCGCCGTAGGTCTCGCCGGTGACTTCGGTGACGTTGGGATCGGACAGCACCGCCAGCGGCGAGGTCTCCTCGGACGGCACGTCGTTCTTGGCGTAGACCGAAATGGTCGAGACCAAGAGATATTGCCTGACCTTCGGCGCGAGCAACTTCGCCGAGCGGGTCACGTCGGCGGGAATGTAGGCGGAGGTATCCAGCACCGCATCCCACTTGCGCTCGCCTTCCAGCGCCGAAAGATCGGTCTTGCGGTCGCCGTGCAGTTGTTCGATGTCGCGGTAGTCCTCACCGGAGAACTTGTCCGGGTTGGTCTTGCCGCGGTTGAACAAGGTCAGCGTGTGCCCGCGCTTGCGCGCCGCCTCGACGAAATGCGGGCCGAGGAAACCGGTGCCGCCGAGCACCAGCAGTTTCAGCGGTTGCGGCTTGGCGGCGGCGAGCGCGCCGCCGGGCAGCGCGAGCAGGCTCGCGGCAGCCGCGCCGGCGGCGAGGAAATCGCGGCGATCGATGGTCATGCGGCACCTCGTGGGTTGGGTTCGGTAACGGAAGGAACGGGACCGGCCGCGCCGGGCAGCCCGCGCTGCGCGCGCACGATGCTCCACGCGCCGGCGGTCATGCCGGCGGCGGCGAGCGCGCCGGCGGCGAACACCGCCTGGGTGCCGAGCAAGGCCACCGCCTTATGCACCCAGACGAAGGCCAGGTCGGTGCCGCGGAACACCGCGGTGTCGATCACCGCCTTGCCCTTGTAGCGCGAAGGCCGATCCATGCGCGTGTACAGCGTCTCGCGCGCCGGCTTGGACAGGGCGAATTCGCCGGCGCGCTGCGCGACCTGCACCACCGCAACCATCATCGGCAGCGGCGAGGCCATCAGCGCGGCGAAGCCCAGCATCAGGATCAGCCCCGGCATCAGCAGCGCCGGCGCGACGCCGTGGCGATTGAGCAGCCAGCGCGTGAGCAGCAGTTGGGTCAGGATCGCCAGCAGATTGACCGCGCTGTCGATGCGGGCGAAGTAGCGCGTGGCGGCTTCGGCGCTGGGATAGAACTCGCGCGCGATCGCCGACTGCTGGTTGTACAGCAAGGTCGCCGCGCCGACGCTGAAAAACAGGGTGATCGCCATCGCCCGCAGCGCCGGCCGCTGCCACACCAGGCGCAGGCCGGCCCACACCGAACCGCCCATCGCGCCCTCGCCGCTGGCCAGCCCGTGCGCGCGCTCGCGCGCCATCGCCCACGGCCGCAAGCGCACCACGCACAACACGCACACCGACAGGAACCCGGCCGAGACCAACAGCAGGTTCGCCACGCCCAAGGGCTGCACCAGCCACTGCGTCAGCATCGGCCCGAGCACCGCGCCGGCGGTGCCGCCGGCGCCGATGTAGCCGTACACGCGCCGCGCCTGGCGGTCGTCGAATACGTCGGCCATGTAGCTCCAGAACACCGTCACCGCGAACAGGTTGAAGATCGCGGTCCAGACGAAGAACGCCATGCCGCGGCCCGGCACCTGCGCATGGAAAGCCCAGTGGAAGCCGAACAGGCAGACGATGAAGACGCCGTACACCAGCGGCAGCAGCGCGCGCCGCGGGAACCGCGCGACCAGCGCGCCGTACACCGGCTGCAGCGCCAGCATCGCCACGAAGGTGCAGGTGAACAGCACTTGCAGCGCGAAGTCCTTGAGCTCCCAGCCGTGGCCGCGCGCGAATTCGATCCAGGCGTGCGGGAACACGGTGGCGGCATCGGCCGAGGCGCCCATCGCGTCGCGCACCGGGCGCAGCACGTAGTAGCCGCACAGCAGGCAGAAGAAGTAGAGCAGCGACCACCACAACGGCGGCGTCCGGGCCAGGGCGCGACGCAGGCCGCTCATGCGCGCGCTCCGCGGCGGCGAACCCTCGCCCAGCGCTCATCCACGCCGCGCCGCGCACCGTCCGGCGCACGCGCACGACCGCATTCGCACCGCCCGCAAGGCTCGCGCATGGCCGCCACTCCCGTTTCCCGCGGACAAGCTAGCGCCGCGCCGACCGCGGCGGCGTCTGCGGATGGTCATCCCGACCTTCGGCATAGGCCGCGGACGCGTCGCTCAATCGCGCTCCAGCGCCCGCAGCACCTGTGCGCGCTGGGCGATCGGCCGGGAGGGATCGATCCGCACAACGGTCGCACCGGTGCGCGCCAGCGCCGCGACGGCGGCGGCGGCGCCTTGGTCGTCGGCCAGCACATATACGCGCCGGCCGGCCTGACAGCCCGCCGGCGCGTCCCGCGCGGCCTTGGCCAGGGATGCGATCAGCCCTTCCTGTTCGGGCGGCTGGGCGAAGGTCGTGGCGAACACCAAGGCGCGTGGGTCCTTGCCCGGGTTCGACAAGGCTTCGACGATCCGCCGGTGTTCGGGCAGGTCGGCACGGCCGGCCTGCAGCTGCACCCGCATAAGTTTCGGCGAGGTCTCGCGTCCACCGGAGTCCAGGCGCCGATAGGCTTCGATGAGGTAGCGATTCCAGGCGCCGTAATCGCCGGTTTCCGGCGCCAGCAGCGGCGCGCGCAGGAACGCCTTCGCCGCCTCCCAACGCAGTTGCTCCCGGGCGATGGCCGGCGCAGCCTGGGCATACGCACGCTGCAACGCAGCCGCGTAGCCGGGCGCGCGTTGTCCGGTCGCGGCGTCCAGGGACAGTTCGACATAGCCGGCGGGGCTCAGCCCTCCCTCCTTGTTGCTGGGAATGCTCACCCGCAGCCGCAGGCTGCGCCCATCGGCGGAGAATGCGTGCTCGCGGCCCCAGCCGATCGAGCTGACCGAACGCGGCAAGGCGCGGATGTAGTCGGCCGGCAACAACTGCGCCAGGCTCAGCGTGCGCACGCTGCGGCCAGTCGGGCCGTACAGCACGACCACGCGCGGTCCATGGCCCGCGGCGGCGTAATCGTCGAAGGTCGCCACCTGGCCGGTATTCGACACCACGCTCCACGACGGCGCCACCGGATTGCGCAGCGGCCCGCGCCACACCTGCGCCCAGCCCGTCCCTTGCCGGCGTTCCACCCGCGCTTGCGCTGCGTTTGCGGGCGCGACGTCCTCGCGTGCGGGCAAGGAAATGTCCGCCGACGGCGTCACCGTCAGCCGGTAGCGCCCATTGCCGGACAGGTAAGTCTCGACGCGCGGCGGTAAAAAAGTGTCGGCCCGCGCCGGCCGCCAGGGCAACAAGCCCGCCAGCATCAGCATGAGCGCGCCCAACATCGCAGTACGTTCCATCGGATCGCGCTCCTCGTCCTTCAAGGCGGTGCGGCCGCCTTGGCGCAAACATTCAATGCCGCACCGGCTCCCTCGCCGCCGCGCGCAAGGTCAGCCGCGAAATCTCCGGCGGCACCCCGAACCGCACCGGCAGGATGCTGGTGCCGATGCCGGTGGACACGAACAGCGACTTGCCGTCTTCGACGAGGTAGCCGCCGGCGTAGCGCATCTGCGCCGGCACCACCGGGGTGCCCAGCCACGGCAGTTGCACCTGGCCGCCGTGGGTGTGGCCGGCGATCGTCAGCGACGCGCGCGGCGGGATCTCGGGGAACAGGTCGGGGTTGTGGGTCAGGGCGATCGCCGGAGCGTCGTCGCTCACGCCGGCGAAGGCGCCGGCGATGTCGTGGCGGGTTTCCCATTTGTCGCCGATGCCGACGATCCACAGTGTGCAGCGCCCCAGTTCGACCTTGCGCGCCTGGTCTTCCAGCACCACCACGCCGGCCGATTCCAGCGCGGCGCGGACCTTGCCGCCGTCCTTCCACCAGTCGTGGTTGCCGAGCACCGCGTACACCGGCTTGCGCGCGGTCAGCGGCTTGAGGTGCGGCGCCAACTGGTCGGCGGAGATGTAGGTTCCGCCGAGCACGCTGAGGATCACGTAGTCGCCGGCCATCAGCACCGCCGGCGCGTCGCTGGCGATCAGCCGGGCGACGATCTGGTCGAGCTTGTCCAGGCCGTTGTGCGGCGAGCCGGTGTGCAGGTCGGCGACCACGTCCAGGCGCAGGCCTTCGCACTCGCGCGACCAGTGCGGCAGGGCGAAGTCGTAATCGCGTTCCACCAGTTGCCGCGGTTCCCAGAAGAAGCCCCAGGCCAGGCAGCCCAGCACGACCAGCGTCGCGCCGACGAACAGGCGCTGCAGCCACGGGTTGCGCGGCCACGGCCGCCAGCCGCGCGGGCTCACCCGCGCGCGTCCTTCGCCGCCTCGTCCGCGCCGCCGCGCTGGACCCAGCGCGCCAGGTTCCAGCCGACCACGCCGGCGCCCAGCGCGACCGCCGCGCTGATCCCGGCCAACCCGGCCACGCCGGCGCCGGCGCCGCGCAGGGCGACCATGGTGCTGGCGACCATCACGTCGCCGAACCGCCACACCGCGGTGTCGACCGCGTTCTTGCCCTTGTAGCGCAGGGTGCGCGCGGCGCTGGCGAACAGGCTCTCGCGCGCCGGCCCGACCATGCCGTAGGACAGGCCGCGGCTGACCACCAGCGCCACCGCCACCGCCGGCAGCGGCCCGACCAAGCCGGCCATGCCCGACGGCAGCATCGCCACCAGCGCGCCGTAGCCGGGGAACAGTTCGGTCAGCGGCGCATAGGCGTTGCCGACCCACGCCGCCAGGCTCAACACCGCCACCGTCACCACCGACCACACCCCGATCACCGCCGCCGCGCCGCGCCGCGACAGCAGCCACGGCGTGATCAGCACCTGGGTGCTGAGCGCGATGATGTTGGTCATCAGGTCCAGGTCGGCGGCGAAACGGGTGCGCGAGACCGCGTCGGTGAACGTGGCCTTGGAGTAGTCCACGACCAACCCGTAGTTGACCGTGCCGATCCAGTCGCCCAGCAGCATCAGGATCGCCATCGAGCGCACGAACGGATTGGCGAAGATCTGCTTGAGCCCGTCGAACATGCCGCCGCCGATCGCCGCCTCGTGCTGGCCCTCGAAGCGGCGGGTGCCGTGCACGCGCGACCACTGCCCCAGCGCCAGCACCAACACCAGCGCCAGCGCCAGCAGGCCGGCGGAGACCAGCAGCAGCGGCGCCACCCCGATCGTGCCGACCAGCTGCCGGGTCAGCGCCGGCCCGACCAGCGAGCCGACCGTGCCGCCGATGGCGATGATCGGGAACAGCCGCCGCGCCTGCCCCTCGCTCCAGATGTCGGTCATGAAGCTCCAGAACACCGACACCACGAACAGGTTGAACACGCTGATCCAGACGAAGAACACCACCCCCAGCGCATGCGCGCTGAGCGGGCCGCCGTCGCCGAACAGCGGCGCGAAACCGATCAGGCAGGCGATGAAGAAACCGTACACCACCGGCACCACCACCCGGCGCGGATAGCGCGAGACCAGCGCCGAGAACGCCGGCGTCAGCGCCAGCGTGGCCAGGAACGAGGCGGCGTAGAACCACGGCAACTGGGTCGAGCCGACCGCGGCGCTGAGCTGGTCGCGCACCGGCCGGATCACGTAGTACGCGGTCAGCACGCAGAAGAAATAGGCCAGCGACAAGGCCACCGCGCGCCATTCCCCGGTGTGGACCCGTCCGCCGGACAGGGTGGCGCCTTGCACTGCCGACATCGCGTCGCTCCATGAGTGGACCGGCGGCGGCGCGCCGCCGGTCCTGCAGATCGTGGTCGGCCGCGCGCCCTGGCGGGTTCGTCCCCGGGCCGTCGCGGCCGCCGCCGCCCCGCGCCGCCGTGGCGGCGACGCGATTGCCGGCACGGTAGCCCAAAGGCGTCGGCCGCCGCTACCACCGGGCGTGGCGTGTGGGTCGAGGCCTCACCTTCGCGCCGCAGGCCGCGTATCTCCCTGTAGCAGCGGCGCGAGCCGCGACCGCGACACCGCATATGCGACGCGACCTGCACCCCCGCAGTCGCGGCTCGCGCCGCTCCTGCGTGCCGGAAACGCGGCGCCGCCGCGCCAGGCCCCAATGTTGGGAGCATTTGCTCTAGCCCCGGCGCTTACGGTCGCCCGATGAGCGCCGCACGCCACGCGGCGCCGCAGCGGGAACCGCCAGTGCCCACCGAGTTCGACTACATCATCATCGGCGCCGGCTCGGCCGGCTGCGTCCTCGCCAACCGCCTCAGCGAGGACCCCGACACCCGGGTGCTGTTGATCGAAGCCGGCCCGCGCGACTACCACCCCTTCATCCACATGCCCGGCGGCATCGCCAAGCTGGTCAACCAGAAGGGCGTGAACTGGGACTACGACACCGCGCCGGAGCCGCAGCTCGACGGCCGCACCCTGTGGTGGCCGCGCGGCAAGGTGCTCGGCGGCTCCAGTTCGATCAACGCCATGTGCTACATCCGCGGCGTGCCCGGCGACTACGACGAATGGGCCGCGCTCGGCGCCGACGGCTGGGGCTGGAACGACGCGCTGCCCTATTTCAAGCGCAGCGAACGCAACAGCCGCGGCGACGACGCCTTGCACGGCAGCCTCGGCCCGCTGTACGTGTCGGATCTGCGCCACACCAACCCGTTGTCGTCGGTCTTCGTCGATGCCGCCGAGCAGGCCGGCTACGCCCGCAACCGCGACTTCAACGGCCCGCAACAACAAGGCTTCGGTTTCTACCAGGTGACCCAGAAGAACGGCGCGCGCTGCTCCAGCGCGGTGGCCTACCTGGACCCGGCGCGCGAGCGCCGCAACCTGCAGGTCGTCACCGGCGCGCTGGTCAACCGCATCACCTTCGAACACGGCCGCACCACCGGCGTGGTCTACCGCCACGGCGGCAACGCGCTGCACCAGCGCGCGACCCGCGAAGTGCTGCTGTGCGGCGGCGCGATCAACTCGCCGCAACTGCTGATGCTGTCCGGCATCGGCCCGGCCGCGCAGTTGCGCAAGCACGGCATCGAGGTGCTGGCCGACGCCGCGCACGTGGGGCAGAACCTGCAGGACCATCTCGACATCTGCACCCTGCACCATTCCACCCAGCGCATCACCTACGACCGCGCCAGCGAGCTCAAGGTGATCTTCGATTACTTCATGCGCGGCCACAGCGGCATCGGCAGCAGCAACATGGCCGAAGCCGGCGGCTTCGTGCGCTCGCGGTACGCGAGCGACGAGCGCGCCGACATCCAGTTCCACTTCGTCCCGGCAATGCTCGACGACCACGGCCGCCACCGCCTGGCCGGCGACGGCTACACCGTGCATGCCTGCTTCCTGCGTCCGCGCAGCCGCGGCCATCTGGAACTCGCCAGCGCCAGCGCCGGCGACAAGCCGCGCCTGCATCCGAACTATCTCGGCGATGCCGACGGCTTCGATCTGAAGATGACGATCGAATGCGCCAAGCTCTCGCGCGACCTGCTCCGGCAGAAAGCCTTCGACGCCTACCGCGGCGCGCCGATCTTCCCCGCCCGCGACGACCTCGACGACGCCGGCCTGGAAGCCTTCGTCCGGGCCAAGGCCGAGAGCATCTACCACCCGGTCGGCACCTGCCGCATGGGCCGCGACGAGGCCTCGGTGGTCGACCCGCAACTGCGCGTGCGCGGTGTCGAAGGGCTGCGGGTGATCGACGCGTCGGTGATGCCGACCCTGATCGGGGGCAACACCAACGCGCCGACGATGATGATCGCCGAGCGCGCGGCGGACCTCATCCGCGGGCGGGCTTGAATCGGGAATCGGGAATCGGGAATCGGGAATCGGGAATCGGGAATCGGTCCGAGGATGCCGGGCTCCGCTGTTGTGGGAGGGGCTTCAGCCCCGACGCTGTTCGCTCCGGTCGCGGCGATCTGGCCGAAAAGCATCGGCGCTGAAGCCCCTCCCACAACAGCCTCCACCCGCCCGGCCTCGCCGCGGCCCAGCCTCGCACTTTCTCACCACTGAAAAGCCACATCCCCAGACCGGGCCGCGGTTTGCAGAAAAACAATTAATCCCTGAAAAAACATCAACCTGAATACGGTTGTTGCGCAACTCCCTGAGATCGGAGCTAGAATCGGGACACCCCGGTCTTTGCAGGCGCTGAGCGATGAAACGCGATCTTTCCCGACGCTCACTCAACCCGTGGCGCCTGGGCGCCCTCGCCGGCCTGTTGACCCTGACCCTCGGCTCGACCGCGCAGACCTCGCTGCGCTGGCAGCCCGCCAATCCTTCCCTGCCCACGCCGGTCTCCACCGATGCGGTCGCGCGCGGCCAGGGCGTCGACGGCACCGCGCCGCAGGGACTGGGCATCGGCGCGCCGGCCAATACCAACCTGCGCGTGCAACCGCTGGCCGCCGGCTTCGACGTGCAGCAGTTCGAAGCCATGGCCCAGGCCATGGTCGCCGACCAGCGCATCCCGGGCATGGCCATGGCCATCGTCCACAACGGCCAGATCCTCAGCGCGCGCGGCTACGGCATCACCGACGTGCGCAACGCCGAGGCGATCGACGCCCACACCGTGTTCCGCCTGGCCTCGCTGTCCAAGAGCTTCGCCGGCACCCTGACCGGTTTGCTGGTCAACGACGGCACCCTGCGCTGGGACAGCAAGGTCGTCGACTACATGCCCGGCTTCCAGATGGTCGACGCCAACGCCGCGCGCACGGTCACCGTCGCCGACGTGCTCAGCCACCGCGTCGGCCTGAGCCACAACACCTACGACCGCGACCTGGAGAACTACGCCGACTACCGCGTGCTCACCCAGAAGCTCGCCTACGCGCCGATGACCTGCCAGCCGGGCACCTGCTACGGCTACCAGAACATCGCCTTCAGCCTGATCGGCGACGTGGTCTTCGCCGCCACCGGCGACTTCTACAGCCAGGAAGTGCAGCGCCGCCTGTTCAAGCCGCTCGGCATGAACGACGCCAGCCTCGGCCTGGAAGGCATCACCGCCAGCGCGCGCTGGGCCAAGCCGCACGTGCGCGCGCGCGGCGGCTGGGCCTCGGTGACGCCGAAGCCGACCTACTACCAGTTGCCGCCGGCCGCCGGCGTCAACGCCAGCGCCAGCGACATGGCGCAGTGGCTGATCGCCCAGACCGGCCACCGCCCCGACGTGCTGCCGCTGCCGCTGCTGGCCACCTTGCACCAGCCGCTGGTCGACACGCCCAGCGAGATCCGCGGCTCCAGCTGGCGCCGCCAGCGCATCGGTTCGGCCGGCTACGCGCTGGGCTGGCGGGTGTTCGACTACGCCGGCCACCGCGTGGTGTTCCATGCCGGCGCGGTGCAGGGCTATCGCGGCATGGTCGCGATGGTCCCCGAGCGCGACCTCGGCATCGCGGTGCTGTGGAACAGCGAGAGCGGCCTGCCGACCGGCATGCTGCCGACCATCCTCGACCGCGCCATCGGCATGCCGGTGCAGCGCTGGCTCGACGTCGACGGCTTCGACGACCCGGGCCTGTACGCGTCCGAGGGCGTCGGCCCGGCGCGCGACGTCAACGGCAGCAACGCGCAGAAGTCGACCGCGGCGCCGCGGTAAACGCTCGCGCGCGGCACGAATCGAAAGGCCCGCTTCGGCGGGCCTTTTCGTTGGCGGCCACCCCATAGCGGTGCTGTCGTGGGAGGGACTTCAGTCCCGACGCTTTTCTTTCGGATCGCGGCGATCGGAGCCGAAAACGTCGGGACTGAAGTCCCTCCCACAAGAGCGGATGCCGAACCGGAGCTCTGGGCGCAGCTCGCACCCTCAGCGCGGATCGTTCTCCAGCACCTGCTTGAGCCGCGCCAGCCCCTGCTCGTAGTCCTTGCCGACCATCTTTTCCATCAGCAGCCCGAACCAGCGCGCGATCGGGTTGTAACCATGGTCGCTGTCCAGCGCCCAAGTCACCCGGGTGCCGTCGCCCTCGGCCGCGAGCGCGTAGCTGGCGGTCGCCCGGCTGCCGTCGAACTCCAGCGCCAAGACGATCTTCTGCGGCGCCGACGCCTCGATTTGCTGGCTGCCGCGCCCGACCGTCTCGCCGTCCCAGGCCATGCGCGCGCCGACGCCGGATTCCGGCCCGGAGTAACTGTATTTCGCCTCCGGCTCCATCGCGTACCACGGCGACCACTCGTTGAAGCGCTTGAACGAATCGATCATGGCGTACACCTGCGCCGGCGGCCGGTCGATCGAAATCGAGCGCTCGACATGGGTCGTCGACGGCAACAGCAGTCCGCCGCCGACGCAGACCAGCGCCAGCAACAGAATCAGATAGAGCAGGCCCTTGAGCAGTGCTTTCACGACGCGGTCCCCTTCCGGTGGCGTTGCGCCGATGCTAGCGCCGTCGCGCGGGAAGCGAGGTGAGCGGCGCGGTTCGCCGACGGAAGGCGGAAGGCGGCGCGGGCGGATGCAGCGGCGGCGCGACGTGCGGTGCGCGATGGCGCGACGGGCAAGCGCCGCGGGACGGCCCGGGCCGCGCATCGGCCGAAGGCGAGGACGCTCGCGGCCGGCCGGCGCGCTTTCCGCCGGCCCAAATAAAAAACTCTCCCCCCGCCTGGGCTGCGGGGAGAGAGTCGGGTTACGGCTTAATCGGGGCGCTGATTCAGATCAGCGGCGCCGGGGTCGCCGGCATGGCGGCGGCCTTCGGCTTGCGGGCGCGCTTGGCGGCCTTCTTCGGGGCCTTCTTCGCGGCCTTCTTGGCGGTCTTCTTGACAGCCTTCTTCGCGGTCTTCTTGGTGGCCTTCTTCGCCGCCTTCTTGGCGGTCTTCTTCACGGCCTTCTTGGCGGTCTTCTTGGTCGCCTTCTTCGCCGCCTTCTTGGCGGTCTTCTTCACGGCCTTCTTGGCGGTCTTCTTGGCGGCCTTCTTGGCGGTCTTGCGGACGGCCTTCTTGGCGACCTTCTTCACGGCCTTCTTGGCGGTCTTCTTGGTGGCCTTCTTGGCGACCTTCTTAGCGCCGGCCTTCTTGGCGACCTTCTTCGTCGCTTTCTTGGCGGCGGACTTCTTAGCGGCTTTCTTAACGGCCATGGGATGGCTCCTCGTCAGTGGTCGATCAGGGATGATCAGGGGTGTAGCGGTAAGCCCAGTTATAAAGACTCTGTGGTGGCAGAGCCGCGGGAGTCGGACCCGCGTGCAACCGCCGGCGCGCGAGGCGCGTCGGAACGGATCGGGGATCGCGTCCGGCCGTGGCGGCGGCAGGACCGATGGCTGGCCCGCCCGGGTGGCGAGCCGGGGCGGAAGCGGCCGCGCAACCGCGCGACCAAACAAAAACCCGGGCCGCCGAACGCGTACCGGGTGCTTTGCGAGACGCCAGCGATGTCATCGGGACTTTGGATGTCATCGGCGAAGAGAGCGGGGCCAACATTTCTGCAGAGGAAGCGAATCCTGCGTCCACCGTTTTGACTGTCCGGGCGGAGGTTCGATTTGTGCTGCGTGTTGTCGCGCTGGCTGTTCTCACTCTCGTGGCAGTGAACGTCTGCTGGGCGAAACCTAATCACGCTTTTTGCAACTGTCAACAACCCCGGCGGATTTTTCTTCGCCGGCCCGACCGGCCCGGCGCGGACGGCGCGCGCGCGCGCATCGCGCGGCAACGCGCGCGCGCATCGAAGGCTACGCGAAAGAATTTCGACTACTACGCTGAAACCCAAGCGTGGCGCGGGTTTCCGCGTTGTCGCGTTTTTTCTTTTCGCGCATCGCGCGATGCGCGCGCGCGTTCGCCGACGCGCGCGAAGCGTTCGCGGCGACCTGTACCGGCAAGAAAAATTCCCTTCCGCCGACGCCGCCGATTTGGCGTCGCACAAGCCCGAATGCGCGAAAGTGCGCGAACTTTTTTTCCCCGCGACCGGCGTCGGGAAGGTCGGCGGCGACGACCGCCGCGTCCGCGACCGGCACGCGCGAACGCGCCGGTGCGGACGCGCGACGCGCGGGCGTCGGCGGCAACGACGCGCCGCCATCGCCGCGTCGCCGCCGCGGTTCGCCGACGCGAGCGCAGCGCGCGGCGCGCGCGCCGGTCGCGCGCGAACGCCACGGCGGCGTTGCCGCGAGCGCAGCGGCGGCGACGCGGCGATCCGTTCGAAACGCTACGCGAAAGTGGAGCGCGCGCGGCCGGACATGCGTTGCGTCGTCCGATCCGGCGGCCAGCATCGGCGCTGCCGGCGGCGGCGACGCACGAGCGCGCTCCCGCCTCGGCACCCGCACCAGCGCTGCCGGCGCGCTGCATCGCGACCGCGGCGCACGACCGTCGCGCCGACCGCGACGGCACGCGACCGCGAGCGCGGTCGCGTGGATTTTCCCGAGCGAAAACGATGCATGCGCGTGGCGGCGCCGATGACGCCGGCGCCATCCTCGCTCGTGGCGCGGCGGCATCGCCGCTACCGCAGACGCCGCCAGCGCCGCCTGGCAACACCCGCGCGACGCGCGCACCCACGCTGCTCGCTGGCATCGAAGCATCGTCGTCGAGCGGGGAGCGACCGGCGGCGACGGCGACGCGGCGCGCGCGATCGCGTTATGCCGGCGTCAACGACGCGCCCGCGAATGCCACCTCGTATTCGCATTCGAATGCTGAGCGGCGGCACGCGCGGTGAGTATCCGGCCATCGCCGGCGCGACGACGCGGCGGATCGAAGCGCGTCGGAGCTGAAGCCGCTCCCGCCGACGAACACCGCCGTCGTGGGAGGGTTTGGGCCACGATGGCTTCGGCCGAGCAAGCTCGCGAGGAAGGTTCCGCCGTGGCGGATAGAAAAGCGTCGGGCCTGAAGGCCCTCCCACAGGAATGCCGCTGCGAAGCTCTCGCCGCTATGGCAACGACGCCGGCCGTTGTGGGAGGGGCTTCAGCCCCGATGCTTTCGGCTCAGCTTGCGAGGAAGGTTCGACCGCGCTTCTGGCGCATGCGGTTGGGCAGGTTTTACCGCAGCGGAAAGAAAAGCATCGGGCCTGAAGGCCCTCCCACAGGAATGCCGCGACGAAGGTCTCGCCGCCAAGGCAACGACGCCGGCCGTTGTGGGAGGGGCTTCAGCCCCGACACTTTCGGCTCAGCTTGCGAGGAAGGTTCGACCGCGCTTCTGGCGCATGCAGTTGGGCAGGTTTTACCGCGGCGGAAAGAAAAGCATCGGGCCTGAAGGCCCTCCCACAGGAACGCCGCGACGAAGGTCTCGCCGCCAAGGCAACGACGCCGACTGTTGTGGGAGGGGCTTCAGCCCCGACGCTTTCGGCTCAGGCCGCGAGAAAGGTTCGGTCGCGCTTTCGGCGCAGGTCGCGAGGCAGGTCCGCCACAGCGGAAACAAGACCATCGGGCCCGAAGGCCCGCCCACAACGAAACGGGGAGCCAGTCCCGGTACCGCGTCGCGGTCCGGTCCTGCGCTCCCCGTGGGGCCATGGCCGAGGGATCGGCCGCGGCGGACGGCTCAGTGGTCGTCGTCTTCCAGCAGCTCGGCGTAGTCGTCCGGCGACAGCAGTTCGTTGAGCTGATCGGGCTCGTCGATCTCGACGGTGTAGATCCAGCCTTCGCCGTAGGCGTCTTCGTTGATGGTCTCCGGCTTGTCGGACAGCTCGGTGTTGACCGCGGTGACGGTGCCCGAAACCGGCGCGTACACGTCCGAGGCGGCCTTGACCGATTCCACCACGGCCGACGCGTTGCCGGCTTCGACGCGGTCGCCGACGTTGGGCAGCTCGACGTAGACTAGGTCGCCGAGCAGGCCCTGGGCGTGGTCGGAGATGCCGACGGTGACTTTGCCGTCGCCTTCGACGCGGGCCCACTCGTGGGACTTCATGAACTTCAGATCGCCGGGAATTTCACTCATGGCAGGGGGCCTCGGACGTTGCGGGGAGCCGCGGATGATGGCGCGTAGTTTAACGATGCTGGCGCGTCATGGGAGGGGTTGACGACGATCGGCGGCGACGGCGCAGTTCAGGCGCCGCCGCGGCCGACGCCGCGGTTCAACGCGGTGCCGCGCCGGCGCCGGCCAGGAACGGCGCGCGCCCGCTGACCAGCGCCGCGCGCAGCGCGTCGACGCGATCCTGGCCCCAGAACGGCTCGCCGTTCAAGACGTAACCCGGCAGGCCCGGCAGGTCGTTGGCGATCGCCGCGGCCGTGTTGTCCTGATAGACCTCGGCCACCGCGCCGGTATCGGCCGCGGCGAGGATCGCATCGGCATCGTGACCGGCGTCGCGCAACGCGCGCGCCAGCACGCCGCGGTCGGCGATGTCCTCGTCGTGCGCCCAGATCGCGCGGAACACCGTGTCCATGTACTGCGCCGGATCGCGCCCGGCCCGCACCAGCGCGATCGCGCAGCGGTCGGCCAGGCCCGGGTCGACCGGGAAGTGCTTCGGCGTCAGGTTCAGCGGCACGTCGCGCTCGGCGCGCGCGCGCTGCAGTTCCACCACGCGATAGCGCTGCCGCGCCGGCGCGCGCTGGCCCAGCGGCAGGCCGCCGTTGGCGGAGAACAGTTCGAAGATGCGCACCGGCTTGTAGCGCAGGTGCGCGCCGGTCTCGCGCGCCAGCGCCAGCAGCGGCGCATGGCCGAGGTAGGCGTAGGGCGAGATCAGGCTGAAGTAGTAGTCGACGGCGACGCTCATGCACGGCTCCGTTCATTTCGATGCCCGGTCCGGCGCGGCGGCCGGATCGGGAAGGTGGCGTCGCGACCCGGGCGCTGCGCCGGGCCGCTGGCTGGGTAGGCCCGCCTGGATCGGGCGGGCGGGCGGATCGGGCGAGGCGAAGCGGTTCGGAATCGGGCGGTGCGCGGTGCGCGGTGCGCGGACGACGATCGCGCGATGCCGGCCGCGCGGGCGCGAATCAGCCGAGCACGCCGTCCTGCGCCTGGCCGTCGCGCACGAACGGGAACTTGACCACGCGCACCGGGACTTCCTTGCCGCGGATGTCCACGCGCACGTTGCCGGCCGCGCCGAGCGCGATCTCGCCGGCCGGCACGCGCGCGAACGCGATCGACTTGCCCAGGGTCGGCGAGAACGTGCCGGAGAGGATCTCGCCCTCGCCGTGCGCGGTCAGCACCTTCTGGCCGTGGCGCAGCACGCCCTTCTCGTCCATCACCAGGCCGATCATCTGCCGCGGCGCGCCGCCGGCCTTGTGCGCTTCGAGCGTGGCGCGGCCGATGAAGTCGCGCGGCTTTCCATCGGCATCCACGTCGAGCGCGACGGTCCAGGCCAGCGCGGCCTCGTACGGCGAGACCGTGTCGTCCATGTCCTGGCCGTAGAGGTTCATGCCCGCTTCCAGGCGCAGGGTGTCGCGCGCGCCCAGGCCGGCCGGCTTCACGCCGGCGGCGAGCAGCGCGTCCCACAGCGCGACCGCGCGGTCTTCGGGCACGATCACTTCGAAGCCGTCCTCGCCGGTGTAGCCGGTGCGGGCGACGAACAGTTCGATGCCGTCGGCGGTCTGCGCCTGGCCGGCGACGAACTTGCCGAGCTTGCCGATGCGCGCGCGGTCGTCCTCGCGCAGCAGGCCGATGAGTTTCTCGCGTGCGTTCGGGCCCTGCACCGCGATCATCGACAGCTCCGGACGCTCGGTGACGCTGACGCCGAACGCGGCGGCCTGCTGGCCGATCCATGCGAGGTCCTTGTCGCGGGTGGCGGCGTTGACCACCAGGCGGAAGTATTCCTCGTCGTGGAAATAGACGATGAGGTCGTCGATGACCCCGCCGTCCTGGTTGAGCATGCAGGTGTACAGCGCCTTGCCGCTCTTTTGCAGCTTGTCGACCGAGTTGGCGACCAGGCGGCGCAGGAACTCGCGCACGCGCGCGCCGCGCAGGTCGACCACGGTCATGTGGCTGACGTCGAACATGCCGGCGTCGCGGCGCACCTGATGGTGCTCCTCGATCTGCGAGCCGTAGCTGATCGGCATGTCCCAGCCGCCGAAATCGACCATCTTGGCGCCGAGTGCGCGATGGGCGTCGTTGAGAATGGTCTTCTGACTCATGGGCGCGGCCTGCTCTGCTGGGTGGGGGTGGGAACCCGGGATTATCCCTCAAGCGCGCGGCGTGCGGGTTTGCCGTATTTCGGTACCCCGGCGAATGGTGGCGGCTCGCGCCGGGACGCCGGTCGCGGTGCATTGGGCCGCGGTCGCGGTGAAAGTCCTTCGCGGCGGGAACAAAAGCGTCGGGCCTGAAGGCCCTCCCACAAAAGAAAGGCCCCTCACAAAAAGAAAGGTCCGCTGTTGTGGGAGGGCCTTCAGGCCCGACGCTTTGCGATCAGTTCGCCGCGCCGCGCGCGGCCCGATCGCACGAAGTGGCGCTCACTCGCCCTCGGCGCCTTCGTTGTAGCACTGCACCTCGGCCGCCTTGATCTCGACGAAGCGGCCCTTGCTGCGGTCCAGGCGCACCGCCCAGCGCACCGCGTCGAAGGTCTCGCGCGCGGCGGCGTTCTCCACCAGGGTGTCGACGACGGCGATGACGCCCGGATCGCCGGCGCCGTCGTACAGGCAGGTCGAGATCGACACGCGTTCGCCGCGCTGCAGCCGCGGATACGCGACCACGTCGGTGATCTTCCAGCGCGCTTCGTTGCCGGCGCGGCCGATCAGTTCGGCGGCGTACAACAGTTGCGAGCGGTCTTCGTTGTCGTCGATGGTGCCGATGCTGCGCGCGCAGATCTGTTCGGCGCTGCGGCCGCTGCCGACGCAGCCGCCGGTGTTGGAGCGATAGCCGTCCGGATACGGCGGCACCACCCGGCCGATCCAGTCGCGCGTCGCCATCTTGTCGTCGCGCAGCGCCGGCGGCCGGGCGAGGATCGGGCCGCTCGGGACCGGGCCGGCCGCAGCCGAGGCGTTGGGCTTCGATCCGGCCTGGGTCGGCGGGTTCTGAACCGGCGCGCCGCGGGCCGCGCCGCTCTGCGCGGATGCGTTCTGGGGCGATGCGGCTTGCGTCGGCCTGGCTTGCGTCGCCCCGCCCTGGACGGCCTTGTCCTGGGCGATCTTGTCGCGGATCGGATTGCTGCTAGCGGGCTTGCTGTCGACCGGTTTGCTCTGCGCCGGCTTGGCCGGCGCCGGCACGGTCGGCCCCGCCTGCGCGGCCAGGCACAGGCCCAGCGCGCACGCGCCCAGCGCCGCCGACGCGCGTCGGCGCGCGGTTGCGCGCGACCACGGTCTGGCGCAGCGCGGGCCCATGCTCAGCCCGCCGCTTCCACGTGCAGGACCATGGCCTCGGCGCCGACCACGCGCACCAGCGCGCCGACCGGCAAGTCCGGGCCGCTGACGTCCCAGAACGCGTCGGCGATCTGCACCCGCCCGCGGCCGGCGACGATGCCGCGCTCCAGCGGCACCACCCGGCCGATCAGTTGCTCGGCGCGGCGGTTCAACAGCGGCTGGTCGCTGGCCGGCTCGCGCTTGCGGAACCAGGTGCGGTAGACCTGCACCGAAACGAAGCTCAGCACCACGAACGCGGCGACCTGGGTCAGTACGGTGAGTTCCGGCAAGGCCAGCACCAGCACGAACACCGCCGCCGCGGCCAGCCCGAGCCAGAGCATGAACGCCCCCGGCGCCATCGCCTCGGCCGCGAACAGCAGCAGCGCGACGGCGGCCCAGGCGACGGTCGGCCAGTTCCAGCTCATGTCAGCCTCCGCTGCGCGGCGGCCGCGCGCTCGGAGCGGCCTGCTGGGCCATCGCATCCTTGGCCAGTTCGGCGATGCCGGCGATGGAGCCGATCACGCCGGAGGAATCCATCGGCATCATCACGAACTTCTGGTTCGGCGCCTGCGCCAGCGCCTTGAACGCCTCGATGTACTTCTGCGCGACGAAGTAATTGATCGCCTGCACGTTGCCGGCGGCGATCGCGTCGGACACCAGTTGGGTCGCCTTGGCCTCGGCTTCGGCCAGGCGCTCGCGCGCCTCGGCTTCGCGGTACGCGGCCTCGCGCTTGCCTTCGGCTTCCAGGATCGCGGCCTGCTTGTCGCCCTCGGCGCGCAGGATCTCCGACTGCCGGTGGCCCTCGGCCTCGAGGATGTTGGCGCGCTTCTCGCGCTCGGCCTTCATCTGCCGGGCCATCGAATCGACCAGGTCGCGCGGCGGCTGGATGTCCTTCAACTCGATCCGGTTGACCTTCAGCCCCCACGGATGGGTCGCCGCGTCGACCGCGTTGAGCACCTTGGTGTTGATCTCGTCGCGCTTGGACAGCGATTCGTCCAGGTCCATCGAACCGATCGCGGTGCGGATGTTGGTCATCACCAGGTTGAGGATCGCGATCTCCAGCTGGGCCACTTCGTACGCCGCCTTGGCCGCGTCCTGGACCTGGAAGAACACGATCCCGTCGACCTTGACCACCGCGTTGTCCTTGGTGATCACGTCCTGGCTGGGAACCTCCAGCACCTGCTCCATCATGTTGATCTTGCGGCCGACGTCGTAGATCACCGGGATCAGGAAGTGCAGGCCGGGGTCCATGGTGTGGGTGTAGCGGCCGAAGCGCTCGACCGTCCACTGGTAGCCCTGCGGGACCATGCGCACGGTCTTGAACAACAACACCACGCCGGCGAATACCAAGACCAGCGCCAGAATCGAACCGGCAGCGCCCATGTCGTCCCCCTTCGTCCTTATAGATAGGCGCAGTATAGGCCTTGGCGCCGGCTGCGACCCTTCACGCCCCCGGTGCATCCTTGCCTGGGAATGCCACCCGAACCCATGCCCCTGCCGCCGCCCGCGCCCGCCGCCGACCGGCCCGTGTCGAGCTTCGCCATCGACGTCCCGGAGACGCTGCTGGCGCGCGCCCGCGCCGGCGACGGCGCCGCGTTCGAGCAGATCTACCGCTGGTTCGAACGGCCGGTGTTCACCCTGGCGGTGCGCATCGCCGGCGACCGCGACGAAGCCACCGAAGTGCTGCAGGAGACCATGCTCAAGGTGCTCACGCGGATCGGCGACTTCCGCGGCCACCGCGACGGCAGCGGCACGCCGTTCTGGGGCTGGTTGCGCCAGATCGCGGTCAACGAGGCGCTGATGCGCCTGCGCAGCCGGCGCCGCCACGAGCACGCCGACAGCGAGGACGAACACCTGGCAGACGAACGCGCTCCGCCGCCGCCGGCCGCGGCCGACGCCGCCGCGCTCGGGCGCGCGCTGGCGCAATTGCCCGAGGCCACCCGCAGCGTGCTGTGGCTGTACCACGCCGAGGGCTACACCCATGAGGAGATCGCCACGCTGATGCAGCGTTCGATCAGTTTTTCCAAGTCGCAACTCGCGCGCGGCGGCCGTCGCCTGCGCCAGTTGCTGGAACCGGAGCAGGCCCATGCCTGAGCAGTCCCCTACCCCGTCCGACTGGGCCGGCGCGTTCGCCGCGCTGCCCGCCGAAACGCCGCCCGCCGGCGGCTGGACGCGCCTGGCCGAACGTCTGGCCGAACACCCCGTCGCCGCCGCGGCGACCGCGTCGGCGTCCGTTGCCGCCACCGCGCGCCGCTCGCGCCAGCGCTGGGCGCTGGCGGCGATGCTTGCCGCGGCGCTGCCGCTGGGCCTGTGGCTCGGCCTGCGCGCGCAGCGGCCGGCGCAAGGCCCTGTGTCGGAACCGCTGGTGCGGCAGGCTCCGCCGGCCGCAGCGCCGCAGCGCGATGCGGTTACGGCGCCGACGCGAACCGACGACGGTAACCAACGCATCGCCGCGAGCGGACAGGCCGACGGCGGAAACCGAAGCGTCGCCGGAACCGCGGATCGCGGCCGCGACAGCGCCTCCGAAGCGCGTCCGACGCCGGCACCGGCGACAGCCGACACGACGCAACCCACCCGCACCGCTACCGCCGAGCGCCGTTTGGCGACGGCCGCGAAGGTCGTGCCGCAACCGCGCGCGACCGCCGCCGCGCCGTCCGACGCGACGCCATCCGCAGCGCCCGACCACGTTGCCCGCGCCTCCGACGACGCCCGCTTCGCCGCGCAATTGCGCGAACTGCAGGCCGAGTCGGCGCAATTGGAAGCGCTGGTGGCCGCCGCGCGCGACGAGCGCGTCGCCAGCGCCGCCGCCGCGGTCATGAGCGCCGACCTCGACCAGCGCCTGCGCCTGATCGACACCGCATTGATCGACGGCGCCCTGCCGGCCGTCTCGCGCGTGGCGCTGTGGCGCGAACGGGTCGACTCGCTGCGCGCGCTGGCCGGCGTAGAGAGCACCCAGCGCTGGTTCGCCGCGCGCGGCGGCGAGCGCTACGACGGCGCACTGGTGCGCGTGGACTGAAGGCCGAATGCCCATGCACGAGCCCGCCCTGCCCCACTGCGCGACGCCCGCCTGCGAGCCGCCGTCCGCCTTCGCACCGCCGAACCGCAACGCCCGTCGCACCCCATCCACGCCCACCCGCCCGGAGGCCGCCATGTCGTTCCATTTCCTGCTCCCCGCCGCGCTGGCCGCCGCGGTCGCCGGCTCGCTCGCGGCTCCGGCCGTGGCCGCGCCGACGGCCGCCGCCCCGGCGCGCACCACTACCTATAGTTATGTCTACCGTTACAGCGGCGACGGCGCGCCGCAGGTGCTGGCGCAACTGGCGCCGGAACCGCCGCGCAGCGGCGCCTACCCGCGCGGCGCGATGCCGCAGCCGGCGCCGTTCGGCCCGGTGCTGATCAGCGACAACCAACGACGGCCGCAGTTGGGTGTGATCCTCGCGCCGGACGCGCGCAGCGGCGTGTCGATCCTCGCGGTCACGCCCGGCAGCGCCGCGGCGCGCGCCGGCCTGCACAGCGGCGACCGCCTGCTCGCGGTGGACGGCCGCAAGATCGCCGGCGCCGACGGCGAGGCGCGGCTGGGCAACGCGCGCGAACTGCTCGGCGCGCTCAAGCTCGGCCAGCCCGCGCGCATCCTCTACCAGCGCGGCAAGCAGGAGGCCACGCTCGAGGTCGAACCGCAGGCCGGCGAGCGGGTGATGATGTTCCGCAACGCCGACGGCAGCCGCTACGTGCTCAACACCGAAATGCGCAGCATGCGCATCGACCGCGACGGCCGCGCCGGCGTCGGCGAGGCCGGAGTCGCGGTGGCGCCGGGTCTGCGCACCGAGATCTACCGGATCGGGCCGGATCTGGATTGCGCCGGCAAGGACAAGGACAAGCGCGCGGCCTGCAGCATGCCGCTGATCAGCGAAGCGATGCGCTGGAACGGCCTCAACCTGGCCTCGGTCGACCCCAAGCTCGGCCGCTACTTCGGCGCCCAGCGCGGCGTGCTGGTGATCAGCGCGCCGCTCGAACTCAAGGGACTGGAAGCCGGCGACGTGATCCAGAACGTCGACGGCCGCGCGGTCGACACCCCGCGCGAGGCGATGGACGCGCTGCGCGGCAAGCGCGAAGGCGCCCAGGTCGAGATCGGCTACCTGCGCGATCGCGCCAGCGCCAAGCTCAAGCTGACCGTGCCCAAGGCGGTGGCCTGGGTGCCGCCGCCTCCGCCGCCGGCGCCGCCCGCTCCACCCGCGCCGCCGACCGCCCCGGTGCCGCCGGCGCCGGCGGTCGCGCCGCCTGCTCCGCCCGCACCGCCCGCACCGCCGCCGCCCCCGCCTCCGCCTCCGCCGCCCAAGGGCAAGGTCGCGTCGGCGCCGCCGGCGCCACCCGCGCCGGTGCAGTTTGCGCGCGGCGCGCAGGGCTACCGCGTCGATTGAATCGCGCCGCGCCAACCCGGCCGCGCCGATCGCATGGATGCGGCGCGTGGGCCGGATCGCGCGGATCGAATCGCGCGGTTCGAGTCGCGTGATGCGAATCGCCTGATTCGAATCGCCTGATTCGAATCGCCCGATTCGAATCGCCCGATTCGAGTCGCCTGCTTCGAGTCGCCTGCTTCGAGTCGCACGACTCGACTCGTGCGGCACAAGCCGCCGGGTTCGAGCCGCACGATCCGACTCCCGCCGACCGCAATCGTCCCGCCCCGCCCAGCCAGTTTCCCCATTCGGGGCCGGCCGCCCAGCGCGCCCGGCCCCTTTTTTTTCGCGCCGCCAATCATTCGGTCCACGCGACCGGCAGCGACACCGCAGCCGATCCCTCTCGCACCGATACCGACTCGCGGCCAAGAAAAAGGCCGGGCATCCCTGCCCGGCCTGTTCCGATCCTCGCTCCGGCACCTGCGCTCCTTCGCGGGCCTGGCCGGAAACCGTTGCGTCACCTCGCGCCGCTTACTCGGCCGGCGCCGCGACCACCCACTTGGCGAACACCGCGTCGATGTCCTTGTCGGCGACCTTCTTGCCCTCTTCCAGCTTGCCGGCCTGCTCGAACAACGGAATGATCATCGCCATGCCGTCGACCTTGGTCTTGAGCCGCACGCCCGGCGCCTTGCCCAGGTAAGCGTCCCAGCGCTGGCGCACCTTGGCCCAGTAGCCCTGGGTCGCCTGCCAGTAGGTGTAGGCCGGCTTGAAGTCGATGTCCTTGGTCTTGACGTAATCGTTGAAGCCGAACTCGCGCGCCAGTTCCTGCTGGCTGCCGTCGGGCTTGCGCAGCACCTTGGTGTTGAACTGCTCGTGGGTCCAGCCGTTCGGGGTCAGGGTGTGGCGGTTGATCGCGACGATGGCGTTGTAGTCGCTGCGCTTGGTGTACTCGCGCCGCGGCAGCGGGCGCCAGCTCGGGTCGCTGGTCCAGGTGGCGTTGCCATGGGCGTAGTCCCAGCGGCCGGTGCCGCAGTAGCGCGGCGCGTCGCTGACCTCGTACACGCACTGGGTCCAGGCGCCGCGATTGAGCTCGGCCGGGATCTTGCGCACGTGCCAGGTCTGGTCGGCGCTGAACTCGAAGCGTTGCGGCGCCTCGAACGTCCAATCCTGGCGCCAGTGCTTGGTCACGTGGCCGCTCTTGCCGTCGACCAGGATGTGCTGCAGCACCAGCTTGGTCGGCGTGTCCTCGACCACGATCACGGTCTCGTTGCCGCCGCTGCGCATCGCCGGCGCGCGCTCGTAGCCGGGCTTGAGCAGCACGGTTTCGTCGAAGGCGAAGTCGACGATGTATTCGCCCTGCATCGCCAGGATCGAGGCGCGGTCGCGGACCGGGTCGGCGGCCGGGGCGGCGGCGGTCTGGGCCATCGCTGACAGGCTGGAGAACAGGCTGATCGCCAGCACGCTGGCGCGGAAGTTACGGAGGTTCATGGAATCTCGCTTGGCTCTTTGGCTGAAAAACGAAAACGGAAAGGAAGGGAACATCCGCGCTCAACGCCGGCCGGCGCCCGAGGCCAGGCAACAGCAGGCGTCGGCGCATTCGTCCAGGCGCGCGCCCTCGCCGGCGGCGATCCTCCGCGCCTGGGCCAGGCCCAGCGGCGACAGCTCGGCCGGATCGGCGAGCAGTACGCAGTGGCCGTCGGCATCGCGCAGCACCCGCAAGCGCAGCGCCTGCGCGCGGCGCCCGCCGCGCAGGCGCCGCCACCAGCGCGCCAGCGCCGGGACCACGGCCGGGCGGATCGCCGCGGCCGCGTCGGGCATCGCCGCGGCGACGTCGTCCCAGGCCAGGAAGTCGCTGTCCGGCAGCAGGTACAGCCGCCAGCACTCGCGCCCGCCGGCGTCGCAAAAACGCAGCGCTTCGCCACCGCCGTCGCCCAGGCGTTGCGCGCTGCGCGCCGCCAGCCAACCGTCGAGGGCGTCGCGCTGGCGACGCGGATGCACGCACAGCACCGTCGCCACCGCCGCCAGCCGCTCCGGCGCGGGCAGCGCGGCGCGCGCGCCGCCGCGCTGCGGCAACAAGGCGAAGGCGGACGCCGGCGCGGCGCGCATGGCTTACCAGCTCACCGCCACGCTGGCGCCGACGTTGCGGCCCGGCGCGGTGTAGCGGTCGAGGATGGCGCTGGACGCGGTCAGCGCGCCCGGGACGTCGCCGCTGTCCCAGTACTTCTTGTCGCCGAGGTTGAACACGCCGACGTTGAACTTGGCGCCCGGAGCGAAGTCCCAGTGCGCGAGCAAGTCGAGCACGCCGTAGCCCGGCGCCGCGAAGCGGTTGGCCTCGGGCAGGTCGGTCTTGTGGCGGGCGAAGCGACCGGCCAGCTCCACGCCCCAGCTTTCGCGGTCGTAGGCCACGCCGACGGTCGCGGTCAGCGGCGCGATCGATTCCAGCGGGCGGTCGTCGGTCTTGTCCTCGCCCTTGCTGTAGGCGGCGGCGAAGCGGGTCGACCAGCCGGCCAGCGACGGATACAGCGCGCCGAAGTCCACGCCGCCACGCAACTCGACGCCGCGGATGCGCGCCTTGTCCACGTTCTGCGACTGGAACACGATCAACGGCGTCTGCGGCGGGGCGCTGACCTGGCGGTTGGACTCGATGAAGTCCTTGTAGTCGTTGTAATAGCCCGACAGCTGCGCGTACACCGCCTTGCCGCTGTAGCGCAGGCCCAGCTCGTAGCCGTTGCTGGTCTCGGGCTTGAGGTCGGCGTTGGGGATCGCGGTGTAGCCGAACTGCAGGTTGGTGAAGCCGAGGTTGACGTCGCTGTAGGGCGGCGCGCGGAAGCCGCGCTGGTAGCCGCCGTACAGCGACCAGTCCTGGGCGAAGTGCCAGACCGCGCCGAGCTTGGGCGAGACGCTGGTCTTGCTGAGGTCGCTGATCTTCACGCCCGGGTTGTCGCCGTTCCAGATCGCGTCGCTCTGCGGCTTGAGTTCGTAGCGGTCCACGCGCACCGCCGGCACCAGCCGGAACGCGCCGTCGGCGAAGCGGATCTCGTCCTGCACGAACACACCGGCGTTGCGGGTCTTGCTGATCGGGAAATCGCGCACCGGGAACGCGTCGGGCGAGATCGTGCTGCTGACGACGCCGTTGGTCAGGTTGATCGAGCGGCCGTCGCGCTTCTGGCGGAACTCGGTCTGCTCGTACTCGAAGCCGTAGGTGAGCGTGTGCTCGACCGAGCCGGTGGCGAAATCCTTGTGCGCGGTGGCCTCGGCGCCGTAGACGCGCTGGTCGAAATTGAACTCGCGCAGGCGCAGGCTCGGGCTGGTGTCGCGGCCGGCGACCACGCTGGCGCGCTGCTCGCGGGTGCGCTGGGTGGTCTCGCTGTCCTGGCGGTAGACCTGCCAGCGCAGCGAATCGGCCAGGACGCTGTCGAGCGAGTCGATCTCGTGGGCGAAGGCCACACGCGCGCGGGTCTGGTGGTCGTTGCCGGCCATCGACGCCACCCGCGTGCGCGGCGCGGTCGGCGGCAGGCCCGGGGTCAGCGCGCTCAGGCCCAGGGCGCTGAACACGTCGGTGGTGGTGCGGTCTTCGCTGCCTTCCACGGTCAGGCGGAAGCGCTGGTTGTCGCTCGGCGCGTACACCAGCTTGGTCAGCAGGCTGCGACCTTCGAAGCGCTGCGGGTTGGCGCGGGTGCGGCTGCCGTCGTGGGCGTCGTTGTCGCCCTGGTTCTCGGTCTCCTTGCCCTGGTGGTGGTTGACCACGACCAGGCCGGACCAGCGGTCGCCGCCGAACGCGGCGGTGACGCTGCCGTAGAGGCCTTCGTTCTGGCTTTCGGCGCCGAGCTTGAGGCCGAAGTACGAAGTCGCGCCGTCCTTGAGGTAATCGGCCGGGTCCTTGGTCACGAACGAGACCACGCCGCCGAGCGCGTCGGAGCCGTGCAGCGCGCTCGACGGGCCGCGCACGATCTCGACTTCCTTGACCGTATCCAGGTCGACGAAATTGCGGCCGGCGTTGGAGAAGCTGCCGATCGAGAAGCCGTCGGAGACCGAGACGCCGTCGACCAGCACGCGCACGCGGTTGCCGCCGAGGCCGCGGATGCGGATGTCGCCCAGGCCGAAGCGCTCGCGGTTGCCGCCGACGTCGATGCCGGGTTCGTAGCGGAACAGGTCGCGGATGTTGCGGGTCAGTTCGTTGTCCATGCGCTCGCGGTCGATCGCGCTGACCGTGGCCGGCACGTCCTGCACGGCGCGCTCGGTGCGGGTGGCGCTGACGACCACGCGGTTGAGTTCGTTGACTTCGCCGCCGGCGGCGTCGGGCGCGTCTGCGGCCTGCGCGGCCGGCAGCGCCAGCAACAGGGCGAGGGCCAGCGCGGAGCGCGCGGGGAGGACGGAGACGGAAACAGGGCGCGCGGACGCAGCCGGGGTATGGACGCGGGACATTCTTCGACTCGGTTGAATGGAACGGTGAGACCGAGGCGAGCTGGCATCCGGAGAGAGTCGGGGCTGGCAGCCTGGGAGAGAGGTGCTGGCGGGACGCACCGCGCCGCGCCCGGGGTGGGCGCGGTGCGGGTGGTGCTTGCGGTGGGGCGGGCCGGCAGGCGGCGGGCTCGGCAACGCGGTGGAGGTTCCTTGCCGAGGGCGCTTGGGCGTCCCGGGCTTGGGAATCTGGACCGACGTGGGAGGGGATGTTGCCGAGCGGGCTTGGCCGGGGGCGCGCCGTGCGCGGGGTTACTTGGTCAGGATCAGCTTGTCGTTGCGGGTATGGCGCAGGCGATAGACCTCGCCGCCGTGGCGGATCAGGACTTCGCGCGCGCCGCGGAGCAGCGCGGCGCTTTCGACCAGTCCGCCCTGGGCGGCGGCGACGACGGCCGAGGCCGCCGCGGCGGCCGGCGCGACCGCCGCCACCGGCGGGGCGACGACGGCCAGGGAACGATCAGTACGGGGCTTCAACTGCAGCACGGGGTTGCGCAGAGACATGGCAGCGACTCGTTCGGGGGGTGGGCTCCCGAATGATGATAATGATTCTCATTTGCCAGTCAACACGCGATTGCAGGAAATTGCGTGCCCGGTCCCACCGTTCGTCGGCCGCCCGCCCGAACCCCCGGCCGGCGGCCTCGATGCCGCGCTCAACGTGTGACCGCTTCCACCCTCTGCCATTGCGCGTCTTCCAGCTTCACTTCCAGCGCCCCCAGGTTCTGCAGCAACTGCTCGACTCGGCTCGCGCCGAGGATCGCGGTGGACACGTGCGGATTGCGCAGGCACCAGGCGATCGCCAGCGACGCCGGCGCCACGCCCAGTTCCTGCGCCAGTTCGACGAACGCCGTCACCCGCTCCAGCCGGCGCTGCCCGCTCTCGCCGACCGCGACCCGCCGCAACCACTCCTTGTCGGCGTGGCCGAGCCGGCTCTCGCCCTCGAAACCGGCGCGGTATTTGCCGGTCAGCAGGCCCGAGGCCAGCGGCGACCAGATCGTCGCGCCGAGGCCGAGTTCGGCGTACAGCGGCGCGTATTCGAGCTCGACGCGTTCGCGATGCAGCAGGTTGTACTGCGGCTGCTCCATGCTCGGCGGCTGCAGATGATGGGCGCGGGCGATCTTGTGCGCTTCGCGGATCAGCGCCGCCGGCCATTCCGACGTGCCCCAGTACAGCACCTTGCCCTGGCGCACCAGCGAATCCATCGCCCACACCGTTTCCTCCACCGGCGTGTCCGGGTCGGGGCGGTGGCAGAAATACAGGTCCAGGTGCTCCACCCGCAGCCGCTTGAGCGCGGCATGGCAGGCCTCGACCACATGCTTGCGCGACAGGCCGCGCTGGGTCGGCCGCGGCTCGGCCTCGGCGCCGAAGAACACCTTGCTCGACACGCAATAGCCGTCGCGCGGCAGGCCCAGCTCGGCGATCGCCTCGCCCATGACCCGCTCGGCCTCGCCGTTGGCGTAGCCCTCGGCGTTGTCGAAGAAATTGACGCCGTGGTCCCACGCCGCGGCGATCAGCTCGCGCGCAGTGTCGCGGCCGATCTGCGCGCCGAAGGTGACCCAGGCGCCGAACGACAGCGCGGATACCTGCAAGCCGGACGAACCCAGTCGACGGTATTGCATAACAAGCCTCCCATCCGATGATCGATTGCGGGCATGCTACGCCGATGAATGCGACGACCACGCGCGGCGGCGGCCGATGAATCCGGGCACCCGGGGCTTGCTCGCGGCGGTGGCCGCGGCCGCGATCGCGGTGTCGGGCTGGCAGTGGTGGCGCGCGCGCGAGGCGGTGCACGCGCCGACGCCGGCGCCGGCCGCGAGCGCACCGGCGGACATCGCGGCGCCGACGGCGGCCGCGCCGATCGCGCGGCCCGCGCGCCCGCCCGATCCGGCCCAGGCCGGATACCGCCAACGCCGCCAGGACGAACTGCGCCAACGCGCCGACGCCGGCGACAGCCGCGCGGCCTGCCAGCTCGGCGTCGACCTGCTGCGCTGCGCCGACACCTCCGCCGCGCAGCAGCTCCTCGCCGGCGCCGAGCAGAACGCCAGCGCCGGCCTGGCACCGGAACAACGCGCCTACATGACCCGGATGGAAGACCGCGCGCGCCAGCTCATCGCCGAATGCCGCGACGCGCGCAGCGACGCCTGGCGCCAGGGTAACCGCTACCTGCGCCAGGCCGCGCTGGCCGGCGAACCCGAGGCGATGTACCGCTACGCGCGCGGCGATTCGGTGTTGCTGGATTACTCCCATCTCAACACGCCCGAATTCGATCGCTGGCGCGCCGAAGCCGGCAATCTGCTGCAGCTCTCGTTCGAGGCCGGCTACACCCCGGCGCTGTTCGATCTGATGACCGCCTACAGCGACAATTCCTCGCCGATCACCGGCCTGATCGCCGACGACCCGACCAAGGCGCGGGCGATGCGCTTGCTGGTGGCGCGGCTGAGCGGCAACCCGGCCGATCCGCCGGCCTCGCGCGATGCGACGCTGGAGCCGGCGGCGGCGGCGTTGGCGGCGCAGTGGCAGCGCGACTACTTCGCAGCGGTGAAGACGCCGTTGCAGCGGATGCCGCGGGTGATGCCGGCGAGTTTCGCGGCGTTGTACGGGGAAGAGGGGAGCGAGGCGTCGGCTTGTTCGCAGTGAGGGGGCTGTGCGGTGTTTGCGGGGTGACGTGGTTTGCGGATCGGGTTTGTGCGGTATCGGCTGTCTGCGCATTCGTCCTTCGTGCACCGGTTTCGTCCGCGACGTCTCGGCCCCTGTCCGTCATTCCGGCGAATGCCGGAATCCAACCGAAGCGACAGGGCTCCGCCGGAACATTCCGGGACGAGGATCTCCCAGGCCGTCATTCCAGCGGAAGTTGGAACCAACCGAGGTTGCGTAGCTCCGCCGGAACATCCCGGAGCGTGGGCCTTCCAGGTCGTCATTCCAGCGAAAGCTGGAATCCATTTTGACTTTGCCGTTGCTCCTGCTTTTTCCGTTGCAACGAGTGATGACAAGCCGCAATCAAGAGCTTCCGTCCGCAAGCGGCCGGGTCACTTTCTTTGTCTTAAGCCACAAAGAAAGTAACCAAAGAAAAGGCCTTGTTTTTTCGGATCAAAAGCCACTTAGGTCCAGTACCGGGCGCGGGGCCGCGCCATAAGGGACATCCTGTCCCATGGCGCGCGTGCGCATCCATGCGCACGCCCTTCGGGGCTGCGGAACTACTGCATCGTGCTCGGGGGCGAGCACTAGCAACGGCAACAGCAAGATCACAATGGATTCCGGCGTTCGCCGGAATGACGGTGGGTGTGGCGGCGGCGCGGAAGGCTTGACGCGGTCGCTACTCGCTCGGCTCCTGCAGCCGGACACGAAACCCGCCGTAGCCCCTGTAGGAGCGGCGCGAGCCGCGACCGCGACACTTCACCGGCGACGAACGCTCCTTTCGAAACTCCGCCGCAGACGCACATCGCCCCTGCCGCCCGCGAACGACGCGACGCACACCCTCGCCACTCGCTCGGCCGCTCAACCGCTCAACCGCTCAACCGCTCAACCGCTCAACCGCTCAACCGCGAAAGCCTCTCATTTGCTGCATCGCCCGATCGATATGGCTACAATGCGCACACTTTCCTCCTCCGGGGAGTAGCCCACCCGCCGGCGTCAGCTCGCGGGGGCATGCGTCAACACACTTGGCCAGCAGGCCATGGCGCATGAGCGGCAGCCAGCGCGAGCGTCCATCGACCTCGAGCCAGCGACCACGGGCAAGACCGAAGGCAGGCGTTGTGCGTACCCGGGTCGGGCCGCGCGGCGTTTGCCTTCGCGTCCACGCGAATGCCCGGCCCTGGAGTTCCCATGGATCTGTCCCACTTCCCGGCCTGGGTCGTCGCCACTGCCGTGTCCACCGGTACCGTCGCGCTCGCCGAAATCGGCGACAAGACGCAGCTGCTGGCCCTGCTGCTGGCCGCGCGCTTCCGCAAGCCGGTGCCGATCATCCTCGGCATCCTCCTGGCCACCCTGCTCAACCACGCGCTCGCGGCCTGGTTCGGCACGCTGGTCGCCGCGTTCCTCAAGCCCGAAGTCCTGCGCTGGGTGGTCGCCGCGAGCTTCCTGGCGGTCGCGCTGTGGACGCTCAAGCCCGACAAGCTCGACGAGGGCGAAACCCAGTTCTCCGCGCGCGGCGCCTTCATCGCCACCACCATCGCGTTCTTCTTCGCCGAGATCGGCGACAAGACCCAGGTCGCCACGGTGTTGCTGGCGACCCGCTACGAGCCGCTGTGGGCGGTCATCGTCGGCACCACCGTCGGCATGCTGCTGGCCAATGTCCCGGTCGCCCTGCTCGGCGCCCGCTTCGCCGACCGCTTGCCGCTGAAGACCGCCCGCTTCGTCGCCGCGGCCGTGTTCGCCGCGCTGGCGCTGTGGGTGGCGATCCGCGGCATCGGCTGAGCCCCGCCGGCGCCGGTCCCGGCCGGCGCGCGCGACCGGCCGTCGCCGCGGCCGCGGCCGCCGGCGCGAATCGCGCCGCCGTGCGCGCGGCGGCGGGCCGCTCTCGCGCTATGCTCGCGCGGGGCCGCCGGGACGGAAGGACGGGGATGTACCAGGGCGTAGGCGGACGGATGCGCAGCGTGCTGATCGCGCTGCTGGCGCGGCCGGACGAAATCATGCTCGAGATCGGCGCCGGCGGCGAACTGCTGGTGGCGCGGCTGCGCGCGGTGTTGGCGGCGATGCTGCTGCTGTTGCCGTTGTTCAACGCGCTCGGCGGCGGCAGCGTCAAGGAGACCCTGATCGGCCTGGGCGGGGCGGTGTTCGTCAACGTGTTCTCGCAGCTGTGGCTGGCGCTGGCGCGGCGCCAGCGCCGTTACCGCTGGCTGCCGTTCTGCACCGCCGCCTTCGACGTCACCGCCACCACCGCGGTGCTGGCGATGCTGGCGGTGCAGCACCTGCCGGCCGGGCTCAACAGCCTGATCGTGTGGTGCGGCTACCTGCTGGCGATCCTGATGACCGCGCTGCGCAGCGACGGCCGGGTGACCCTGTTCTCCGGCGTGCTGGCGTTGCTGCAGTACGGGCTGCTGGTGCTGTGGGTGTTCGCCGTCGCCGGCTCGCCCGAGGACCTGATGTCCAGCGACTACGGCGCGGTCACCGTCGGCAGCCAGACCCAGCGCCTGCTGCTGCTGGCGATGATGACCCTGGCCACCTCGATGGTGGTCTACCGCATGCAGCGGCTGATCGAGATGTCCGGCACCGACGGCCTGACCCGGCTGCCGAACCGGACTTGGCTGACCCACCGCATCCCGCGCCTGTTCGACGCGGTGCGCCGCGACGGCGGCAGCCTGACCTTGGCGCTGATCGACCTGGACCACTTCAAGCGCATCAACGACGACTACGGCCACCGCCTCGGCGACCGCAGCCTGCGCCACCTGGTGGCGGTGCTGCGCGAGCAGGCCGAGCCCAGCGAATGGCTGGTGCGGCTGTCCGGCGGCGAATTCCTGCTGGTGATGCGCAAGCCGCTGGGCACCGCGTTCGAGGAAGTCGACGCGATCCGCCGCACCGTCGCCGAGCGCCCGTTCGAGCCCGGCCGCGGCGCCGAGCCGCTGTGGCTGAGCTTCAGCGCCGGGCTGGTGACCTTCCCGCAGGAAGGCGGCGACCTGTCGCGGCTGCTGCGCCGCGCCGACCTGCGCCTGCAGCGGGCCAAGCAATCCGGCCGCAACCGGGTAGTGGCGCGCGATCTTTGACCGCCGCGCGGGCCGGCTGAACGATTCGGCCCGATTGGGCCTGATGCTGCGGACCACGGCGGCGCCGGTTCCGGCCCGCCCGCGCCCGTTTTGCCGGAACCGGCGCCCGAACGCTCCAAAACACCCGCCGCGACCGCCGCAAACGCGGGCGCGGCTGCGCCCGGCCGCGGTTTTCGCCGCCGTTGCGCGGCCACCCACGGACCGCACCGACCGTGCCGTTTCGCCGCCGCCCCGCCCCAACGCCCTCGCGGACCGCTAAAATCGCCGGTTTTCGCGCCCTGCGCTGCGCCGCGGCTTGCCGCTGGATCGCTGTGCCTCTAGGCTGCGCCGACTAACTATTAGACGTCTAAAGCCGCCGGGGCTCCGGCGCCCGGGGAGAGTGGAGTGGATTCGATTTCGCGCGTGGGCTTCGGCCTGTTCGGTCTGGCGGTGCTCGTCGCCATCGCCTGGGTGTTCTCGGTCAACCGCCGCAAGGTCGATTGGAAGCTGGTCGCCATCGGCATCACCCTGCAGATCGCCTTCGCCGCGGTGGTGCTGCTGGTGCCGGGCGGCAAGGACGTGTTCGACGCCATCGGCAAGGGCTTCGTGCACGTGCTCGAGTTCGTCGGCGCCGGCTCGAAGTTCATCTTCGGCGACCTCATGGACGTCAGCAAATTCGGCTTCATCTTCGCCTTCCAGGTACTGCCGACGATCATTTTCTTCTCCGCGCTGATGGGCGTGCTGTACCACCTGGGGGTGATGCAGGCGGTGGTGCGCGGCATGGCTTGGGCGATCACCAAGGTCATGCGCGTGTCCGGCGCGGAGACCACCAGCGTCTGCGCCAGCGTGTTCATCGGCCAGACCGAGGCGCCGCTGACCGTGCGCCCCTACATTCCGAAGATGACCGAGTCCGAGCTGATCACGATGATGATCGGCGGCATGGCCCACATCGCCGGCGGCGTGCTCGCGGCCTATGTCGGCATGCTCGGCGCCGGCGACCCCGAATCCCAGGCGTTCTACGCCAAGCACCTGCTGGCGGCCTCGATCATGGCCGCGCCGGCCACGCTGGTGATCGCCAAGATCCTGGTGCCGGAAACCGGCGAGCCGCTGACCCGCGGCACGATCAAGATGGAAGTGGAGAAGAACACCGCCAACATCATCGACGCCGCCGCCGCGGGCGCCGGCGACGGCCTGCGCCTGGCGCTGAACATCGGCGCGATGCTGCTGGCCTTCATCGCGCTGATGGCGCTGATCAACGCGCCGCTGACCTGGATCGGCGAGCACACCGGCCTGGCCGCGGCGATCGGCAAGCCGACCGACCTGTCCACCATCCTGGGCTTCCTGCTCGCGCCGATCGCCTGGGTGATCGGCACGCCGTGGGCCGACGCCAACGTGGTCGGCGGCCTGATCGGCGAGAAGGTCGTGCTCAACGAGTTCGTCGCCTACACCCACCTGGCCGACATCGTGAACGGCAAGGTCGCCGGCGTCAGCCTCAGCGACGAGGGTCGCCTGATCGCGACCTATGCGCTGTGCGGCTTCGCCAACTTCTCCTCGATCGCGATCCAGATCGGCGGCATCGGCGGGCTCGCCCCGGAACGCCGCCAGGACCTGGCCCGCTTCGGCCTGCGCGCGGTGCTGGGCGGCTCGATCGCCACCTTCATGACCGCGACCATCGCCGGCGTGCTGACCCACTTCGCCTCGTAAGCGCATGAGCGATTCCGCCAACAAAGGCCGCGTCGTCGTGGTCGGCTCGTTCAACGTCGACCACGTCTGGGCGCTGCCCGCGCTGCCGCGCCCGGGCGAGACCCTGGCCGGCACTTACCGCACCGGCCCCGGCGGCAAGGGCTTCAACCAGGCCACCGCGGCCGCGCGCGCGGGCGCGACGACCGCGTTCGTGTGCGCGCTCGGCGACGACGCCGGCGGCCGCCTGGCGCGCGAGCTCGCCGCCGGCGACGGCCTGGACCTGCGCGCGCTGCGCAGCGCCGAGCCCACCGGCACCGCCGGCATCTACGTCGACGCCGACGGCCGCAACACCATCGTGATCGGCCCCGGCGCCAACGCCGAGCTGTCGCCGGCCTTCGTCGGCGAGCACGCGGCCGCCCTGGACGCCGCCCAGGTCGCGCTGACCCAACTGGAAACCCCGCTCGAATCGGCCATCGCCGCGTTCGCGCGCGCGCGCGATGCCGGCGGATCGACCCTGCTCAACCCGGCCCCGGCCGATGCGGTCGCCAGCGACGCGCTGTGGGCGCTGACCGACATCGCCACGCCGAACGAAACCGAGTTCTGCGCGCAGTTGCAGCGCCGGGGCGGCGACGCGCTCGACCCCGACGCGCTCGCCGGCCTCGACGACGCGGCGCTGCACGCGCACTGCCGCCGCTTGCTGGCGCACGGCAGCGTGGTGATCACCCTGGGCAAGTCGGGCTGCTTCGTCTCCCATGCCGACGGCGCGCTGCGCGGCGACGAGCAGGCGTTCTATCGCGTCCCCGCCGCGGCGGTGAAGGCCATCGACACCACCGGCGCGGGCGATGCCTTCAACGGCGCGCTGGCGGCGGCGCTGGCGCGCGATCCGGACGCGGCGTTCGGCGAACACGTGCGCTACGCGGTGCGCTTCGCCGGCCTGTCGACCGAACGCGCCGGCGCGGCGGCGGCGATGCCGAGCGACGCCGAGCTGCGGGCGCGGTTCGGCTGAGCTGAGAGCCGCACCGGGGTCGCGGCAGGGCCCTCGCCAGGATCTGCTTCTGTGGGAGGGCCTTCAGGCCCGATGCTCTTGTTTCAGGTCGCGGCAACCTGGCCGAAAAGCATCGGGCCTGAAGGCCCTCCCACTGTCGTTCTGGCAGCACCTAAACGACTGAAACGCCTGGATTTTCGGCTCTCCGCACGCAGCCTGCGCGACCGCAGCGCCGTCCACGGCCTTTGACTTGAGAATGGTTCGCATTAACATGCGATCCCTGTCGCAGTTCCCAGGCCGCCCTCCCCATGCTCCGTCCCCAGCTTCTCGCCAGCGCCGTGCTGGCTGTCCTCATCGCGCCCATCGCCCAGGCCGAGGAGGCCAAGGACCTCGATCGCGTCACCGTCTCGGCCAGCACCAGCCGCACGCCCAACTCGGAAGCGGCGCTGGCCAACACCATCACCGTGATCGACGCCGAACAGCTCAAGCAGCAGTTGGCGGTGACCCAGGACGTGTCGCAGATCCTCGCCAACCTGATCCCCTCGTTCTCGCCCTCGCGGCAGAAGCTGACCAACGGCGGCGAAACCCTGCGCGGACGCAAGCCGCTGTACCTGGTCGACGGCGTGCCGCAGTCGACCCCGCTGCGCGAAGGCGGCCGCGACGGCCACACCATCGATCCGGCGATGATCGAGCGCATCGAGGTCATCCACGGCGCCAACGCGCTGCAGGGCCTGGGCGCATCGGGCGGCATCATCAACATCATCACCAAGCGCGCGCCGCGCCGCGACGGCGAGAGCTTCCAGGACGTCAACATCGGCGTCAGCAGCGCGCTGCCGAACCAAAGCGACAGCGTCGGTTACCGCGCCTCCTACCTGTTCGGCACCCGCAGCGGCGATGTGGACTTCGTCGGCGGCGCGTCGTACGCCAGCGAAGGGCTGTTCTACGATGGCAACGGCGACGCGATCGCGGTCAACGACATCCAGGGCGACCTGATGGACGCGCGCAGCTACAACCTGTTCGCCAAGGCCGGCTGGGACATCGACGAAGACAAGCGCCTGCAGCTGACCGCCAACCGCTACCAGCTGCGCGGCAACAACGATTACATCACCGTCAATGGCGACATCCGCACCGGCAAGCTCGCGACGTCCGCGCGCGGCAGCCGCGAGGGCCGCGGCGCGCAGAACCGCTCGACCTCGGTGGTGCTGGACTACACCGACAAGTCGCTGGCCGGCGGCTACTTCAACGCGCAGCTGTTCTGGGTCGACTTCAACGGCCTGTACGGCGCCACCGACTGGGAAGACTTCTGGCGCGACGGCCGCGATCCGCACTGGTGGGACCAGTCGCAGAACGTGTCGGAAAAGATCGGCGGCAAGTTCGGCTGGTCGCGCGACAACCTGTTCGGCCAGCGCCTGCGCGCGACCTTCGGCCTGGACTGGAACCGCGACAAGACCTACCAGGAACTGGTGGTGGCCAAGCTCAAGTGGGTGCCGCAGACCACTTACGAATCCTGGTCGCCGTTCGCGCAGGCCGAGTGGTGGGTGACCGACAAGGTCATGCTGACCGCGGGCGTGCGCCACGAGCGCGGCAAGCTCGAAGTCGGCGACTTCACCACCATCCCGTCCAACGCCGGCGGCAGCCGCTTCGTCCGCGGCGGCTCGCCGAAGACCCGCGAGACCCTGCCCAACTACGGCGTCGTGTTCGAAGCCACCGACGCGCTGAAGTTCTACGCCTCGTATTCGGAGGGCTACACCGTCGCCGACATCGGCCGGGTGCTGCGCGGCATCACCACGCCGAACCAGAGCGTGGACAAGCTGGTCGACCTGTCGCCGGTGGTGTCGGACAACCGCGAGATCGGCGTGGACTTCGACAACGGCCGCTGGCTGGCGCACCTGGCCGCGTACTGGTCCGATTCCGACCTCGGCTCGCGCCTGCAGTTCGACCGCAACACCCAGAGCTATTTCGTCGTGCGCGAGCGTACCGAAATCCGCGGCATCGAGGGCAACGTCGCGTTCCAGTTCTCCGACAACGGCCGCGCCGGCGTGGGCTACGCGCGCGGCAAGGGCCGCTACGACAGCGACGGCGACGACCGCGTCGATTCCGACCTGCCCGGCATCAACATCAGCCCCGACCGCATCACCGCGTTCTGGGACCAGACCTGGAACGACTGGTTCTCGACCCGCCTGCAGGGCAGCCGCGCGATCGACCGCGACTTCGATTCCAAGGGCGTGCAAGTGGCCAGCACCGACGGCTACACCACCGTCGACCTGCAGGGCCGGTTCAAGCTGCCGCTGGGCCAGCTCAACGTCGGCATCGAGAACCTGTTCGACGAGCAGTACATCACCTACTACTCGCAGAGCACGCCGCGCAACGACACCTACGTGGCCGGACGCGGGCGCGTGCTCAACCTGAGCTGGTCGCACCGGTTCTGATCCCCGCCGCCGCGCACGCCGAGCCATGAATTCCAGCCAGGCCGCCCCCGCTCCGCACGCCCCCGCGCCGCGCCGACTGCGCGCGGCCTTGAAGTGGCTGCACCTGTGGCTGGGGCTGACCCTGGGCAGCGCGTTCGCGCTGGTGGCGCTGTCGGGCACGGTGCTGGCGTTCCAGCGCGAGCTGGCGCTGTGGGCGTATCCGCAACTGCAGCGCGATGCCGACATCGCGCCGCAGCAGCGCGCGCGGGCGCTGGAGCGGATCGTCGCGCACTGGCAGGCCCAGGGCATGACCTCGCTCGACCTGCCCTCGCCGCAGTTCCCGGTCTGGCAGGGCTACTTCCCCGACAACGAGCGGCGCTATTTCGACCCGGCCAGCGGCGAGCTGCTGCTGACCCGCAACACCGGCAACGACCTGATCCTGTGGCTGCGCGACTGGCACACCCACCTGCTGGCCGGCAAAAGCGGCGAGCAGGTGCTCGGCGCGGTCGGCATCGCCGCGGTGTTCCTGCTGCTCAGCGGGCTGTATCTGTGGTGGCCGCGTTGGTCGGCGCTGGCGGCGAGCCTGAAGTGGTATCGCGGGCCGCCGACCCGGCGCTGGTTCAGCTGGCATCGCGGCCTGGGCCTGTGGCTGTTGCCGCTGACCTTGCTGGCGGCGGTCACCGGCACCGCGATGGTCTACGACGAGATCGCGCGCAGCGCCTTGCGCGCGGCGTTTTCCGAAGCCGAACCGGCGAAGCCGCCGAAACTCGCGGCGCGCGCCGACGCGCCGATCGACTGGGCCGCGACCCTGCGCGCGGCCGACGCGGCGGTGGCCGCGGACGGGCCGATTCCCGGCGCGCAATTGCGCCGGATCGGCTTGCCGAAGAAGGACAGCGGGCTGGTGACGATCCGCGCGCGCGCGGTCGACGAATGGCATCCGGTCGGGCGCAGCATGATCTGGATCGATCCGTGGCGCGGCGCGCTGCTGGGCGCGCGCGATGCGACCCGGCAAGGGCCCGGCGCGCGCGCGTACGAGGCGATGTATCCGCTGCACGGCGGCTTCGTCGGCGGGCGGGCGTGGCAGCTGCTGATCGCGCTGACCGGGTTGGCGCCGCCGTTGCTGTTGGTCACCGGCTTCCTGTTCTGGCGGCGCCGGCGCGGTCGCTGAGCGGCACCGGTTGCCCGCCTTGGCGAACTGCTTGGGCTTTTGTGGGAGGGCCTTCAGGCCCGATGCTCTTGTGTCGGATCGCCGCAGACTGACACACGAGCATCGGGCCTGAAGGCCCTCCCGCATAAAGCGAACGCATCGGGCCTGAAGGCCCTCCCACGAAAGCGCCGCCGCGGCTTTCCGGCGCGGAAAAATCTTGCGGGTGTTTCGTCCCCGCATCGCCCGTTCCCGTCCGGTCCGGCTTCACGAGCGCGTTCTAAGCTCGTGTACGTCTTATGCGCGTGCATCCACACGGCCACACCCGCCGCCGCGGCGGCGCCAAACTCGAGGGATCGGACATGGCAGGCAAGTACGTCATCAGCAAGCAGAGCAACGGGCAGTTCCACTTCGTGCTCAAGGCCGGCAACGGCCAGGTGATCCTCAGCAGCGAGGGCTACAAGCAGAAGGCCTCGGCGCTGGAGGGCATCGAGTCGGTGCGCAAGAACAGCCAGATCGACGCGCGCTACGAGCGCAAGAGCGCCGCCGACGGCCGGCTGTATTTCCTGCTTACCGCGAGCAATGGCCAGGCCATCGGCAACAGCCAGATGTACAAGGACGCGAGCGGCCGCGACGGCGGCATCGCTTCGGTCAAGGAGAACGGGCCGTCGCTGAAGGTCGAAGACACCGCGCCCTGAGTCCGGCTTGGCTCGGGCTGGGCCCGGGCCGGGTTCCGCCGTCGCGCCGGTCCGCTACGACCTCGGGCCGGCCGTAACGGCAGGCGCCGGCGAGCCGGCGCCAGGCAGCCAGGGTCCGCGCCCCTGCGACGGCCCGCATCGGCGCATCCGCCGATGACGCTCGCGCCCACGCCTGGCAGGCCTCCGCGCCGCCGCGGGGCCGCCCCGGGCGGGTGGCTTACAATGCGCGCATGCGCATCGGCCCCCATTCCATCGCCCCCCGGGTGATCCTCGCCCCGATGGCGGGCGTCACCGACAAGCCGTTCCGGGTGCTGTGCAAGCGCCTGGGCGCGGGGCTGTGCGTTTCGGAGATGACCACCAGCGATCCGCGCTTCTGGACCACGGCCAAGTCGCGCCATCGCATGGACCACGCCGGCGAGCCCGCGCCGATCAGCGTGCAGATCGCCGGCACGGTGCCGCGCGTCATGGCCGAGGCGGCGCGCTACAACGTCGATCACGGCGCGCAGATCGTCGACATCAACATGGGCTGCCCGGCCAAGAAGGTCTGCAACGCCTGGGCCGGCTCGGCGCTGATGCGCGAACCCGAACTGGTGGCGCAGATCCTGGAGGCGGTGGTCGCGGCGGTCGACGTGCCGGTCACGCTCAAGATCCGCACCGGCTGGGACCACGACCAGCGCAACGCGCCGCTGATCGCGCGCATCGCCGAACAGTCCGGCATCGCCGCGCTGGCGGTGCACGGGCGCACCCGCGACCAGCAGTACACCGGCGTCGCCGAGTACGACACCATCGCCGCGATCAAGGCGCAGCTGTCGATTCCGGTGATCGCCAACGGCGACATCGATTCGCCGCGCAAGGCCGCCTTCGTGCTCGCCCATACCGGCTGCGACGCGGTCATGGTCGGCCGCGCGGCGCAGGGGCGGCCGTGGATCTTCGGCGAGATCGCCCACTTCCTGGAACACGGCGAGGAACGCGCGCCGCCGTCGCTGGCGCAGGTGCGCGAGATCCTGCTCGGCCACCTCGAACACCTGCACGCGTTCTACGGCGAAGTCTCCGGCGTGCGCATCGCGCGCAAGCACCTGGGCTGGTACGCCAAGGACCGCCCGGAGAACGCCGCCTTCCGCGCCGTGGTCAACCGCGCCGAATCGGCCGAGCAGCAGCTGCGGCTGACGCGCGATTACTTCGATGCGCTGGTGGCTGGGGTGGTTCCGGAATTGCCGGCGGCGGCTTGAGCGCAGTCGGCGGTTCGATATGGGATTGCGCTGCGACCTGAGCGGAGAGCGTCGGGGCTGAAGCCCTCCCACGAGAGCATCGGGGTTCAAGCCCCCCCATGAAGGCATCGGGGTTGAGGCCCCTTCCACGAGAGCATCGGGGGTTCAAGCCCTCCCATGAAAGCATCGGGGCTGAAGCCCCTCCCGCGAGAGCATCGGGGTTCAAGCCCCTCCCACAAGAACACCGGGGTCGAAGCCAATCCCACAGGGGCGGCGCGCGACCGTGGGAGGGCCTTCAGGCCCGACGCCTTTCGATCCGCCGCCGCGACAGCCCGCCGCTCGCTGCGCGCGGGTCAGCGCTTGCCCTTGCCTTTCGCGCGCGCGTACTCCTCCGGCGTCTGCCCGTTTTCCGGCACCGCCGGAAACGCCGGCGCGGTGCAGCCGGGCGTTTCCTCCACCAGCAGCACCGCCAGCACGTTCGGATTGAGATCCTTGGCCGCGCCGCTGGCGGCGTCCACGCCGACGCCGATCAAGCCGCCGATCAAGGCGTTGCCGGCCATGCGCACCGCGCCGGCGCTGCCGAGTTCGCTGCGCACCTGGGTCAGGGCCTGGCGATAACCGGACTTGCACAGCTCCACCGCGACCGGATGCTTGCGCTTGAGCTTGAGCACGCACGGCGTGGAGCAGCGTTCGCCGTTCGACAGCGACACCGTCGCCGCACCGGGCAGGCTGTCGATGGTCAGCGACTGGGTCGAGCCGCGGATGAAGGTCGCGCAGCCGCTGGCGGCGAGCGCGAGGGCCGCGACGGCTGCGGGCGCGATCGGCCGCAATGCGATCCATCGCGGAAGCAGGGGGAACATGGTCTACCTCGGGGGCGGGCGGAGACGTGGAGGCGCGGCAGTCCGGCGCCGCGGCGGCCCGATTATGCAGATTTGCAGGCCCGCCGACACTGGCCGCTTGTCACCCTGACCGCGGTCACGGCGCCCCCTGTCCGTCCGCGCCGCACCGTCCTCGCGGCGGCCGCCGCGGCCGCGGCTAGCGCGGCGCCGCGGCCTCGCCGCCGCCGAGGTCGTCGCTCATCTCGCCGCTGAACCCGCTGCCCGGGCGGGCGTCGATGCCGGCGCGCGCGCGCATCGGCGTGGCCCGCTGCAACCGGCGCACATCGGCCACCGTATGTTCCGGCGGCACCGGCGCCGGCTCGCGCCAGATCCGCTGCCACATCGCCGGCAGCCGCGCGGCCGCGTCCCACGGCCATTGCAGCTGTTCCGGCGCGATCTCGCGCCAACCGCCGGCTTCGCGCCGGGCCACCGCGAAGCGGAAGTTGTAGTCCGGCTCGGCGCCCATGCGCAGGTCGCTCAGCACCAGCCGGCCGTCGCGTTCCTCGGCCTTCATGAAGCCGTGGTTGAACCACTGCAGCCGGTGCACCGCCGGATAGCCGCTGACCTGGGAATAGGCCAGCGAGTCGGACGGATACAGGCGGAAATGCATCGGCCCGCGGTCGGCCAGCAGCGAGCGCTCGCCCTCGACATAGCCGTCCGGCGTCATCGCCACCACCCGCCACAGCGCGGTGGTGAACGGCATCGGCACCGAGAAACGCGGCGCGTTCTCCAGCCCCAGCGCGGCCAGCGCCGGCTGCGCGGCCTGCTCGACCCGGTGCTTGGCCCACAGCGAGCCGCCCAGGTACAGCGAACTCAGCGCCAGCCCCAACGCCAGCGCCGGCTGCGCGCTGCGCCCGGCGCGCGCGAACCAGACCCAGACGCAGGCGGCCAGCAGCCACACGGTGTAGAGCGGATCGATGATGAAGATGCTCGACCACATCGTCGGCCGCGCCGGCAACGGCCACCACAACTGGGTGCCGTACACGGTGAAGGCGTCGAGCACGGGATGGGTCAGCAGCGCGGCCTGCATCGCCCAGAACCAGCGCTTGGGCGATTGCGCCACGCGTCCGCCGCGGCCGCGGCACCAACCCCAGATCGCCCAGGCCACGAACGGCAGCACCAGCAGCGAGTGGCTGATGCTGCGGTGCCAGGTCATGCGCGCGACCGGATCGCCGGTGAGCAGGTTGACCGGCAGGACGTCCAAATCCGGCAAGGTGCCCAGCGCCGCGCCGGCCAGCAGGGCCGCGCGGCGGTGTTGCGCAGGAGCGATGGCGGCGCTCAGCGCGGCGCCGAGCACGATCTGGGTAAGCGAATCCATCGCGGAATGCTACCGGCGCGGGCCCGCGCAAGGTGTTTGTTTTTCGTTGCATGCGCGCGCGCGGACTTGCGCGGCCGCGGCGGCGCTCGCATGGTGGCCGCAAGCGGCCGCGCGCCGCGCTCTCATGGAATCCGCATGACCGCTCCCCTGCCCCTCGGCATCGTCGCCTGCTCCTCGGAAGGCGCGGCGCTGTGCTACCGCACGATCTGCGCCGAAGCCGCCGCGCGGCTCGGCCCGCACGCGCACCCCGACATCGCCTTGCACGGCCACTCGCTGGCCGACTACGTGGCCTGCCTGGAACGCGGCGACCTCGACGGCGTCGGCGAACTGATGCTGTCGTCGGCGCGCAAGCTCGAACGCGCCGGCGCGAAGCTGCTGATTTGCCCGGACAACACCATCCACCAGGCGATGGACTACGTGCGGCCGCGCTCGCCGCTGCCGTGGCTGCACATCGCCGACGTGGTCGCGCGCGAGGCGCAGGCGCACGGGTTCCGCCGGATCGGCCTGACCGGCACGCAGTGGCTGGTGGAGAGCGAGGTGTATCCGCGGCAGCTGGCGGCGTTGGGACTGGAGTACGTGCGTCCGGGCGCCGAGCAGCGCGCGCGGATCGGGCGGCTGATCATGGACGAGCTGGTGTACGGCGTGTTCAAGCCGCAGACCGTCGCCTACTTCCAGGGCGTGATCGAAGACCTCAAGGCGCAGGGCTGCGACGCGGTGGTGCTGGGCTGCACCGAGATCCCGCTGATCATCGACGACGGCAATTCGGCGCTGCCGACGCTGGATTCGACCCGGCTGCTGGCACGGGCGGCGTTGCGGGCGGCGGTGGCGGGGGTGGATTAGCGCATCGGCCTGGGGGCGGGTACGGCCTCGCCGCCGTAGCTGGCCGCAGGCAATCGGTTCCTCGCACGGGACGGCGGTGCCGGCGCGCCGACGGCGCGCGCAATGTCCATCGGCAGCGTCATCCCGGGTTAGAGCGGGCCGACTGGGCACGGCCATTGCTGGCGCACCAATGAGTCGCGAGAACAGGCATGATGGCGCAAGCCGCCGGCAAGGGCGCTGGGCTTTTTTTATGGATGAAGGTACTCAACGATGATTTCGCCTGAGTTGATCGAGCAACGGAAGTCCGAGCTCGATGATTTTTACGCAGAGGCTATTTCCGTGCTTGTCGAGTTCGTGGGGCAGATGGGAATAAATCCTGCGCCGCAAGTCCTGATCCATGCGGCCGACTACCTGCCTTTGCTCAGCACTGCCTTGAAGAACGTGGAACTGGACGGCGACGACGAGAAAATATGGCTCCACGCGAGGGTGGCATATTTTGTTGGGGAGTATTTCGCCCAGAGATACCAGGGCTCTTGGTATGTCAACGAAGATGAAGGATCTGTTTTTTACGGACGCTACGTGGTCGGGCGATTCTCCGCGTGGAACGACATGGCGCTTATGGTCGATCCGTTCGAGGTAGGTCGCAGCTATATAGGATCGCCCGTCCCCAGAAACTTGCAGGCGCTGGTCGATTCGGTGGATGCGGAGTTGAAAGATCGAAGCACGCGCGGCGAGTCACACAGGGCTTCGTAGGCTTCATGCGGTCATGAATCATGGCTTGAGGGGCCGCGGATTGGCGGTCCGGCCTGAGTCGGAACAGTCCGGCCGGGGACTCTGGTTGCCGTGCGGGCCGCAACCCTGTCGAGGTGTGCGGCATCGATTCGACCGATCCTGATCGAACCTTCAGGCAGCGCTGAAAAACGCGCTGTTTTCCTTTGGGTTCGTCCAGTCAGGCGCGCCCTGCTCACTGTCCGGGAACGGATGCGCGCGCAGCCGGGCTCGCGAGCAAGGACAAACTGGGTCCTGACTTTCGCCTTCCAGCCGCCTCACGCCTCACGCCTCACGCCGCGTACGGCAGTTCCTTGCCGGCCGGCAACGTCCGCGGCGCGCGCGGCGGCAGCAGGGCGCGGGTCTCGCCGGCGTGGGTCAGCAGGCGAAGGGTGCCGTCGGGGTCCTCGACCAGCGCGGTCAGGCTCTCGACCCAGTCGCCGTCGTTGGCGTAGACGCAGCCCTCGCGCTCGAACAGCGACGCGCGGTGGATGTGGCCGCAGACGATGCCGTCCAGGCCGCGCTTGCGCGCATCGTCCAGGCCGGCCTGGACGAAGCGCGCGATGTAGCGCTCGGCCGCGCCGCTGCGGCGCTTGAGGAAATCCGCCAGCGACCAGTAGCGCTTGCCGAAGCGGCGCCGCACCTGGTTGGTGAGCTTGTTGCCGGTCAGGATGCGCTCGTACAGCCAGTCGCCGAACTTCTCCTGCATGCCGCCGAACTGGGTGATCGCGTCGTAGTCGTCGCCGTGGGTCACCAGCAGCCGGCGGCCGTCGGCGGTGAGATGGATGGCGCGGCGGCGCACCTGCATGCGCGGCAGGGTCAGCCCGCAGAAGCGGCGGATCGAGCGGTCGTGGTTGCCGGGCACGTAGATCAGCTCGGTGCCGGCGCGCGCCAGCGCGTGCAGCGCCTCGACCACGCGGTACTGCGCCGAGCCCCAGGCGGCGCGGCGCTGCGACATCCACCACAAGTCGACGATGTCGCCGACTAGGTAGAGCTTGTCGCAGCGCAGTCCCTGCAGGAAGTCGGCGAACTCCGCCGCATGGCAGTGCTTGGAGCCCAAATGCACGTCGGAAACGAACACGGCGCGGCGGCGTAACGGCAACGGCACGATCGAGGCGGGGCTCATGGCACGGTCTCGTGGCGGGGTCAGGTGTCCGGTGCGTGGGCCTGGGCAGCGTCGGTGCCGGCGTCGTTCGCCGCCTCGCCGTCGGCGGGCGGCGCCGGACGCGGCACGGCCACGCCGAGGTAGCGCTCGCGCTTCTTCGGCCGCAGCTGCTGCAGGTCCACTTCGATCAATCCGTCGACCGCGTCGCTGAAGGCGGGGTCCACGCCGAAGGCGAGGAAGCGCGCGCCGCCCGGCTCGCACAGGTCGGTGTACTGCTTGTAGAGCATCGGCACCGCGCTGCCGAGCGCGTCGAGGTTGTTCTTGAGCACGCGGAACGCGGTGGCCGCGTCGAGCGCGTCGAACTGCGGCGGCGCGGCGCGATACACGAACGGCTGCTTGGACACCGCGTCCGCGCCGGCCCCGCCGTAGTAGCGGGCGTAGTAGGCGACGATCTGTTCGCGCGCCTGGATCGGCAGCGCGGCGCTGATCGAGACCGGGCCGAACAGGTAGCGGATGCCCGGGTTGCGGCTCAGGTAGGCGCCGATGCCCTGCCACAGATAATCGATGCTGCGGCTGCCCCAGTAGTCCGGAGTCACGAAGCTGCGGCCCAGTTCCATGCCCTGGACCAGGCGCGGCACCGCGTCTTCGGCATAACGGAACAACGAAGCGGTATACAGCCCGGCCAGGCCGCGCTCGGCCACCACCCGGCTGCCGCGGGCGATGCGGTAGGCGCCGGCGATGCGCCCGGCGTCCTCGTCCCACAGCACGATGTGCTCGTACCAGCTGTCGTAGACGTCCACGTCCAGACGCTGGCCGGTGCCCTCGCCGACCTGGCGGAAGGTCAGCTCGCGCAGGCGGCCGATCTCGCGCAGCAGCGGCGAGCCGGCCGGCAGCGCGCCGACCCGGATCTGCTTGCCGTCGGTGGTGCGGCCCAGCGATTCCATCGATTCCACCCCGGCGCGCACCAGCGCCGGGTCGACCGCGTCGATCAGCGCCTCCGGCCCGACCGGCGCCGGCCGCTCGCGCGGGGTGCCGACCGCGTGCAGCTCGCGCCGCACCTCGCGCAGCACCTGCTGGGCGTCGCCTTCGGCCGGCAGCCGGAACGCGCGGCCGATGTGCAGGGCGATGCGGCGCGCGCGGCGGGCGAACATCTCGCGCGCCAGCAGCGCGGTGCCGGCCGGCTTGAACAAGGCCGAGGCGCCGTAGAACAGCGCCGAATTGCGCGCCTCGATGCGGATCGGCAGCACCGGCGCGCCGGTGCGGCGGGCGAAGCGCAGGAAGCCGCGCTGCCAGCGCCCGTCGGTGACCCCGCGCAGGCCCAGGCGGGCGACTTCGCCGGCCGGGAACACGATCACGCATTGCTCGGCTTCCAGCGCCGCCTCGATCGCGTGCAGGCTCTCGGCGCTCGGGCGGCCGCCGAGGATGCGCACCGGCAGCAGCAGGTCCTGCAGGCCGTCGAGCGCCAGCAACAGGTCGTTGGCGACGATCTTGACGTCGCTGCGGACCCGGCCGACCGCGTCCAGCAACGCCAGCGCGTCGACCGCGCCGGAGGGGTGGTTGGCCACGATCAGCAGCCGGCCGGTGGTCGGGATCCGGCGCAGCTCGGCGTCCTCGACCAGGTAGCGCGACTGCAGGAACTCCAGCGAGGCGGTGACGAAGTCGAACCCGTGCAGATGCCGGGTTTCGCCCAGGAATTCATCGATCTGGTCGAACCTCGACCAACGGCCGAGGGTCCGCACCAGCGGACGGGCGAGCCTCGCCCTGCGGCCGCGGAACCACTGCGGATAACGTTCTTCCAATCGGCGTTCGAGTTGCAGCATGGTCTTCGTCGCATCGGGGGCGGCGGTATGCCGCGCAGCCTGAGCCGGCGCGGCGACAGCCACATGGCGGTTTGGGGACAGTCCGGTGACAGCCCTGTCCGGCCTGGGAGCGCCGCCCGGAAAGCGCGAAACGGCGATGCGTCGTCGCCGTGGAAGCCGGCCATCCTGGCAGCGGGTCCAGGCTGGCAGCAGCGCCCCGCCCCGGCCTCCGCCGAACGGCCGACCCGGCCGAGGCCCTTCAGCCGCGCTTAACGCCCAGACAACCCTGGGGCACGGCACAATGCGCGCACGCGGCCGAGCTTGTACAATGCTCGGCCATCTTTCTATCCGAATCGAAGGATATTGCCTCGATGTCCAGCTATCTGTTCACCTCCGAATCCGTCTCCGAAGGCCATCCGGACAAGATCGCCGACCAGATCTCCGACGCCGTCCTCGACGCCATCCTGGCCCAGGACAAGCGCGCGCGCGTGGCCTGCGAGACGCTGGTGAAGACCGGCGCGGCGATCGTCGCCGGCGAAGTCACCACCAACGCGTGGGTGGACATCGAAGCGCTGGCGCGCAAGGTCATCAACGACATCGGCTACAACAATTCCAATGTCGGCTTCGACGGCCACACCTGCGCGATCATCAACATGCTCGGCAAGCAGTCGCCCGACATCGCCGCCGGCGTCGACCGCAAGAAGCCGGAAGAACAAGGCGCGGGCGACCAGGGCCTGATGTTCGGCTACGCCTGCAACGAGGCCCCGGAATACATGCCGGCGCCGATCTACTACTCGCACCGCCTGGTCGAGCAGCAGGCCAAGATCCGCAAGCAGAAGAACTCCAAGCTGCCGTGGCTGCGTCCGGACGCGAAGTCGCAGGTCACCCTGCGCTACGACGACAAGCACCAGGTCGCCGGCCTCGACGCGGTGGTGCTGTCGACCCAGCACGATCCGGGCATCAAGCAGAAGGACCTGGTCGAGGGCGTGTACGAGCACATCCTCAAGCCGGTGCTGCCGAAGGCGTGGCTGGAGAAGCTGCCGAAGAACAAGGTCCACATCAACCCGACCGGCATCTTCGTGATCGGCGGCCCGGTCGGCGATTGCGGCCTGACCGGCCGCAAGATCATCGTCGACAGCTACGGCGGCATGGCCCGCCACGGCGGCGGCGCGTTCTCCGGCAAGGATCCGTCGAAGGTCGACCGTTCGGCCGCCTACGCCGCGCGCTACGTGGCCAAGAACATCGTCGCCGCCGGCCTGGCCGACAAGTGCGAAGTGCAGGTCTCCTACGCCATCGGCGTGGCCGAGCCGACCTCGATCTCGGTGACCACCTTCGGCACCGGCAAGATCAGCGACGACAAGATCGAAAAGCTGATCCGCAAGCACTTCGACCTGCGCCCGTACGGCATCGTCAAGATGCTCGACCTGATCCACCCGGTCTACCAGCTGACCGCCGCTTACGGCCACTTCGGCCGCAAGCCGAAAGAAGTCAGCTACGTCGACGGCGCCGGCAAGAAGCAGACCGCCACCGCCTTCTCGTGGGAGAAGACCGACAAGGCCGAGGATCTGCGCAAGGATGCCGGGCTGAAGAAGTAAACTCGGTGCCATCGCGCGAAGCGAAGAAAGGGCCGCGAAAGCGGCCCTTTTTCTTTGTGGAACTACCTGTAGGCCGAGTAGCTGAAAACAAAAGTCGTTAATACACCGCTATATCCGCCGCCAAGCCGCATGCTCCATATGAGAGCAAGAATTTTGACACACAGCGAAATAACTAAAAGTCTCCACCGGCAGATCCCTTCTGTGGACTCTTGGAGAAGCCCGTGAACCGGCCGCATACTCGCAGATGTCTGACTGAAATATTGCGTACAGCATCAAATTCAGATGCGAACACCACGCCGAGACATCCAAATCAATCACGCAAGAATGCTATCTCAAGCTCTTCAGGCCGCTCTACCGTCCATTACCTAATCTTGCGCGGAACCTCCAAAATGCAGCATTCTTCGTGACAACGAAATCAGCAAGGAAGAATGGCCAAGTGGAGAATCTGGATGAGCGAAACCTCACATCTGCCCGATATCTCAAGACGATTCACTCCATCGCAAAGGATAAGTTGGGGCATGCCGATGCAATTCGCATGGCGATCTTTATTCTCTACTTAGACCTCACTGACAAACTAGAATTCGCTTTTCTTCCGAATTATAATTCACATAACGAACGGACCAAGGCCCTCGCGCATGCGTACGAGCAAGCCATAAAATCGCATAGACCAAGATATGCTGCCCAATTGGATTTTTATCTACTGGGCGATTTTGGTTTGTCCAGCTTGCTGCAAATATCTCAGAAGGGAGATGCGGAGGAAAAAATACTTCGATTCGACTACATGATCGATGCACTACTGAGCTTGCAGTTCCAGGATGATGTAACTTTAGCAACAGAAAAATTTACTGCGAATTTTGCCGCACATATTGTGGAAAATAACACCGCATTGATCGACCTGGGCAGAAGTAGTTCTGGTGCGCTGGGAACGCAAGCCATCCAAGCATCGACGCTCTGGCTTCAAGACTTAATACATGATGCCGAGTTCGAGGTGCTACTCAAGCTGGAAGTACACGGACGCCACGTCAGCCGATACCAGCTGAACAGTGACATAAACTTGCCGAAGTCGAGCTTCCTTTACTTCATCCCTCCCCGAAAAGACGCTCTCGTTGCAGAGCTTAAGCAGGCCTGGAATGATGCTTTACCAGGAGCTTCCGGGCTGACCATGGCAACATGGTTCAGTCACCGAGCCACCACCGGGCAGGCCGCAGTAACACTGCTGACCCTACGCGAATGTCGCGAGAGTGGCATCCGACGCGACTTAAGGCGCGAGCTTATTCGAACGGGGAACGTACGCGCGGTCATCGAACTGCCACGCCGCATAGCAAAAGCCACTCGCCAATTCATACTAGTGCTGGGCGCTCCTAGTTCCTTGCCGGAAGACCAAAATATTCTCTTCATTGACGGCCGCTACTGCGATGCGTTGCGCGATGAACCGCTAGAGCGAATCGCCGCTTTCTTAAGCATCCCTATCTTGGCGCGAAGCTCAAAAGACCTTGAACTTGATTGGCCAGACTGGCGAACTGCGCTAGGTTCGGAGCTCTCAGTGCGTGCTTCGAAGCTATTTTTTGAAGAACAGCGAGAGGCTCGAGGCTTTTATCGTGAGATTCGATTACGACAGTTGCTTGACATGGAGTCGGATTCTCTCGATCCATCCGCCTGGATTGAACCCATTGACAATGGCCTCACCATTACCATGCTCGACCCCACTCCACTGTATGAACTGCTTGACTCGCCACAGCCCTGCTGTGCGTACGTCATCGGGGACAACGGCGTAGGGAAGAGCTTCCTCTTACGTGGCTTACTTGATTATTACGTCAAGAAAGAGCGCCCGGTCCGCGCACTTTCATCGACCGCCTCGGACCGGTACCCCAAAGATTCAAATAAACATCCACACTATCGCTACTTGGGCGCGCGGACGACGGCAACAGGTACTAACGTCAAATCTTTAGCACGCCAAATGCTGCGGCTGCTGCAGACAATTTATCAGGAACCTCATCGAATGGAGGTATTGGATAAAGCATCCGAACTGGTGGGCTTCAGAGGTAAGCACTTCGTTCTTCCCGGAAACCTGAAGGTGACCCCAGAATCCCTGGCGGATCTGAAGACTATTAGTGAAGAGGCGTTCGCCGAACTGCAGAAAGGTGATCAACCAGGATTTCAGCGCAACGGATCCACCGTAATCGTCCCCTTTGACCATCTCAGCAGCGGCGAGCAACAAATACTGCTTATGCTGGGACGCTTGATAGCAGAGGCGCATAAGGGCACGCTGTTCATTATTGATGAGCCTGAGGCAAGCCTTCACGTTGCTTGGCAGCGCGCCCTGCCAAGCGTCCTGAACGTAGTGCGCGACGAGTTCCAAGTTCAGTTCGCCATCGCAACACATTCACCTGTCTTGCTTTCCGCCGCGTTAGACACTGGCAGTTATCGCTTTACTGCGCGAGGTGGCTTGATCGAAATTCTGCCGGAGCGAGCAAGGAGCGTCGAGCGTATCCTTTTCGATGGATTTAGCACCTACACCGAGAGCAATCGCGAGGTGCATGAGCGATGCGCCGAGATTGTATCGGCGGCAGTTGAGCAGGTAAATCTTGGCGATGAAAAGGCTGCTATCCAGGCATTGAGCGAGATCACACAGATGCGCCATGTCGTGGAGATATCCATTCCGTCTCTCGGCGAAGGGCACACAAACGCTCATCTTCGCTTGATCGAGCAAGCTAGACTCGTGCTATCGAAACTGGAAGAGGAGCGAAGCTCCGCAGGAGCCGCCGGATGAAGATTGATCTTGGCGCACAGGAGCGGGAGTTTTTCGCAAAGAACCTTCCCTCGCTCGAAGCACGTGCATTCTTTCGCAGCTGGCGTCGCTCTGCCGGATTGCTAGACGGCGCATGGTCTACGATTCGCGACGGCAAGTTTAAGGTCAATGGAACCGAGCACAATGGGGCCTCGCTGATCACCAAACTGCGAAATCACTTGGTGTCCCTGCAGGATGGATACTGCTGTTACTGTCGCCGATCGCTACAGGGCATTGCCTGGGCCAAGCCGATTGATCATGTGCTGCCGAAGGATAAATTCCCTCGCTTCACGTTTCATTACCGCAACCTGGCTGTCGCCTGCTATGACTGCAATCATGTAAAGAGAAATAGCGAATGGTCGAGCTGGAATAACTCGCAACGGAAATATATTCCTGCAAGGCGATGTCGAAGGTTCTTTCACCCGCGTTACCACATCTATGACGATCACGTGCGGTACCTGCATATTTCGACCAACGGAGCGAGTTTAAGCGTCTATTTCGGCACTACAGAGCAGGGAAAGAAACTTTGTGCAGACCTGTTACACAAGAGTGCAGCGCGGCGCCTTGCGATTTCGGCAAACCCGAGACTCGATGCCGCTTTGACGAAGATCAGAAATCAGATTGACGAAATGGAATTACATGCAGACGCGGAACACTTAGAGAACTTCCTGGAAGCTCTGGAGAAATTTGCCCTACCAGGAATATAAGGACAGCCCCTCTGTTTATCTTATTCAGCCTGTAATAGTACGGTTTCAGGGGCCAGCCTTTGTCGGGTCACGCGTGAGGTGACATCTAGTTTGTTCAGTCGCCTCTATTTTCGAAGCAGCCGACGCGGGATTCGCTGTCGGCATAGCGAGTATTGTTGCGGTTAAAGGCCATCATGTAACTAAGGGCAGGCGCTTCTACCAAAGCCTACTGCATTGCTGTCGAAGGGTGCTCGCGAACACTCCCTGGCTCGTGAGCGTGGGACGGCGGATGTGGCTACGGGAAATGTTCGAACTGTCTTTCGCTGGTGGATTCACTCGCTGCGAGGCTACCATCCAATAGTTTGGCGCCATTTGCTATCGCAGCACGAAAACACGCTAACGCTGCCACAAACACATCGAGATACGAACCATCACTTCGTAACCGTCGCGACGCGCTCAGATGCGCGTTTAGTACAACAGCGAATGACCGTTGCGCCGGCGGCGAAGTTCAATCCTCGCCCACCCTCACCACCAGCTTGCCGAAGTTGCGCCCCTGCAGCAGGCCGATGAACGCCTGCGGCGCGTTCTCCAGGCCGTCGATGCGATCCTCGCGCAGCTTCAGCGCGCCGCTGCCGATCCACTCGGCCATGTCGCGGCGGAACGCTTCGAAACGCTCGGCGTAGTGATCGAAGATGATGAAGCCCTGCACCTTGATGCGCTTTTGCAGGATCGCCGACATCAGTTGCGGCACCCGGTCCGGGCCGGCCGGCGCGGTCTTGTCGTTGTAGTGGGCGATGATGCCGCACACCGGCACGCGCGCGCCGATGTTGAGCAGCGGCAGCACCGCGTCGAATACCTCGCCGCCGACGTTTTCGAAGTACACGTCGATGCCGTCCGGGCAGGCCTGCGCGAGCTGCGCGGCGAACTCCGGATCGCGCCGGTCCAGGCACACGTCGAAGCCCAGTTCGTCGAGCGCGTAGCGGCGCTTGTCCTCGCCGCCGACGATGGCGACCACGCGCGCGCCCTTGAGCTTGGCGATCTGCCCGACCACCGCGCCGACCGCGCCGGTGGCCGCGGCCACGACCACGGTGTCGCCGGGCTTCGGCTGGCCGAGGTCGAGCAGGCCCACGTAGGCGGTGAAGCCCGGCATGCCGAGGCCGCCGAGCGCGTGCGAGGGCTCGGCCATGTCGCCGAGCGCGGTCAGGTCGCTGCCGTCGGACAGCGCATAGTCCTGCCAGCCGGCGTTGCCGAGCACCAGATCGCCGGGCTTGAAGTCCGGGTGATTCGAGGCGACCACGCGGTTGACCGTGCCGCCGACCATCGCCTCGCCGAGCGGCACCGCCGGCGCGTAGACCGGGCCGACTTCGTCCATCAGGTTGCGCATGTACGGATCGAGCGAGAGGTACAGCGTGCGCAGCAACACTTGGCCGTCGCCGGGCGCGGGCACGGGGCTGGTTTCGAGGCGTACATCCTGCGGGGTCGGCAGGCCCTGCGGGTGGGCGGCGAGGACGAAACGGCGGTTGACGGCAGCGGTCTGGGGCATGGGACGGTGTCCTGGGTGGGTGGTGGAGATACGCTTCGGCCGGATAGATTAGACCGGTCGTCTAGTAGCGGGGCGAAAGAAAGGGCGGGTGCGCCGGGGCGCCCCGCCCTGTGGGGTTTTCAGTCTTGCGCGGGCAGCCCCAGCAGGTGCCGGGTGCCGGCCATCGCCAGATCCATCGGCTCGCGCTCGCGCTGGACCTTGGCCAGCAGGCTGGCGCCGATCCAGTTCTGGTAGAGCCCCTGGGCCAGGGACTGCGGCTCCGGCCCGGCCGGCAGCGAGCCGTCGTCGCGGCCGCGCTCGATGCAGCGGGCGATCCGGGCGATGACCGCGCCGGTGCCGCGCTCCAGCGCCGCGCGCATGGGTTCGGACAGGTCGCAGACCTCGGCGCCGAGCTTGACCACCAGGCAGCGGCCGTCCGGATCGGACCCGGTCTGGGCCTCGCGCCAGTCCTCGAAGTAGGCGATCGCCCGCTGCGCGCCGCTGCCGGGCTGCGCCATCAACGCGTCGACGTGCTGCAGGTAGTCGCTGAAATACGCCTCCAGCAGCGCTTCGCCGAAGGCTTCCTTGGAACCGAAGTAGTGATAGAACGAGCCCTTCGGCACCTGCGCCGCCGACAGCACCTCGGCCAGCCCGACCGCGGTGAAGCCCTTGCGCAGCATCAGCGGGTAGGCGACGTCGAGGATGTGCTTGCGCACGTCGTGGGGGACGGGGATGGCGTTCATGGGACGCGACTGTACGCCCGATTAGACCGGTCGTCTAGTCGCCAGCCTTGTGGCAGCCGGTGTCGTAGCAGCCGCCCTTGCGCCTCAGCCCGGCTCTTGTGGGAGGGCCTTCAGGCCCGATGCCTTTCGACCAGATCGCCGCGCCGGATCGAAAGGCATCGGGCCTGAAGGCCCTGCCACAAGAGCTCTCTCCACAAGACCTTCCACAAGAGCCCGGCCCGACAGTCCTCCGGCCCAAAGCCGCCCGGCGCCGCAAAAACAGCGACCCCGGCCGAGGCCGGGGTCGCCGATGACGCAGTGCGGCCGAATCGCGGCCGCTGCCGGCCGTTACTGCCCGGCCTTGGCGAGCGTCGCCGGGGACGTGGAGCAATGTCCCGGACCGGTGGCGCCTTCGTTGTAGGCGCCGAGGGTGCCCGCAAGCGCGATCGCCGTTTCCCTCGCCGGCCCCTTCGGCGCAGCGCTGCTGCGGCCGGCGAACCAGGCGCCGGCCTGGGCGATGGCGCTGGCGACCTGCGCAGGCGCGGTCGCGCCGGCTTCCACGTTCAAGCGCGCGGCCATGTACTGGTGCGCGAGGATGTAGTACGCGTTGCCTCCCTTCGGCGGCGTCCAGAACACGTGGTACCAAGTCTGGCCCGAGCCGAAGAACAGCGTGTCTTCGCTGATCTTGGCCCAGGTGGCGTCGTAGGGCGCCGGCCCGTACTTGGAATGGGTCTTCCAGTAACCCAGGGTGTAGGTGCATCCGCCGCTCGCGCACAGTTCCGGAACGCGGACGCTCAGCACCGCTTCGTCGCTCTTGCTCGCGCCGTTGTCGCTGTTCAGGGTCAGCACGTTCGGCACCATGAACTCGCAGCTCAGGCCCGGTCCCGTGTCGGCCGGCGGCAACCACGCGGCGGCCACGTCGAGGCTGCGCACGATGCCCGGATCGGGATCGACGTCGCCGGTGACGAACTGGGCGAAGCTGCCGCACAGCAGCGGCTGCACCGTCCAACCGAAGCCCGCGCCGAGGTTGAGCCCGGCGGTGCCGTTGAACAGATCGGTCAACGCCACGCAGCGGTCGGTTTCAACCGCCGGATCGCCGAACGCCACCACCGCCTGGTTCGAGCTGTAGCGCTTGAAGCCGCAAGCGCTGGCGTTGCCCTGCGCGTCGTAGCACTGCTGCACGCGCTGGATCGTGGCCTGGTTGGTGCCGCCCAGCTTGCCGCTCAGCGCGGCGCTGTAGCTGCAATGCAGCGAGGTCGCGGTCTGCGCATCGCAGGTCGGCACGACCGACTGGCTGCCGCCGTCGTCGAACGACAGCGTGTCGCTCGGCGCGGACGGACTGAACACCGGGCTGACGTCGGCGGGCCAGGAGACCTGGATGTCGCCGCTGACGCCGAAGTCGCTTTCCGCCTCGGTGGTACGGGTGGCGGCGAGACGATAGACCGTCTCGTAGCTGCCGCCGGCGTTGAGCGTCACGTCGACGTCGTCGCACAGGTAGTTGCCCGCGTAATCGCCGGTGGCGATCGGATCGGCCAGGCAGCCCTGCATGCCGGTGACCTTGGCGTCGGCGGGCGAGACCACCACGTGCTTGTCCGGCGTCCAGGCGTAATCGCGGTCGTAGCGGGTCTGCGCGGTCTTGCTCACGCTGACCGTGCGGCACGCGACCTGCACCGTGGCCGAGTCGCTGGCGCTGGCGTTGGTGTTCGCGCCGGTGCTCCAGGTGCCTGTGGCGGTGTTGGTCGAGTTGCCCTGGTCGGCGTTGCAGGTCAGCGGATTGGGCCGCGGATACGTCCACACGTACGGCCCGGACCCCAGCGCGAAACTGTGGTCCACGCTGTCCGGCAGCATCGAATCGTCGACCGCGAAGCTGTCGCCGTAGCTCTCGTTCGGGTCGGCCGAGATCGAGAACGGCGCGCTCGCGGAGAACGTGTACGACTGGCCGCTTCGGGTCGCGGTGATGCCCGCGGCGTTGACGCCGCCGCTGGCGCTGGTCAGGAACGGGAAGCTCAGGCTGCTCAGATCGAACGCGTAACTGCAGTTGAGGATCACCTTGTCCGCGTTGGGCGCGGGCTTGCTGCAATCGAGCGTGTCGGTGTCGCCGCCCTGCGCGGTCCACTGCAGGCTGAACTGATTGGGCGCGTTGCCGAACTGCATGGTGTCGACCACCGAGCTCGCGTTCCAGCCGAAGCCGAACGGGTCGCGCACCGTGATCGTGCCGGACACGCGGTACAACTGGCGGGTCAGCGCGCTGGCGGTGACGGTGTAATCGACCTCATGGCTGTCGCCGTCGAGCATGACGATCTGGTTCGGCGTCGCGGTCTTGTCGATGCTCCAGTCGGTGTAGCGCTTCCAGCTGGCGTCGGCGGTCTTCGCGCCGGTCGGGCGCGGGGTGAAGCAGAAGGTGACGTGGCTGACGCCGGCCGGCTGGCCGCTGCCGTTGTCGGGCGAATACAGGTTGGTGTCGTTGGCGACGCCGGGAGCGTAATGGAACACGTTGTAGGCATTGCCCCCCTTCACCACGACGTAGTCCATCGGCATGGTCGCGTCGAAGCCGATGTACTGCATCTGGCTGGGCGGGGTGTAGTTGAAGACGATGCTCTGTCCGGGAACGCCGAGGGTGTAGCTCTGGCCGTTGATCGGAGCGCTGCCGGTGCTGTAGCCCAGCCCCTGCCAGCTGCCGACGCCGGGAAGGTCGTCGCAACTGGTGAAGTTGCCGGGATACGTGGTCGGCAGGACCGAGGCGGCCCAGGCCCCGGAGGATGCGAGCAGCAGCGCCGCCGCGAGCAGCGGGCGCCAGGGACGATAGCGGGACATGACAGAACTCCTGAGCGGGGCGGCCGTGGCCGTCCGTCGTGTTCGCTCGGTAGCTCGGCCGTGCCGGCGCGCTGGGCCGGTACCCGGGAGCTTTGCGACGCCGGCTTTCGCCGGTTGTGCCTTTGTCGAGTCCTGGGGTCGAAAGGCGCCGGACGGCTCGACAGCGGGCCCGGCGGCAGCGCCCGCGATCCCCTGCGCTGCGTTGCCGAGGCGGACTATACGCCCGCCGGACACGGCCGGCGCAAGGCCGGCGCGTTGCGTTTTTGCAATATCGCCGACCACCGCCGGATGGACCGCCGCAGGCGTCGGCCCAGGCAAGCGCCGCTGGGGAACGCCGCGCCGCCGAGGGCGGAACCGCCGCGGCGAGCGCCTGTTCCGGCCCCGCCCGCCGCAACGCGCCCCGCCGCTGGCATTCACTTGGCGCGGACGAAGCCCAACCGCTACGCAACGCAGGCACCAACAACGTCCGCGCCAGCGCGAACGCCGCTATGCTCCGCGCACGGCGCCCGCCGCCCCCAAGCCGGCGCCCGGCCACCACCGCACTACGACGAGGTGCTGCAATGCGAACTGCCCCGCACAACCCGCGCCGGACCGGCCTCAAGGCCGCAAGTCTGGCCCTGCTGATCGGCCTGGGCCTGGCCGCGAACGTCCAGGCCCAGACCATCGGCTACAACATCCGCACCGGCGACGTCTGGGTCGACACCCGCCTGGGCGAGATCAACGATTACGGCCGCCGTTACCGCGAACCCTTCATCGAGGAAATGACCGGCTACTACGGCGCGCCGCGCTCGTTGATCGACGAATTGCTCGACCGCCGCCGCTGGGCGCCGGGCGATGTCTACTACGCCTGCGCCCTGGCCCGCTCGCTCGGCGTGCCCTGCCTCAACGTGGTGCGCGAGTACGACCGCAATCCCGGCCAGGGCTGGGGCGCGGTGGCGCAGCGCATGGGCATCAAGCCCGGCTCGCCCGCCTTCCACGCGCTCAAGCGCGGCGCGGTGCAGACCTACGACCACTGGGGTTATCCGATCCGCGTCGATCAGAGCGTGCGGGTGGATTGGGCCGAACACGGGCCGGGCAAGGGGCGCGGCAACGCCAATGGAAACGGCAAGAGCCACGGCGGCCCCAAGGCGCACGGCAACTCCGGCCACGGCTACGACGACGGCCCCGGCAAGGGTCGCGGCAAGGACAAGGGCCATGGCGGCGGCAACGGCAAGGGCCATGGCAACGGCGGGGGCAAGGACAAGGGACACGGCAACGGCAAGGGACACTGAGCCCCGCCCGTCCGCATCCAAATCCCGCAGCGCAAGAACGGAAAAGCGCCGGCCCTCGCGGCCGGCGCTTTTCGTTTACGCCAGACGCGCGCGGACCGCGCGCGCCCGAATCGCGCTTACTTCGCCGCCTTCGCGCCTCGCCCCGCTTCGGCCTTGGCGCTCTCGGCCTTGGCGCTCTCGGCCTTCGCGCCCTCGCCCTTCGCATTCCCGGGCTTCGCGTTCTTGACGTAGGTCTCCAGCCAGCGGTTGGTCTCGGCCAGCATGTGCAGGATCGATTCGCGCGCGCGGTAGCCGTGGCTTTCGTTCGGCAGCATCACCAGCCGCGCGTTGCCGCCCAGGCCCTTGATCGCCGCGTACATGCGCTCGCTCTGGATCGGGAAGGTGCCCGAGTTGTTGTCCTGTTCGCCGTGGATCAGCAGCAGCGGGTCCTTGATCTTGTCGGCGAAGTTGAACGGCGACATCGCCTCGTAGGTGCTCTGCGCCTGCCAGTAATTGCGCTCCTCGGCCTGGAAGCCGAACGGCGTCAGGGTCCGGTTGTACGCGCCGCTGCGGGCGATGCCGGCCTTGAACAAACGGGTGTGGGCGAGCAGGTTGGCGGTCATGAACGCGCCGTAGGAATGGCCGCTGACCGCGACCCGGTTGCGGTCGACGACGCCGCGCCGCACCACTTCGTCGATCGCCGCCTGGGCGCTGGCGGTGAGCTGGGCGATGTAGGTGTCGTTGGGCTCGCGCTCGCCCTCGCCGACGATCGGCATGGTCGGGTTGTCGAGCACCGCGTAGCCCATCGCCAGGTACGGCAGCGGGCCCCAGTAGCTGACCGCGTTGAACTCGTACGGCGAGCCGGTCACCTGGCTGGCCGCTTCGGCGCTCTTGAACTCGGCCGGGTAGGCGTACATCAGCATCGGCAGCGGGCCGTCGCGCTTGGCGTCGTAGCCGGCCGGCAGGTACAGGTTGGCGGTCAGTTCGACGCCGTCGTTGCGCTTGTAGCGGATCAGTTCCTTCTTGATGTCGCGCAGTTGCGGCGTGGGATGCGGGAAATGGGTCAGCGCCACCGGCGCGGCGTCGCCGCCGAGTTCGCGCCGCTGCAGGTTGGCCGGTTCGGTCGGCGATTCGCGCACGGTCAGCACGGACTTGGCCGCGTCGTCGAGCACCGCCAACGGCTGTTCGAAGTACGGCGCCTGCGAATGGAACAGGCGCGTGCGGCGCTTGTCGGCGAGGTCGAGGCGGTCGAGGAAGGGACGGTCGCCCTCGCTGGAGGCGCCTTCGCCGATGAAGTACACGCTGCCGCCGTCGGCGCTGGTCAGCAGGCGCTCGCCGCCAGCCGCGTCGCGCACGCTGACCGGCTTGCCCGGATCGTTGTAGCGGTCTTCGCTGCGGCCTTCGCGAATCAGCTCCGGCGCGCGATCGCCGTGGTCGGGCGCGATCCGCCACTGGCGCACCTGCCGGGTCTTCCACCAGAACTCATCGATCAGCGCCAGTTCGCCGCTGCCCCAGTGCGCGCCTTCGAAACGCGAGGCCAGCCGCGCCAGGGTCTGCGGCGGCTTGTCGAACGGCGCGGCCTGCATGAACACCGCGTCGCGGATCTCGACCGCGCGCGCCGGGTCGCCGCCGTCCTGGGCCTCGGCCCAGACCAGGGTCGCCGGCGCGTCGCTGCGCCATTCGACCTCGCGCACGCCGGTGGGTACCGCGTCGTTACCCGTCGGCAGGCCGTCCACCAACGGCAGGCGCGCGACTTCGTGCTCGAACCGGCCATTGCCGTCGAGCACGTCGATGCGGCGCGCGAACATGCTCGCCGGCACCAGATACGAGAACGGCCGCTGCAGGCGCGTGGTCAGCACGTGGCGGCCGTCGGGCGAGACCGACACGCCGGTGTACAGGTCCGGCGCGCCGAACTTGGCGACCTGGCCGGTCAGATCGACCGTCGCCAGTTGCGAACGCAGGTAGTACTCGAACTGGCGCGCGTCGTTCTCGTTGCGCAGCAGGTCCTGGTAAGTGCGGATCTGCTTCACGCCGCCGCCGGCGCGGGTTTCCTGGGTCGCCGGGCCGGTGGGCACGCCGCTGCCCGCCGGCGCGTCGCCCTGCCCTTCGGGCTGCAACCGCACCAGCAGGCGACGGCTGTCGGGCGTCCAGCCGTAGCCGCGGCCGGCGACGGTGTTGAGCCCGGCGACGAGCTTGCGCGCGCGCCGGGTCTCCAGTTCCACCAGCCACACCTCGTTGGCGCCGCTGGCGGCGTCGACGCGGTTGAACGCGAGCCAGCGCTGGTCCGGCGACCACTCCAGCGACGCCAGCGACAGCGGCGAGGGCAGGCCGTCGATCTGCACGGTCTTGCCGCTGGCGATCTCGAGCAGCTCCAGGCCGCTGGCGAAACTGAAACGGCTGGCCGCGCGCACGCGCGGATGGATGCGCAGGCCGGCGAGCTTGAGCTCGGGCTGGGCGACCACTTCGATCCCCGGCAACGACGGCGTGCGCATCAGCGCCATCCAGTCGCGGCGCGGGCTCAGCGACATCTGCGGCGGGCGCGGCGCGTCGACGATGGCCTGCAGCGGCTTGGGCGGCAGTTGGTAGCCGTCGCCGAACGCCGCATTCGCGGCGGCCGGCGCGGCGGCGGGCTTGGCCGCCGGCGCGGCCTGCGCGGCCAGGCACGGCGCCAGCGCGAGCAGCAACACACCCGGCAACGCCAAACCCGGCAACGGCCGGCGGCCGCCCGGCGCGGGCGTGGAAGGTCGGCGGTCGGAGCGGCGCGCGTGCGGCTTCATGGAAGGTCGGTCCTCGGATGCGAAAAAACGCTGATGCGGGAAAGCACCGCTGCGCAACGCAGCGGATGCGGAACGTCGGAGCGCGGGCCCGGCGCCGTCGCGGCGACGGCGGCGATGGGCGGCGCGCTCCCCGCTTCGAGCTTAGCCGCCCGGCGCGCCGCGGCGCCTATGCCATTGGGGCCGGTCGCTCGTCGCGGGCAGGCCGCGCGCGTGGTCGGGACCGAGCCTTGCCAGAGCCGAGCTTTGCCGGAGCCGCGCGTTCAGGCCCGCGTTTCGGCCGCCGCGGGCCGCGCGATATACTTCGCGCTCAGCCCGCCGAGGGGCGCTGCGACCGTGACGGACACGGCCAGGCTCGGCGAGGCCCAGGTCCCAACGGCGCCCGGTTTGAGTCTTCGCGACTCGCCGGACCCGGCATCCCGCCGGCTCCCCCCGCACTGGAGCTAATCCGCATGAACGCTGTACCGAAGACCTTCTCGACCGAAGGCGATTACAAGGTCGCCGACATCTCCCTGGCCGACTGGGGCCGCAAGGAGATCGACATCGCCGAGCACGAGATGCCGGGCCTGATGTCGATCCGCAAGAAGTACGCCGCCGCGCAGTCGCTCAAGGGCGTGCGCGTGACCGGCTCGCTGCACATGACCATCCAGACCGCGGTGCTGATCGAGACCCTGCGCGACCTCGGCGCCGACGTGCGCTGGGCTTCGTGCAACATCTTCTCGACCCAGGACCACGCCGCCGCGGCGATCGCCGCCAGCGGCACCCCGGTGTTCGCCTGGAAGGGCGAGTCGCTGGAAGAGTATTGGGACTGCACCCTGGCCGCGCTGAGCTTCCCCAACGGCCAGGGCCCGGAGCTGGTCGTCGACGACGGCGGCGACGTGACCCTGCTGATCCACAAGGGCTATGAGCTCGAAAACGGCGACGGCTGGGTCGACACCCCGTCGGGCAACCACGAAGAGCAGGTCATCAAGAACCTGCTCAAGCGCGTCCACGCCGAGCGCCCGGGCTTCTGGCACGAAGTGGTCAAGCACTGGAAGGGCGTCTCGGAAGAGACCACCACCGGCGTGCACCGCCTGTACCAGCTGGCCGAAGCCGGCTCGCTGCTGGTCCCGGCGATCAACGTCAACGACTCGGTCACCAAGAGCAAGTTCGACAACCTCTACGGCTGCCGCGAGTCGCTGGCCGACGGCCTCAAGCGCGCGATGGACGTGATGCTGGCCGGCAAGGTCGCGGTGGTGTGCGGTTACGGCGACGTCGGCAAGGGCTCGGCCCATTCGCTGCGCGCTTACGGCGCCCGCGTCGTGGTCACCGAGATCGACCCGATCAACGCGCTGCAGGCGGCGATGGAAGGCTTCGAGGTCAACACCGTCGAGAGCACCCTGGGCCGCGGCGACATCTACGTCACCACCACCGGCAACAAGGACGTGCTGACGCTGGACCACATGTCGAAGATGAAGGACCAGGCCATCGTCTGCAACATCGGCCACTTCGACAACGAGATCCAGGTCGACGCGCTCAACGCGTCCGGCGCGACCCGCCTGAACATCAAGCCGCAGGTCGACAAGTACACCTTCAAGACCGGCAACTCGATCTTCCTGCTGGCCGAAGGCCGCCTGGTCAACCTCGGCTGCGCCACCGGCCACCCGAGCTTCGTGATGTCGAACTCGTTCTCGAACCAGACTCTCGCCCAGATCGACCTGTGGGCGAACAAGGATACGTACGAGGCGAAGGTCTACATCCTGCCGAAGAAGCTCGACGAAGAAGTCGCGCGCCTGCACCTGGAGAAGATCGGCGTGAAGCTGACCACGCTGACCGCCGAACAGGCCCAGTACCTGGGCGTGTCGGTCGACGGTCCGTACAAGCCGGATCATTACCGCTACTGATCGGCTTCGCCTTCGGGCGATGCGCCGATACGAAAGACGGGCGCCTTCGGGCGCCCGTTTTTCGTTTGCGCGGATGCCTCGTGCAGACCTCGCATCGCGTCGGCGAACGATCGGTCGCGTCGCTGCTTGCGCCGCTCCTACGGGGCCGCGTGTTTTAGGAGCGGCGCAAGCCGCGAGCGCGCAAAAGACTCGCCGACGAAACCTGAACCGCCTGCGCTGATTCCGCTCCGCGCCTTTCACCTAGGGTCTGTCCGAGCTGGCAGCCCCCTCCCCCGCCGCTACCCTGACGCCATCCTTTCGCAGGAGCCCGCCATGGTCCGCCCCATCGACGCGCCTTCGTTTCCGACCTACACCCCGCCCGCCGACACTCCGGCGCCGGTCCAGGTCGGCACGCGCGAATACTACGAGCAGCGCCTGGCCGACTTCGAAACGCGCAACCCCGGCATGACCCCGCCGGACTACTACATGGGTTACGGCGACAAGTACATGGAGCGCTTCGCCTCGCTCGACAGCACCGACCTGTCGCCGGCCGGACTCGCCTGGCGCGACCGCACCACCTTGGCGTTGCAGACCGCGATCGAGGACTACCGCATCCGCGACCCGCAAGGCTTCGCCGAACTGGAGCGCAACCCCGCCGCATTCCGCGAGTTCGCCTTCGGCACCCATCCCGACGCCTACGTCGACTCGGGCCTGTACCAGCTGTCGGCGCAAGACCTGACCGTGATCGCGCTGACCCCGGACATCAACGACGTGCTGAGCCAGGAAGGCATCGACCAGACCAAGCTCACCATCGGCAAGCTCGACATCGACAACCTGCCCGGCATCCTCGGCGCCACCGCCGAGCAATACCTGCACGACGCCGGCCCGTTCGCGTTCACGCCGCAAGGCCTCGGCATCGGCCTGGGCAAGCAGGGCGAGCGCTTGTTCGACCGCTTGACCGAGCAGGACTGGTTCCCCAGCCTCGACAAGCTGCCGACGGTGGCGGTGCCGGATATTCGCGATCTGGTGCCGGATATCGATCTGCCGGACGATGTTCCGGGGGTGCCATTTATTTGAGGCACCTGCCGTCGCCTTGCTTCGGTTGGGTAGCGAGCGAAAACTCAAAACATGCGCTCGAGAGCGTCCGCTTTTTGCTGCCACGGCGCACCGCTTGCCACGTCGCGCCGTGCTCTTGATGCGCCATCCCGAGGCCCAAGATCGGCTCACTTCAAAGCAGAGCACCGCTCCCACCAGACGCGGTACTGCGACCGTACGTATCTGCCACCCTCATTCGCCAAGCGATCCTCGCACGGTCAATTCACCGTCTTTTGCGAGCCCTCATGAGGATCGACCATCGCGCGCCACCAGGCTGCCAATCGAACGAAGTGACATCATGCGCGCCATAGCTCAGACAGCCAAAGAAAAGACTCAAGAAAAGATGCAGCGCAACTTCTTTCTTGATATCCGCGTCAATGCAGATACTCACACATTCGCAAAGCACCACCTGACTTGATCAAATAAACGGCGTCACTTTTCACACTGACCAGTTCCTCAAGATCAGCTTCCGGAAAGCCCTTGCAATCAAAATTTTGGCTGCCTTGCTCACGGAGCTTCTGGAGGACAGCACTATTGGCCGCCAATAATCCATCATTGTAGCCCGCGTGGAAAAATGAAGACTTGGCATGCGAATAAACGAGGAACAGCAGCACCACAGCCAGTGCAACACCCGACACGGACAGCCACATATGTCTCGAAATCATGGACATTTGCATCTCCTGATCACCGGATTCTGCCCCTTCCTGAAGCCCCAGCTATTCTCAACTTTTCCCTTATCGGTAGATGCGGAAATCGTCGTTCCATCGCCAGCATAGATTCCAACATGTCCTTCATACGCAACCAGATCGCCAGGTTGCGCAGGACCGGAAACCTTCGGCCACCCAAGCAAGTCATAGCTAGCGTCAGACAATGTCTGGGCACCCGGCGGATACCTCAACATCATTACAGAGAAAAGCGAGCCTCCAAGATTAGGCAGCGCATAGCCTGATTCTTCATAGATAGTATCTACGAACAAGTTGCATTTGTTTGTTTCGGCACCAAAACTGGAATTGACTTCGCTCCGATCAGCTTTGCGACTCCAATCCCGCATATCGGCTCGCGCGTTTTTCAACAATGTATCTACATTTCCGCAGGGGCATAGACCTTCGGGGTCGTAGTACTTCAACGGACCGGACTGTGCATAGGCATACAAGCTGATCCCGCCATCCAGGCCTGTGGGGTCACCCTGAATATATCGCCCCGTAGTTGAATCGTAATCGCGAAAGTAGTTGTAGACCAACCCGCTGGCCGCATCGAACCGCTGCCCCGGAAACCGCATATCGAACACGAACTTCGTACCGTCCAGATCCGGATCTTCATTCGGCAGCGTGTTACCGAACACCTCGCTCTTGATGTTCCACGTCCACACCGCCTTGTTGCGCACCGGATCGACCACGATCCGCGGCGTGCCCAGATGGTCGGGCTCGATGTAGTACAGCTTCTGCGCCGTGGCGGAGCCCTGGATCACGCCGACCGGTAGCTCGTCCATCCAAACGACCTGCTGCAGCGCCGCGCCGGCGTTGTCGTACTCGCCCAACCAGCTGCCATCCTCGGCGTACAGCGAATGCCGGATGCTGGTGTCGTTGTAGCGGCGCGCCTGCTGGCCTAGCCCGTTGTAGGCGTAGTTCATCTTCACCGCGCCGTCGACCTTGAACTGCGCGAGGCGGCCCAGGTCGTTGTAGACGTATTGCTTCGCCGTGCCGCCGACGCTGGTGGTGTTGCCGGCTGCGTCGTAGCTGCGCGCGATGCCGGCGACGCTTTGCAGGCGGTGGCTGGTGTTCGGGAAGGCATAGGCCTGCGCGGCGCTCGCTCCGCTCTTGAAGCTGGTGCGGTTGCCGGTGGCGTCGTAGCCGTAGGTCTCCAGCGGGGTCGCGGTGGGGCCATCCTGGGTTTGGGTCAGGCGGTCGAGCCGGTCGTATTCGTAGCGCGCCAGGATCGCGGATTGGTTCTGGGTGCTGAATCGGCTGACGTTGCCGACTTCATTGCGGGTCAGGTGCAGCGACAGGCCGTCCGGCGCGGAACCGACCAGACGCGAGATGTCGTAATTGCGGTCGACGTTGCGCGTCATCGGTTGGCTGTTGCCGTATGCCCAGCCGGCCGCTGGACCATACGCGGCGTAGCCTACGGCGGTCAGCAGGATTTCGCGCGACGCTCCCGGACGGGTCACGCCGATCTGGGTGATCCGGCCATGGCTGCCGCGCACGTAGTCGGCAACGCTCCCGTCCGGATAGGTCACCGATTTCAGCGTGCCGGCCGCGGTGTAGGCGTAGCGAAGGGTCAGTACGGGCCCGGTGGTGACCACGATCTTGCGCACCATGCGGCCGAAGCGGTCGTAGCAATAGCGCAAGGCGCCGCCGGTGCCGACGGACTGGCTCAGCCGCCCCTTGGAAAAGGTCTCTCCGGCCGGGCAGCCGGACGCGACCGTGTCGTAGGTGTAGGTCGTGCCCAACACCGCGGTGGGGTAAGCACGCTGGGTCAGGCGGCCCAATGCGTCGTAGCTGTACGTGGTCGTAATGCCGCGCGCATCGGTTCGCGTCTTGGTCTGGCCCGACGCATCGTAGGTGTAGCCGGTCACGCCCGTGTCGGGGCTGGTCAGTTGGGTCAACTCACCGAATCCGTTGCGCGCGTAGACCGTGGACAGGCCCTTCGGATCGATCACCTTGGTCACTTGATCGAGCGCGTCGTACTCGATCTTGGTTTCCGCGTTGATCCGGCCGGTGCCGACGTCCTGCAAGGTTTTGACCAATCGCCCAAGCGGGTCGTAGTCCTGGTCGGTCACGCGGCCGAGCGCGTCGGTGGTCGTGTCCGGATGGCCCTCGGCATCGTAGGTGTAGCCGGTCGCGTGATTCAGGCCGTCTTTGTAGGTCTGCACTTGACCCAGGACGTTGAACACCCGCGACAGCGTCGCCTGCACGGTGCCGGCGCTGTTCTTGGTGTCTTCGACCTTGCGGTTGCCCGCCAAGTCCAGCGTGTACTGCACCGTCGCGCCGGAGCGGTCGGTCACGCCGGTCAGCCGCTGCGCATTGTCGTAGGCGAAGGTCGTGAAGTTCCCATCCGCAAGCGTGACCTGCTTGGTCAGGCCGGTGGGGAAATACTCGATCTTGGTGACCAGGTCGTCCGTCTCGACCGCGTTGTCGGTACCACGCACCTTGCTGGCCGTCAGCCAGCCGCGGGTGTTGTACTCGGAGTCGGTGACCACGCCGTTGGGATCGACCACCGACAACACCCGGCCCTGCGCATCGTAGCCGGAGATTTCGGTGACCAGGCCGGCCGCATCGATGGTCTTGCGCAGGTCGCCCTTGCGGAAGGTGCACAGCGCCGGTGTGGTAGCACAGGTGCTGTCGTCGCTGCCGTAGTACTCGAACTTGGTGATGTCGTTGACGTCGCTGCGCGGGCCATCCACCGACTTCAGCAGGCCCAGGATCGGACAGGTGCTGTTGGCGGCGGCGACATCGGCGGCTTCGCAGTAGGCGTAGGCGGTGGTGCGAGTCACATTGGCGACGGTGTCGCGCACGGCCACGCTGATCGGCTGCAGCCGGGCGTTGCGCGTGATCCGGGTCTCCTGGTTGCCGACGGTCGAGCGGATCAGGCGGTTGCTGGCGACATCGGTCGTCGCGGTGCTGACCCGCTGCTCGGGCTTGCCGACGGCCTCGGTCGTCGTGACGGTGCGCGCGAGCGCGCCGGTCACCGCGTCGTTGGCTTCGGCGTAGGCGAACTCCGACTTGATGCCCTTGCGGTCGGTCAGGCCGGCCGGGCGGCCACGGAAGTCGGTGGACTCGGCGTTGTACGTATTCTTGACCGTGCCATTTTCGTCCACGACGTCGCCGAACCGGCGCGGCAACACGCCGGTGCCGCTGGTCAGGCCATAGGTCGTCTTCTGGCCCAGCGAGTCGGTCACCTCCGTTCCGCCTTCGGGGCGGTAGGCCAGCGTGATCTTGTCGGCGCCGCCGTCGTGCTGGCTGGTGATCACCCGCCCCTTGGCGTCGTAGGCGAAGGTGCTGTAGCGCTTGTTGTCTTCGTGGGTCACCCCGGTCAGGTGGCGCGGGAAGCGGCTGTCTTCGTAGTGGTACTTGCGCTGGCCGCCGCCGGGAAACGCCGCGGTTTCGACTTGGCGCCCTGACGTATAGGTGTAGCTGGCCAGGGTTGTGTTCCCCGACGCGATCGAGGAGATCAGCGCGTCGCCGGAGTTGCCGGCGTAGTTGAACTTCACCGACCGGCCGGTCGAGTGCGTCACCGAGTCCAGACGGTCGTACGCGCCATAGCCATAGGTCAGCTTGGTTCCGTCCTCGGCTTGCCGCTCCACCAGACGGCCTTGGCTGTCGAACACCAAGACCTCGTCTGGGCGATGCAGCAGCCATTGCGAACCCGAGGCGACGATCCGGTCGCCGCTGCTGTCGGCGGCAACGAAGGCGTTGCCTACCTTGGCGAAGCGGACCTGGTAGCCGTTGCCGCCGCTGAGCCCGAGCGTATCGGCCGAGATACTCAGGCGCAGGTCCAGCGAATGGGTCCAGCCCGGACCGAAGCTGCCGGAACGCACGGCGATACCGGAATGGTAGCTGCGCGTGAGGGATATCCAGCCCAGGTCGAAATCGGTCTGGTTCTCGATCTTCTCGCCGGTCTTGACGTTGCAAGGATTACCGCGGTGACCGCCGCACTCGAGGATCTTGTCGGTGCTGATCGTCGCGACATCGCGCTCGTTCGCGCAAGCGCCGTACTTGTCGCTCCAGTTCATATTGACGGCGGGGCACTGCATCCGGCGCGTGCGCGACAGCGTCATCGTATCCGTCGCGTCCTTCACGCAAGGCTGGGTCTGGGTGTTTTCGCCGCGGTAGTAGACGATGTCGAACACGCGATGCTCCAGCATCCCCGCGTGTTGCGGATCGGGCGGACTCCAGGCCCCGGTGGCCGTGGCCTTCGCGGTCGCCGGGCAGGCCGGCGCCTGATCGTTGTAGAACGCCTCCAGTTCCGCCACCGCGAGCGCTTCGCTGGGGTGCGGCGCGCCGCCCAGGATAGCGTCGTAGCCCCAGTCCGGATCCAGCGGCTGTTTCAAGCCCATCCAGTAGGTGATGGTGCCTTTGCCGTCGGCGCGCAGCAGGTTGTCCTTGACGACGGTGACGAAGGGATAGGGATTGGGTCCGTCACTGGGTCCGGGCAGCGCCTTGATCGCGTCGGCCGCCTGCTGATAGGTGTTGTAGGACGTCGTCTGGCCGGTCGGAGCGACGATCTTCCATGCGATCTGGCTTTCCTGCGCGGCGGCAGCGGGAGCGAAGACCGCCGCGAGCCAAAGCGCGATGGACAGCGAAAACCGAAACCGGGCGCAGCGTGCGAAGGCGCGCTGCGCGAAACCAATCCCTGTAAGCATGTTCGAACCCGAGAACGAAGGGCGCGGCGTCGACAGCTGTCGCCTCGACGCCGGGGCGATCATCGTTGATCGCCCGCCGACATTTTCGTTACCGGCGCCGCCGCGGTTCAAGTTCGAAAAAACAGTGATTTTTTGCTGATTTCCGGCGTATTTACCGCATGGATACCTCGAAGAAAAACGGACGCTTCGCAGCGTCCGTTTCCTGCTCCATCGGCATCGGTCCATCGCATCGACCCGCCGACGCGATCGCCATGCCGCTACAACGACAACCGCTCGCGCAGTTCCCGCGACTGCCGCCGCGACACCTCGATCCGGCTGCCGTCCTTGAGTTCGAGTTCGTAGCCGTCGCCGACCGCCAGTTCCACCGATTTCACCGCGCGCAGGTTGACCAGGGTGTTGCGGTTGGCGCGGAAGAACAGCGCCGGGTCCAGCCGCGCCCATCGCCGCCGCGTTTGAGCTTGCGTCGCTTTACGACGGCGCTTACGGTCGCGCCGGCTCGGCCCGGCTCAGCGACCAGAACGGGATCGCGCGCCGCAGTTCGAAGCCGTTGCGCAGGTACAGGCCGACCGCGCGCGGATTCTCCTGGCTCACGTGCAGGAACGGGATGCGGCCGCGCGCGTGGTTGTCGTTGGCCAGGAACGCCAGCAGCCGGCGCGCGTGGCCGCGGCCGAGGAAATCCGGGTGGGTGCAGATCGCGCTGAGCTCGGTGTAGCCGTCCGTGCCCATGCGCTCGCCGGCCATCGCCGCGAGCCGGCCGTCCTGGTAGATGCCGAAGTAACGCCCCAGTTCCATCGTGCGCGGCCGGAAGTAATGCGGATAGACCAGCGCGGTCAGCGCCAGCGCATCCTCGCGCCGGGCCGCGCCGAGTTCGACGATGGGCGCGTCGTCGTCGCCGGCGTCGGGCGCCGCGATCGGCGCGCGGCAGATCATCTGCGCCAGATCGGCGAGATGGCGCAACCGCCAGCGCGGGCCGGGCCGGGGCGCCACCCCGAGGACCAAGGCGGTGTCGCCCGCGGGCACCAGCGCTTCGAGCGCCGCATCGGCGTCGGCGCCTTCGCCCGCATCGGCGCTCGCCACGCCCAGGAACGGCGCCACCTCGGCCGGATAGCGGGCGACGCCGCCCGCACCCAGCGCCAGCGCGCGATGGCGGCTCGCCAGGGAAGCCCAGATCGGATTGTCGAGATCGCCTTCGCTCATGCCGGCCGCCTGCGGGGACTGTCCATCGCAATGGCGGCGCGGCGGCGGCGACTCAAGCCGGCGCGGAGTGCGACTTTGGTCGGACCTTGCCCCATCCGGCGATATTCCAATCCATCGCGATAAAGAGATATTATCCCGGCAACCCCGCCACGGTACCGTCCCATGCTGCCGATCAGCTTCGAGTTCTATCCGCCCAAGACCGACGATCAGCGCAGCCAGCTCGACAAGACCGCGGCCAAGCTGCGTGGGTTCTCGCCGAGCTACGTGTCGTGCACCTTCGGCGCCGGCGGCTCGACCCTGAGCTATACGCCCGAGACCATCCGCCGCCTGCGCGGCAAGCACGGCCTCGACGCGGCGCCGCACCTGTCCTGCGTCGGCGGCACCCGCGGCGAGATCCGCCAACTGCTCGAGCTCTACCGCGAGCTCGGCTGCCGCCGCCTGGTCACCCTGCGCGGCGACCTGCCCTCGGGCATGGCCAGCGCCGGCGACCTGCGCTATGCCAACGAACTGGTCGAGTTCATCCGCGCCGAGACCGGCGACCATTTCCACATCGAAGTGGCCGCGTACCCGGAAACCCATCCGCAGGCGCGCGACGCGCTGTCGGATCTGGAGAACTTCAAGCGCAAGGTCCGCGCCGGCGCCGACGGCGCGATCACCCAGTATTTCTACAACCCCGACGCGTATTTCCGCTTCGTCGACGACGTGCGCGCGGCCGGCATCGACGTACCGATCGTGCCCGGCATCATGCCGATCGCCAACTTCAGCCAGCTGCGCCGTTTCTCCGACCTGTGCGGCGCCGAGATCCCGCGTTGGATCGCCCAGCGCATGCAGGCCTACGGCGACGACGCCGACAGCATCCGCGAGTTCGCCGCCGACGTGGTCGCGCGGCTGTGCAGTCGCCTGATCGAAGGCGGCGCGCCGGGGCTGCACTTCTACACGCTCAACCTCGCCAAGCCGACGCTGTCGGTGCTCTCGCGCATCGCCTGAGCAGACGCGACGCGCGCGTCCCCGCGCGCGCTTGCGGGCGGCCGGGTTTTCGCGGCGATCGCGATGCGAAAGCGCGCGCGTAACCGTATACGCCCGACCGGCGACGCGCGTTCACCCAGCTGAAGCGAAACGACGCAACGCACACAAATGCGTCGTGCTGCCCAGCACCAATGACGAACTGCACGCGCAGGTCTCAGCTTGCGTTTGTCTTGCGACAAGTTCGGTCTTGAGCCGCGCGACCGCGCGCGCGCCCACTGGCGCCAGGATGCATCGCCACGACGAGCGGTGCCCTCGCGACCGCCACCGCCGGCCCGGCCACGGGCCGCGCGGCGCGCAGCGGTCCCCAATGGAGAGTGCGCACATGACTGTCCGCAACAAGCTCTTGCCGTTGAACTTCGCCATCGCCCTTTCGCTCGGCCTGGCCGGCGCCGCATCGGCCGCCGAACCGGCGCCGCTATTCGCCGCGCCGGCCGCCTCGCTCGCGCGCAGCGCCGACGCCGACAGCGCGTTCAAGGCCGCCAAGGCCGAACGCGCGGCCGTGCGCGTGGACCTGGTCCGCGCCGACGCCGCGCAGATCACCGAGACCCAGGACCAGTTGCTGCTCAACCTCGCCCCCGGCGTCAGCCTCAAGGCGCACAAGCTGCAGGCCGAAACCAAGCCCGGCGGCGTGGTGGTCTGGCAGGGCATGGTCGGCGACCCGAACGCCCAGCTCAAGCGCATCAACCAATTCACCGGCGCCGAGCTGATCGACGATCCGGAAGAGTCGGCGATCCTGGTGCGCCAGGGCGGACAGATCTCCGGCACCGTGCGCAGCGGCGGCAAGCTGTACCGCATCGACCCGCTCAAGGGCCAGGGCCACGCGATCAGCCTGATCGACGAATCGAAGATGCCCGAGGACCATCCGTCTTCCTACGCCGCCCTGCCGATGCCGCCGCTCAAGCTCGATCCGGCGTTCGACGAAGCCAAGGCCGGCGAAAAAGCGCCGACCGTGGTGCGGGTGATGGTGGTCTACACCCAGGCCGCCGCCAACGCGGTCGGCAACACCCTGACCAAGGCCAACCTGGCCATCACCGAGAGCAACCAGAGCTTCGCCAACAGCGCGGTCAACGTGCGCTTCGAACTGGCCGGCCAGTACACCGACAGCTACGTCAGCGCCGGCTTCGACACCGACCTGAGCCGCTTCGCCGGCACCACCGACGCTTACCTCAACAACTACCACACCACCCGCAACACCATCAAAGCCGACGTCAACGTCCTGATCATCACCGACCCGGCGTACTGCGGCCTGGGCTACCTCAACTCGAGCGCGACCAACGCCTTCAGCGTGGTCGGCGCGAGCTGCATGACCGGCTACTACAGCTTCGCCCACGAAATCGGCCACAACTTCGGCGCGCACCACGATCCGAACAACGGCAACAACACGATCTACCCCTACGGCCACGGCTACTGGGGCCCGGGCAACGCCTGGCGCACGATCATGGCCTACAACTGCGGCAGCAACTGCCCGCGCCTGAACTACTGGTCGAACCCGAACATCACCTACAACGGTTCGCCGATGGGCACGACGGCCAAGAGCAACAACGCCCGCGTGCTCAACCAGCGCGCCGCGACGGTCGCGGGCTTCCGCTGACCTTCGCCCCGCGCGCGGCGCTCACCGGCGCCGCGCGCGGATCGCGCGCTTCGACGGCCGTGCGTGTTCGCTTATCCCTGCCGGAGCCGCATCCGCTGCGATCGATCCAAGCGACGCAGCCTCGCCGCCGCATCCGGGAACCACGCCCCCCCGAATCCCCGCTCCCGTCGTTCCGGCGAAAGCCGGAATCCATTTTGACCTTGCGGTTGCGGTTGCCGTTGCCGTTGCCACTGCTTGTGCTCGCCCCCGAGCCCGATGCAGTCGTCCCGCAGCCCCGGAGGGCGTGCGCATGGATGCGCACGCGCGCCATGGGGCAGGATGCCCCTTATGGCGCGGCCCCGCGCCCCTTTCGAGCCCTAGTGGCTCTTGATCCGAAAAAACAAGGCCTTTTCTTTGGTTACTTTCTTTGTGGCTTAAGACAAAGAAAGTGACCCGGCCGCTTGCGGACGGAAGCTTTGGACCTCCGCTTGTCATCACGCGGACGCACACGCAAAGACGAATCCCACCACCGCGGCACGCCCCCTGTAGGAGCGGCGCAAGCCGCGACCGCGCCATCGCAAACACAGTGAAAGTTTCGTCGTAATTGTGTTGTCGCGGTCGCGGCTCGCGCCGCTCCTACAGTCGGATACGCGACCCCACGTCCGTCATTCCGGCGAAAGCCGGAACCCATTTTGATTTTTCTGCTGCCTTCGCCGTTATCGATATGTCACGCGATGACAAGCCACCATCAAATGCTTTCGTCCGCAAGCGGCCGAGCTACTTTCTTTTGTCAGCGCGACAAAAGAAAGTAGCCAAAGAAAAACGCTTTTTTAAGGTCACAAGCCACCAGGTCCAGCGCCTTGCGCAGGGATGCGCCGTAAGGGGCATCCTGCCCCTACGGCGCACGCGCGCATCCATGCGCGCGCCCTCCGGGTCTGCGCAGCTGGGGCCTCGTTTCAGGAGGAGATAAAGCAATAGCGAAAGCAAATGCAACAACAGCAACAGCAACAGAAAATGGATTCCGGCTTTCGCCGGAATGACGGCCGTCGAGGTCCTTCGCAATTGCCGTCTCGCAGCCTCGCTCCGCATCGCCGGCGCAGAAAGAAAACGCAATACGCCCGACCGACCGCTGGCGCGACGCAAGCCGCGACCACGCCAACCCGACAACGGCCGGCCGCCCCCGCCGCGACCGCTGCACTGTCCCTGCGCCGCCCCCGGCGCTAGTCTTCGCCGATGCCTTCTGCCGTCCGTCCCAGCCTCCGCCTGTTGCCGCCGCTCGTCTTCGCCGCGGCGGCGCTGTCGCCCACCGCCGCATCGGCGCAGATCCACCGCTGCACCGACGCGCGCGGCAACTCGGTCTACACCGATCGCGATTGCGCCGCGGTCGGCGGCGTGGATCGGCTGCCGCGCGGCAACGCCGCGGCAGCCAAGCCCGAGGCGGCTTACGCCGGCGGCTGCGCGCGCAACCTGCGCGATCTGGTCGGCGCGATCACCACCGCCATCGACGCCCACGACGGCAACAAGCTCGCCGCGGTCTATCACTTCGCCGGCATGTCCGACGACCAGGGCTATGCGGTGATCCAGCGCCTCGACGCGATCGCCCAGCGGCCGCTGCTCGACATCGCGCCGGTGATGGGCGCCGCGCCCGAACCCGCGCCGCCGCGTCCCGGCCCGTGGACCACGCTGCCGGCGGCCGCGCCGAACGCCGCGCTGGCGCCGCTGCCGCCGGCCACGCCGCCGCCCGCGCCCGCGACCGGCCTGGGCCGCCCCGCGGGCATGGACGGCGATCCGGCGCCCGCCAGCGATCCCGCCGCCGTCGCCGAAGCGCCGGCCGCGCCGGCTCCGGTCCATCGCCGCGCCGCGCCGGTCGCGCTGCGCCTGGAGCAGACCTTGGCCAACGGTGTCACCCCGTCGCGCACCGTGTTCGGACTGACCCGCCACTTCGGCTGCTGGTGGATCAAAGGCGGTTGAACTTGCGCCTGAATGGGCGCATCCGACGTGCCGCGCAAGCCCATACGCCGCAGTCGCGTTGGGAAGGCGCCACCGCGCAGGGCACAATAGCGGTTTCCCCACCCGACCACGGAAGCCGACGATGCAATACCCCGAATGGATCTGGCAGAACGGTTCGATCAAGCGCTGGGCCGAAGCGACCACCCACGTCATGTCGCACGCGCTGCACTACGGCTCGTCGGTGTTCGAAGGCATCCGCACCTACGACACCCCGAACGGCCCGATCATCTTCCGCTTGAACGACCACAACCAGCGTCTGTTCGCCTCGGCCAAGATCTACGACATGCCGATCCCGTACTCGCTCGCGCAGATCAACGCCGCCTGCCATGAAGTGATCAAGGCCAACGGCCACAGCACCGACTACCTGCGCCCGGTCGCCTACCGCGGTCTCGGCGGCTTCGGCCTGTCGGCCGACACGCCCACCGACGTGGCCGTGGCGACCTGGAAGATGGGCCAGTACCTCGGCCCGAGCGTGCTCGAGGAAGGCATCGACGCCTGCGTGTCGAGCTGGCAGCGCTTCGCCCCGAACACCATCCCGGCCGGCGCCAAGGCCGGCGGCAACTACCTCTCCGGTCAGTTGGTCGCGCGCGAAGCGCGCCGCCTGGGCTTCGGCGAAGGCATCGCCCTGGCCTCGACCGGCCTGCTGTCGGAAGGCGCCGGCGAGAACCTGTTCCTGGTGTTCAACGGCGCGCTGCACACCACCCCGGTCAGCGCGGCGCTGCTCAACGGCCTGACCCGCAACACCATCATCACCCTGGCCCGCGACGCCGGCATCGAAGTGATCGAGCGCGACCTGCCGCGCGAGTATCTGTATCTGTGCGATGAGTTGTTCATGTGCGGCACCGCGGCCGAGATCACCCCGATCCGTTCGGTCGACGGCCGCCAGGTCGGCAGCGGCCGCCGCGGCCCGGTCACCGAGCGCATCCAGGAACTGTTCTTCGGCCTGTTCAACGGCAAGACCGCCGACAAGTACGGCTGGCTCGAAGCGGTGAAGTAAGCGCTGCGCGCACAAGGGCGCCGCGGCCGCCGGGAGCGGACGCGGCGCTTTTTCTTTTGCGCTTGGCTGTTGTGGGAGGGGCTTCAGCCCCGATGCTCTTGTCTCAGATCGCGACGACCTGAGCGAAAAGCATCGGGGCTGAAGCCCCTCCTACAACAGCCGCCGCAGCGCTCACTCGGCGGGGCGCGAGAACCGCAACGTCGCCACCACCCCGCGCTCCTCGCCCGGCTTGACCCGCACGTCCCAGCCGTACAGGTCGCACAAGCGCCGCACGATCGACAGGCCGATGCCGCCGCCCTGCGAGTGCCCGGCATGGGTGCCGCGATAGCCGCGCTCGAACAGCTTGGCCGCGTCCTCCGCGCTCAGGCCCGGGCCGGAGTCGATCACGTCGACCGAGTCCGGATGCAGCCGCACCACCACGTTGCCTTCGGTGGTGTACTTGACCGCGTTGCCGATCAGGTTGCCCAGCGCCACCGCGACCGCGGCCTCCGGCGCGTCCACCACCAGCCCGCGCTCGCCTTCCACGCTCAACGCCAGGTTCTTGGCGCCCATCTGCGCGCGGTGCGCGTCGAGCAACTGCTCCGACAACCGGGCCAGGTCGGTCGAGCCGTGCCCGCGCTCGTTGCGCGAGAGCAGCAGCAGCGCGCTGATCAGGTCGGTGCACTGCTGCTCGGCGCGCTGGATCCGCAACAATCGGTTGCGACTCTTCTCTTCCAGATCCGGCCGCGACAGCAACAGCTCGACCGCGCCCTTGATCACCGCCAGCGGCGTGCGCAGTTCGTGGCTGACGTCGGCGTTGAACTCGCGGTCGCGCTGGACCACGTTGGTCAGGCGCACCGCGTAGTCGTCCAGCGCCTCGGCCAACTGGCCGACTTCGTCGTCGGGGAAGTGCGCGGCCAGCGCTTCGGACTGGGCGCTGCGGCCGGAGCGCTTGATCCGGTTGGCCAACTCCGACACCGGGCTCATCACCCGCGACGCCGCCCACCAGCCCACCAGCAGCGAGAACAGGGTGAACACCAGCACCGACAGATACAGCGCGCGGTTGAACTGGGCCTCGCTGCGCGCCGACGACGTGGTGTCGTAGGCCAGGAAGAACCAGGCCTTGGGCGTCTTGCGCACCGCCAGCTTGTAGGCGAACGGCCGGCCGTCGTCGCCGACGCCGTTCATGGTGACGATGCCGTCCTTGAGCTCGTACCACTCCGGCCGGTTGACCCGCACCGATTCGAACTTGTCCGGCGTATAGACGAACGCGCGCACCTGGTCGAAGCCGAACTGCGGGTTGCCCGGCGCCAGCTCGAACTGCTGCGCGGCCTTCTCGATGTTGCGGTTCATCGCGTCTTCGATCAACTGGTTCTCGACCCGCGTGCGGGTCCAGTTGGTGGCGAAGGCGAACATCGTCGTGAGCCCGAAACCGAGCAGCACGAACGACAGGATGATGCGGCTGCGCAAGCGCCGCCGGAAGCGCTTCTTCTTTCTCAGCCGCGCCGCGGAAGGATCGGACGGGGCCACGCGTCAGCCGTTTTCGGGCGCTGCGATGCGATAGCCGATGCCGTGGCGGGTCTGGATCAGCGGGGTGTCGAACGGCTTGTCGACCACCGCGCGCAGGCCGTGGATGTGCACGCGCAGGCTGTCGGAATCCGGCAGCTCCTCGCCCCACACCCGGGTCTCGAGTTCCTGCCGGGTGACCACCGCCGGCGAGGCTTCCATCAGCGCCTGCAGGATCTTCAGCGCGGTCGGGTTGAGCTGCAGCAGCTTGCCCTGGCGGCGCACTTCCAGCGTGTCGAGGTTGTATTCCAGATCGGCCGCGTTGAGCACCCGCGTCTGCACGCCGCGGCCGCGCCGCGACAGCGCGTTCAAGCGCACTTCCACTTCCTGCAGGGCGAACGGCTTGATCAGGTAGTCGTCGGCGCCGGAGTCGAAGCCGGCGAGCTTGTTGTCGAGGCTGTCGCGCGCGGTCAGCATCAGCACCGGCGTCTGCTTGCGCGCTTCGTTGCGCAGCTTGCGGCAGACTTCCAGGCCGTCGATGCCGGGCAGGTTCAAGTCGAGCACGATGGCGTCGAAGTCGTGCACCACCGCCAGGTGCAGGCCGGTGATGCCGTCGGCGGCGAAGTCGACGGTGTGGCCGCGGTCTTCGAGAAAGTCGCCGAGGTTGGCGGCGATGTCCTGGTTGTCTTCGATTACGAGGATGCGCATGAGCTCGTCCCAATGGGGGTGGCGGTACGACCATGGCCGCACGCAACAGGTTCCGTAGGCGTCGCGCGCCAAGCGGCGACGGCAGGCGGTGGATTCTGCCAGAGCGTTTGTAAAATGAACGGGAAACGCCCCTGCCCGCAAGCAGGCGGCATCGCGCCGAAGCGGCGAATGGGCCAGAAGTCATGGCCCCGGGTCCGCGCGCCCCTTGCCCCCGATCGCGGCCAAAAACAAAGGCCCAGACGCGGGGCCACCGCGCCTGGGCCAAAAGGTGTTGCCCCGATTACCGTAACCTGCGTTCGCCCAGATGACGTCTGACGAGGAGCGTGATTGGGTGGAGCGGCAGTGCTTCGGTGGGCCAAAGCTACGCGGATTTCGATTAAACCGTCGTTAAAAACGGTGTTAAATAAAAGTTATCCGCAACCGGAAATTGGAGTCGTCCGGGCCCGGCCCTTCCGCGCCGGGGACCTGCCGTTCGGCGGGTCGCCGACAGATGACCTGCCCGGCTTGCCATTTGCCGGGGATCGGGCAAGCCAGACCCCGGGAAAACGCCCCGTTCAGCGTCTCGCGGCGAGCCGACGCGCCGGTTTTTCCCGGACCCGGCCGGCCACGTAGTCGACGATTTCGATCGCCACGTCGACCCCGCTGGCCTCCTCGATGCCCTCCAGGCCGGGCGAGGCGTTGACCTCCAGCACCAGCGGCCCGCGCGCGGAGCGGATCAGGTCGACGCCGGCCACGCCCAGGCCCAGGACCTGGGCCGCGCGCACCGCCACGTCCTGCTCGGCGGCGCTGGCGCGCACGCCCTTGGCGGTGCCGCCGCGGTGCAGGTTGGAGCGGAAGTCGCCCTTGGGCGCCTGCCGCTTCATCGCCGCGACCACCTTGCCGCCGACCACGAAGCAGCGCAGGTCCGCGCCCTTGGCCTCGGCGACGAACTCCTGCACCAGGAAGTTCGCGTACAGCCCGCGCAGCGCCTCGATCACGCCCTTCGACGCCGACAGCTTCTCGGTCAGCATGACTCCGGCGCCCTGGGTGCCCTCGTTGAGCTTGATCACGTGCGGCGGCGGGCCGAGCATCGACAGCAGGTCGGCGGTGTCGTCGGGGTTGTCGCCGAACACGGTCGCCGGCAGGCCGATGCCCTGCGCGGCCAGCAGCTGGTGGCTGCGCAGCTTGTCGCGCGCGCGCAGGATCGCGTCGGAACTGTTGGGGCTGTAGCTGTCCATCAGCTCGAACTGGCGCAGCACCGCCGAGCCGTAGCGGGTCACCGAGGCGCCGATGCGCGGGATCACCGCGTGGTAGCCGGCGATCTCGCGCCCCTTGTAATGCATCTGGAAGCCGTCGGAGGCGATGCGCATGTAGCAGCGCAGCGGGTCGAGCACGCGCACGCTGTGGCCGCGGTCGCGCGCGGCTTCGACCAGCCGGCGGGTCGAGTAGAGCTTGGTGTTGCGCGACAGGATCGCGAGCTTCATGGCGGGGTCGGCTGCAAGGTGGGAAGGGGATTCGGCGGAGTTGGGGCGTGTGCGCGCGGGTTCAAGCATGCCGGATCGAACGCGCCGGCCGGCACGCGCCGGCTCAGGCGCGCGGCGGGCGGCGGCGCACGCGGCCGTGCAGGAACGAGCGCGCGGGATCGACGGTGAAGGCGTGCGCGACCGCGGTCCGGCCCAGCAGCATCGGGAAGCGCATGCCGCGACGATCCGCCAGGTTCATGTCAATTTCGCGCTCGCTGCCGGCCAGACTCAGCACGGTGCGGATGAACACGCGGCGGGTGCGATGGCCGCCGGAGTCGGTGACCTCGCGCTCGTCGGCCACCGGCGCGAGCGCCTCGACCTCGCCGCCGCCGGCCGCGCCCGGGCGCAGGCGGAAGCCGACCCACGGCGCGCCGGCCTCGACGAAGCGCCATTGCGCCTCCACGTGCAGGGCCGAGCTGCGCGCGCCGGTGTCGATCTTGGCGCGCACCGCGGCGATGCCCAGGACCGGCAGCGCGGCGTATTCGCGCCAGCCCAGGACGATCGGCGCGTGGCCGGACGGGCCCGCGGCGATCGTCGGCGAAGACAGGATCGGGGAAGACATCGCACCTCCGTTGTGGCGAACGCTGAAAGGACTCGGGGGCGACAACAGGGACGGCGGCGGGCGGCTTCGCGGCCGCGCGCCGGCCGGTGCGCAGCGGGCGCGCACGCCGCGCCCGTGGCTGCGATGCGATGCGCGACGGCGGGCGGGCCGCGCGACCGGGCGCGCAGTCTAACTCGGCCGCGTTGCGAGCGTCGATGCGTTCGTTGCGGCGTCGGGCGGGAATGATTTTTTTACATCGGCCGGCACGCTCCGCGATGGCCGCGGCGTCGCCCCAAGCTGACCGATTCAGCCACGCCGACGTCCCCGCCGCGTCCTGCGCGATCGAATCCGCGAGCGCCGGCCCGCACGCGCCGGCCGCCGGATCAGTTGCGGCAGTTGCGCCGTTCCTCTTCCACTTCCTGCGCTACCGCCTCGGCGCCGAGCACGGCCAGGTCGCGGATGTTCTTGCGCGTCTCCGCGCAGTCCGACGGACCGCCGCCGCCGAACAGCAAACCGATCTGTCCGACCGTCGACGCGATCGAACGCGGCGGGCGCATGCGGAAACGCTGCGCGCCCTGCCCCGGCAAGTCCGGCGCGCGGCGGGCGAAGGGCTTGGCCGGCGGCGACGGTGGCGCGTCCCACGGCGCGCGCGTGGCCGTGGCGGCGGGCGCGACCGGCACTGGCGGCGCGGGACCGATCGCCACCGCGGTCAGGCCGGCGTCGGTCGTGGGATCGGCGGCGTCGGCCGGTATGCGCGCAGGCGTCGCGCGATGGCGCGACGCGGGCTGCGCACGCGCAGGCGGGTTCGCCGGTGGCGCCGCCGCTGGTTCGCGCGGCGCGGGCTCGGCGGGCGGCGACAACCACACCAGCGTCAACGCTTGCGCGTCGACCGCGGCGCCGCGCGGCATCAGCGCCTTGCCGGCCAGCCAGAACAGCGCGGCGTGGAACGCCACCACCGCCGTCCAGGCCAGCACCGATTCGCCGCGCGAGACGTCGCGCGCCGCGCCTGCGCGCACCGCCGGCGCCACCGGCGTCGATTGCTCAGCCTGCATCCCTCTGCCATCCCTGCGAGTCGTGCGAACCGCGCGAGTGTGCGCACAAGCGCGGGCCGTCGCGAGTGCCCGGCGACGCCCTCGGTTGCTTGGCGTTCAAGCAGCGCGCGCCGCCGAACGGCGCCGGCTCGCCGCTGCCGCGCCGGCCTCAGCCGGCCGCCGCGAGCGGCAGGTTGTGGCCGATCCGCCACAGCACGCCGGACGGATCGGTCAGGACGAAATCGCGCAGGCCCCAGGGCCGGTCCTGCGGCGGCTCCAGGCGCACGCCGAAGCGCTCCACCACGTCGGCGGCGAGCGCGCGCGCATGCCAGTCGTCGGCGTTCTCCACCAGCAGGTGCATCATGAAGTTGCCGGCGTGCTCGGGCACATAGAAACGCTGCAGCAGGAAGCTGGTGTTGCCGTGGCGCACATAGGCCAGGTCGTCCGACGACCACGGCAGCTCGAAGCCCAATGCCAGATAGAACGCCTTGGCGCGCTCGAAATCGCGCGCGGGGACGAAGGCCTTGATCTCGACGACGGTGAGGTTCATGCGCGATGTCCTGCTGGAGTCGACCGCGAGAATGGGCCGGCGCGGCGCCGCGATCAACCGCGCCGCCGCTATCATCCGCGGGCCGCCGGCGCGAACCGGCCCACACCCCGCTGCGGACGATGCCATGACCACCGCCACCGACCTCACCGCGCTGCTGCTCGACGCGCTCGGCCAGCGCATCGACGACCCCGCCGCCGCGCGCCTGGCGCAGGCGATGGGCGTCAAGCCGTTCAAGAACGCCACGCCGAACAACAGCGCGCATATCGGCAACCGCAAACTCGGCCTTGAAGTGGCCGCCACCGCGCGGATCGTCAACCGCGCCTTTTTCCCGCCGCGCAAGGACGGCCGCCGCTGGGTGTCGTGGGTGTCGCACGCCTTCCTCTACCCGAACTACCGCGGCGCGCTGCCGCCGGGATTCGACTGGTCGCTCGACGACGCCGCGCTGGGCGCGCGTTTCCGCCGCCGCGTCGAAGGCGGCCTGGAGGAAGTGCGCTACGCCCTGCCGCCGCCGCGCGAAGGGCTGGAAGCGAAGGCGACCCTGGACGAAGGCCGCGACCGCCCGCGTCATCTGCTGATCCGCGTGGCCGAAGAATCCGACTACGCCACGATCCATCCCGGCAGCGATCCCGCGCATTCGGTCGAAGACGGCTTCTTCGCCGCCTGGTGCGCGCTCAACGACGTGCTGCGCGACGACCGCCTCGACGCCGACGCCCTCGCCGCGCTGCGCGAACGCCGGACCACCCCGCTCGCGTTCCTGTCCGGTCCGCTCGGCGGCCTGCTGTGGCAGGGCGACGTGCGCCCGCGCCACGCCCCGTTCTGCCACGCCTACGCCAAGCGCCTGATGGCGCCGGACGCGGCCTGCGCCCTGTACGACGCGCGCGATCTGTTCGGCGACGCCAACTACTGGCGCAAGCCCGACGAAGCGATGACCGAAGACAATTGGGAAAACTTCGACCGCATCGCGCCGCGCTATTCGCAGCGCCTGGCGCAGTGGCGGCGCGGCGAGATCCGCTCGATGGTGGACCGGCCGCAATCCGACGACGACGCGGATCGGGACTGAGCCGCCGCCGCGCTAGTCCGCGTCGGTGGCGAAGCGCAAACGGTTGCCGTCCGGATCGGTCACCGACATCTCGCGACTGCCCCACGGCGTGTCGTGCGGCGCTTCGGTCGGCGTCACCCCGTTGGCGCGGAAGCGGCGATGGCACTCGTCCACGTCCGGCACCATCAGATACACCGCGCCGCCGACTTCGCAATCGTCGCGGTGCTCGGTCAGGAACAGCGTCTGGCCCTCGCGGGTGATCTGCAGGAACAGCGGGAACCCCGGCTCGAACTGGTGCTGCCAATCCACGCGGAAGCCCAGTCCGCCGACATAGAACGGCAGGCTGCGCCCGGCGCTGAGGATGCGCAGTTGCGGAATGACGGTCTGGCGCATGCGGACGCTCCTGAGGGATGAGGCGATCGTGGCGGGCTACGGCCGCAGTGTCTCACTCTGGCAGGCGCGATGCCGCCGCCCCAGGGTTCGTGGCCGATTGCCGCCTCGTCGCCCCGTCAGCCCGCCGGGCCTTCCGCCTTGACGTAGACCTCCTGCCAAAGCTCGACCCGTCCCGACCCGTCGAACTTCAACAGCAGCATCGCCTCGAAGCGATCTACCGACCCGTCGAGCCGGTCGACCCGGGCGCTCATGACCAGGACCGCGGACGCCTCGTTCGCCACCGTGTCGTGCACTTGGTAATCGATGGCCGCGATCGTGCGCCGGAACCCGTCGAGGAATTCCTTGTAAGCGCGCCGATCCGCCTCATAAACGCGCCCGTTGGCCTTGACCACGAGCCGATCCGCGAACCGCTCGCCGACCGCGGCCTCGCTCAAGTCGCTGTCGTGGGTCAGATGCGCGCGGTTCCAGTCCAGGAGACCGAGCGCCCATGCTGCGTTCGCATCCGTTTTCGATTGCATGTGTCGTCCTGAGCGATCCGATCCGGGCCTCATCATAGTGGCCGGGCAGGCAGCCGACGCGCAGCGGACTTGGCCGATTGCGGCGACATCGCTCCATGGCGACCCTGCCGCGTCGAGTCCGGGTCGCGCGCCTCGACGACGTTGCGCGTACCGCGCCGCCACCAGCGCCTGGATGTGCCGATACGGCTTGCGGATCATCTCGAAGGCCTCGTTGCCGTCGCAGCGGACCACGCCAGAAAAGCCGCTGCCGCGCCCGGAGGCGAGTCGTCGAAGAATGTGCGTAAACGCTGGAATGCGCTTCCTGATCGGTCCGGCGCGTTGCGCGCCAGGGAAGCGAGAAGATGGAGCGGGTGATGGGAATCGAACCCACGCTAGCAGCTTGGGAAGCTGCAGTTCTACCATTGAACTACACCCGCGTCGGGTCGAAGTCTATGACGCGGCGGCGCGGGTGGCAAATCGGGACGGAGGGGCCGTCCTGTTCTGGTCGAAAGGCGTCGGGCCTGAAGGCCCTCCCACAAGCGCAGCCGAAGCGTCGATAGCGCTTGTGCGAGGGCCTTCAAGCCCGACGCTTTCGGCTCAGGCCGCCGCGATCCCTACAAAAAGAAACCGGACCTCGCGGCCCGGTTTCTTGTTACTCGCTCCGAGATCGAGCGCGGGCGGCCTCGGCAGCCGCCCGCGCCGAGCATCAGAACCCGCCGCCGATTTGCGCGAACACGGTCGTGTTGTTGCCGCCGTCCTGGTGGACGGTGGCGCTGGCGCCGAGGTTGGCGTCCAGGCCGAACAGCTTGGTGCGCACGCCGAACAGGAGGGTGCCGTAGTCCTGGTCGAATTCGCGGTTCTTGACCGAGTACCAGCCGGTGCCCGGCAGGCTCTGCAGGCGCGCGTGGGCGTCCTTGGGCGCGTCTTCGAACTCGCGGTCCAGGGTCAGGCGGGCGTAGGGGCGGAACTTCTCGCTGTGGGTGTAGTTGACCTGGTAACCGACGCTGCCGATCAGCGAGTCGTAGCTCTGGTCGGGGTAGGCCAGCGAGGTCGACAGGGTCGGGTCGCTTTCGGCGAATCCGTCGATGTCGATGCGCTGGGCGACCACGCCGAGCACCGGGCCGTGACGCAGGGCCTCGCCGAACTCGTAGCCGGCGTTGATCGCGGCGGTGACGTTCTTGCCGTCGGTCGAGCCGTGGTGGGTGCGGGTGGCGATGCCGAGGTTGGCCTTGCGGTCGATGTCCAGATCCAGCTTGGTGTAGCTCAGCTGGCCGTTGACCCAGGCGCGCTCGCCGTACCAGCCGATGAAGCCGCCGATGCTGGCTTCCTTCTGCTCGAAGTCGCCGTTGCGCAGGCCGAAGTCCTGCTTCTGCTGGCCGTAGCCGAGGAAGCCGCCGAACACCAGGTTGCCGCGGGCCCAGTCGATGCCGCCGGTCAGCGCCGGGCCGGCGCCGTCGTAGACGTCGCCGTGGCCGTAGCGCTGGAAGTCGCCGCGCACGCTGCTCCACCAGCGCATGCCGTCGCCGTCGGGACGTTCGGCGTGGCTGGCGACCTGGTCGGCGCGGGCGCGGCCGGTCATCGCGGCCGAGTTCGGCAGGACGGCGACGAAGCGCGGGGCCTCCAGCACCGAGATCGCGTAGTCGGCCAGGATCTGGTGCGAGCGCGAGGACGGATGCACGCCATCGGCGAAGGCGTAGGAGTTCGGCGCATCCGGCGCGGCGTAGTTCAGCGGGCTGCAGGTGACCGAGGACGCGGTGATCTGCGGGTTGCAGCCGGTGCCGGTGACGTTGCTGATGCCGAACGGCGCGGGGTTGGTCACCACTTCGCGGATCAGGTTGTAGGTGTCCAGCGGGATGAAGCGCAGGCCGGCCGCGCTGAGCCCGCCGTAGAGCGCGTTGTTGTAGGTCGTGGCGAGCTGGCTGCCGGCCGCCATCTGCGCCGGGCCGCCGGCGCGGAACTGCGGGGTCGAGCCCAGGTCGGGGATGTTCGGCACCAGGATGTACTGGGCGCCGGCGTTGTTGAGGGCGGCGACCACGCCGACCTGCGCGGTCACGGCCGCGCCGATGGTGGCCTGCGCCGGCGCGCCGCCGGCGACCGCGAACAGGTCGTTGGCGCCGCCCCACACGGTGTACAGGGCGTTGGGATCGGCGCGGCCGCCGTTGGCGGCGAGGTACTTGGTGGTCTGGGTCGCCAGCGAATCGATCGGGCCGAGCGCGCCGCTGGTGTTGGTGCCGGTGCGCGCGCCGCCGACGGCGTAGTTGGTGCCGCCCTGGTTGTCGCTGGCGGCGTTGGTGCCGTAGTAATCGGCCAGCCATTCCGACCAGACCAGGCCCGGGTTGGTGGTGAAGCGGCCGATCAGCGCGCCGTTGGGGCCGACCGCCTGGATCAGCGCCGGGCGGAAGTGGCCGGAGTCGGTGAGGCTGTCGCCGATGAAGACGGTCTGCGAATAGGGGCCGCCGGCGAAGGCCGGGGCGGCGGCCAGCGCCAGGGCGGCGGCCAGCGCGGTACGAGCGGTTTTCATCAATGCACTTCCTTGCTTCTTATGGGGCTTGCGGTGGCGGCGCCCGCGGCCCGGAAACGGGCGGCGCGAGCGCCGGACAGGCGTGCTTCCGACGGTAGGCGCTGCGCATACGGCAGCGCATGGCGGCGGATGGCGCGAATCGAAACACGGTCACGGCGAGGCTGGCAAGGCGCAGCGCGGCAAAGCCGCGGGCGCGCGGCCGGCTCCCGGCGGCGGATTATGCGCCCGCCGGCGCGGATGCACCGGGGCCGGAGGTCACGGCGCGGGAACGCAGCGTGGGCGGCGGCGCGGAATGGCGGCGGCCGGGCCGACGGCCGGGCCGGCCCGTGTTGCCGGGCTTGGCGGTTGCGGCGGCGGCGCGCCGCAACCGGGAACGCGCGGCGGCGGCGGATGCGGCGAATACAGGCGCGGCACGCGGCGACGGCGCGCGCAGCGGGCGATGTCGGCTCGGCCGCGCGGCTGGCCGCGCCACCCGGCAACGGCGACAATGCCGGCATGAATATTCTGCTCAATGGCGAAGCGCGCGCCCTGGTCGCGCCGGTCACCTTGCTCCAGTTGCTCGCGGCCGAAGGCCTGGGCGAGCGGCGGGTCGCGGTGGAGATCAACGGCGAGATCGTGCCGCGCGGGCGTCACGGCGAAACGGTGCTGGCCGAGGGCGACAAGGTCGAGATCGTGCACGCGCTGGGCGGGGGCTGAGCGCTGGGGCCGATGGCGGCGTAGTTGGGTTCGCTACCTCTAGGAGCGGCGCGAGCCGGGACTGCGGGGCGCGGGCGATGGAACTTTCGCCGTGAATGCGGTGGCGCGGTCGCGGCTTGCGCCGCTCCTACAGGGGCTGCGGGCGGGATCGTCGTTAGTGGCGGTTACGTGGTGGAAAATCCGATGTGGATTCCAGCTTTCAGCGGAACGACGGTAAGACAGTGCGCGGCTCTCGCGGCCGTCTCGACGAGTACGCTTGCTCAGCGCCCCCTCGCACCGTCATTCCGGCGAAAGCCGGAATCCATGTTGCTCTTGCTCTCGCCCTCCCCTCCGAATCCGCAAGCTCAAGGGCGCTGCGCGCTCCAGTTGAAATAGACCGGATTCCCCATCAGCGCCAACCGCCCCTGCGCATCGCGCACGTCGATGCGCAGCCAATGGCGGCGGCCGTCGCTGGGCCAGTCGAACTCGAACGATTGTTGCGCCGCGCTCACCTGCGGCCGCGCGATCAACGCCGCCTTGGCGCCGTCCAGCGTCGCCTCGACCCGGCCGCCGGCGAGGTTGCGCACCTGCACGCGCAGACGCGCGCGCTGGACCGCGGGCACGACCAGTTCGCCGCCCATCGCGGCTTCGTTCGCGCCGTGCCGGGCCCGCAGTTCCAGCAGGCGGTCGCGGCTGCCGAAGGCGTCCACGAACACGTTGCCGGCGCGCAGGCCGTCGAGGATGCCGGCCTCGGACAGTTCGCGCGCGTGCACCACCGTGGTCGGCCGGCCGATGCGGCTGGCGCCGAAGGGTTCCTCGGCCGCGGTCGGCGCGTCGTGGTTGTCGCTGCCGCCGACGCCGGTGAGGCGGTGGCCGGCATCGAGACCGCGCTGCCAGAACGCGATGCCCGAGCCCGGCGTGTCGGCGTCGCCGCCGTTGATCGCCTCGACCATGCTCACCAGATCCAGGTCGGCGGCCGGTCGCGGGGTCCAGCCGCAGCCCATGCAGCGCTCGTCGGAGGGCCGGATCGGGTGGTTGATCGACACCGGCAAACCGCGCCGGCGCATCTGCGCCAGCACCGCGTTCCAGTCCGGCACCGCCGCGCTGCCGACGCGGAAGTCGACCGGCGCGCGCACGCCGAAAACGTTGGCGTGGCCCTGGAAGGTGGTGATCTCCATGCCGGGAATCAGCAGCAGGCGGTCGAAGTGCGGCTGCAGTTCGCGCAACGCCGGCAGGTGCGAGACGGTGTTGTGCTCGGTCACCGCGACGAAGTCCAGGCCGGCCGCGACGGCGGCCTGCACGCTGAGGAACAGCGGGCACGGCGCGCGCGCGCCGCTTTGGCCGGCGCAGTTGCCGTCGCTGTGGGCGCTGTGCATGTGCAGGTCGCCGCGGTACCAGCCCGCTTCGCCGCGCAACGGCGCCTTGCTCTCCCGTGGCACCGCATCCGGCGTTGCCGCAGAAGTGAGGCGGATGCGCGCGGTGTAAGCGGCGTTGCCGCCGGCGCGGATGTTGGGGATGCCGAGCAACAGCTTCCATTCGCCCGGCGTCAGCGCGCCGGGCGAGTAGGACGCGGTGGCGTCGCTGGCTGCGACGCTGAAGCGGCGCTTGTTGCCGCCGCTCCAGCCGCGAAAACCGTCGCGGCCGAGGAATTCGCCGGGACCGAGCAGGCCGAGGTCGATGGTGGTTTTGTCGCTGCGGTCGTAGTCGAACTCGACTTCGATGCGGGCGGTGCCGGCCGGGACCTGGAACGGGAGTTCGCGGTAGGTTTGGTTGTCGGCGCCGATGATGCGGCCTTGCAGGATCAGGTCGGTGGAGTCGGTGGATTTGGGCTCAGCGCGCGTCGGGGTATCGCGAGCTTCGACGGGTTGGGCGAATGCGGGCTCTGCGATCAGTGCGGCCAGCAGTGCGACTGCCGCGAAGCTTCGAATCACGGGCTGCGAGAGACGGCGCTCGACCCCACTTGTCCCACGCGTCTTCCGACCGTCATTCCCGCGAATGCGGGAATCCAGAAATTTCAGAGTCATGCCGCGATGAAGCCCTGGATTCCCGCTTTCGCGGGAATGACGGCTGAGACAACGCGGGTGAATCGGCAGGTCGGCGCTCATTGGCAACTCGCTGGCAAGCATCGGCAACTCGGTAAAACTTCGGTGGCGCAGTCGCCCGAGCGCACAGTCACGCAGGCGGTGGCGCAGTTGCGCAGTTGCGCAGTTGCGCGGGTGCGCGGGTGCGCGGGTGCGCGGGTGCGCGGGCGGCAGGCTAGTCGCTAGCACAGCCGACGAAAATGCATCGGTAACCCGCCCTACCCGCCCCTCAGTCATGCTTCTCCGGCGCCTCGACCGCGCGCCGGTCGCAACGGCTTTCCGCCCGCACCGGATTGCACCGCACCACCTCGCTGCGCGGAAACGTCACCCGATAGCGGCTGAAACGCAGATCGGGCTTGGGATAGTCGGTGGAGATGTACTGCGCGCCGCTGGCGAACGCGGCCTCGCGCCGGCGCGGATCGTTGCGGCGCGCTTCGGCGGTATCGGCGTCGGCGCGGGTGCGCACCAGGAAACCGGCGCGCACCGCCGCGCGGATGCGCTCGCCGTCGGCGACCGGATCGTTGATCGTCAGATAGGCCGCGTCCGCCGAGGTTTCGTCGCCGTTGACGAACATCGCCCGCCCCTGCAGCGAACGCCGCGCGCCGCGGTACAGCGCGACCTTGCGCGGTTCCTCGTCGAGCGCGAACAGGACCTTGCCGCGCGCGGCGCCGAGCTTCGGCCAGCCGCCGGCGAGCACCGCCTCGCGCAGGGTCGCGGCGCGGCCGCGCACGTCGTCGGGCGTAATCAGCTCGTCGGCCGCGAACACCGCGCGCACTTCGGCGTCGAGCGCGTCGAAGGCCTTGGCGTCGAACGCCAGCGGCGCGGCCGCGCCGGGCCCGCCCTTGCCGTCCTTGGCGTTGATCAGGATCAGGATCGGCGCGTGCTGCGGGTGCTGGCGCGACCAGGCGCGGATCTGCCGCAGGCATTCGACGAAGACCATGCACTGGCTGCGGAAGTCGATGTCGGCCAGGTGCATGACCTTGAACCCCGGCCGCGCCATCTGCGCGGCCACGCCCGACAGCCACGGCCCGGCCTCGCCGTAGCCCTGGCGCAAGGCGCCGGGCGGATGCGCGTAACGGCCGCCTTGCGGGTCGTAGTAGACGTCCAGCTCCAACTGGCGCATGCCCAGTTCGAGCTGCTCGTGCAGCGGCGCGTGGACGTAGTCGAGCGAATCCGCGCCGGCGGCGTCGCGGGCGCGGTGCGCGGCCAGTTCCTCGGCCGGGATCGCCAGCTTGTAGCTGTTATGGGTGCCGATGGCCTGGACGTCGGCGAGGCCGAGGTTATGGTCGATCCAGGCCTCGGCACAGTCCGGCCCGGCCTGCGCGGCATCGGCGGCGTCGAGCTTGCAGGCCGGATCGACCGGCCGCGGCGCGGCCGGTTCGTCGTGCGCGCGCGCCGTTCCCGCCAGCGCGCAGCACAGTCCCAACGCCAACATCGGCAATGCCCAAGCCTTCATGTCCGCTCTCCGCATCGAAACCGGCAACGATACGCGCACCGCCCGACCGCCGCCGCTCAGAACCGGTACATCAGCGCCGCGCGGTAGCCGCGCCCCAGCAACGGCCGGGCGATGAAGGTGTTGTTGCCGGCGTCGGCGCTCTGCAGCTCGCCGGCGCGCGGGTTGCCTTCGGTCAGGCCCAGCGAATTGGTCAGGTTGTCGGCGTACAGGTACAGGCTCAGCCCCGGCGCGAACTCGTAGCGCGCGCTGGCGTTGATCACGTAGTACGACGGCAGCTTCACCGAGTTGGCGGTGTCGACGAAGCGCTCGCCTTCGTGCTCGTACGACAGCTGCAGGCGCAGGCGCTCGTCGAGCAGGTTGAGGCCCGGCACCACGCGGAAGCTGTTCTTGGGCACGCGGATCAGCTGGTTGTCGACGAAGTCGCGCAACACCGGCGCGCCGTTGACCAGTTCGGTGTAGCGCAGGCCCTTGTACTTCGGGTCCTGGATCGTTGCGGTCGCCTGCAGGTCGAACCAGCGCACCGGGGTCCAGAAGCCTTCCAGCTCCAGGCCGGTGGTCTTGGTGTCGGCGAAACCCTGCTGCACGGTCGAGGCGCCGCTGCCCAGGTCGAACACGTAATTGCTGAAACCGACGTTGTCGTACTTGGTGTAGAACAAGGTCGCGAACAGGTCGAACTGCTCGTTGCTGAACTTGTAGCCGATCTCGCCCAGGTCCATGGTCTGGGTGACCGGGCGGCCGTTGGGATCGTTGGCGCAGGCGGCGAGCTTGGCCAGGTCGCAGTTGGAGTACTTGGTGATGTAGCTCGACAGGCTCGGCAGGCGGAACGCCGGGGTCCAGCGCGCGAACACGCCCTGGTGCGGATCGAACTGCCAGTTGGCGCCGACGGTCCAGCCGATCTTGTCGAATTTCTGGTCGTAGCTTACGAAGCTGCCCGAGCCGGTGAGTATCTGCGAAGTCGCCGGGGTGCCGAGGTTGACCTGCTTGCGCACTTCGGTCCAACCCTCGACCTTGACCTGCTCCCAACGCACGCCGGCGTCGATGCGCAGCTTGTCGTTGACCTGCCATTCGTCGGACAGGTACAGCGCCTGGGTGGTGGAGCGGCCGCTGGCGTTTTCCCACTCGTAGCCGTAGCGGTACACGCCCTTGTCGGTCAGCGTGCGCAACGGCCGGCCGGCGGCGTCCACCGCGACCAGGTCGAGCAGGCGCGCATTGTCGCGCACATCGGTCAGCACATTGGACGAATAACGATCGAAGTCCTGGTCGAAGCGGGCGTAGTAGTAACCGAGCGTGACATCGTGGCTCTGCCCGCCGAAATCGAAGCGGCGCATCAGGCGGGTGTCGCTGATCAATTCGTCGACCGGCATGGTCACGCCGCGCAGGCCGGAGATCGTCATCAGCCCGTTGCCGTTCTGGCTGGATGCGAACGCTTGTTCCGGCGCATCCACGTAGCGCAACTGCGCGCCGACCGCGCCGGGCACCGAGGCGATCAGCTTCTTCACCGCCGAATCGGCGTAAAACTTGGCGTCGCTCTGCAGGGTCAGCGGGAACACGCCGTTGCGCTGGGTGCGGGTGCGGCTGTAGCGCAGCGACTGCGCCAGCTGGAAGCCGGCGCCGAGGTCGTAGTCGAACTTGGCCGTGTACTGGTCGCGCTTGACCTGGGTGCCGAGCGCGTTGTCGAAGTCGTACAGCGAACCGTCGCCCTGGATCATGCCTAGGCGCCGGGTCTGCGGCCCGGCCAGGGTGCCGTCGTGGGCGTCGAAGCCGGGCACGCCGCGGATCTTGCCGTCGGCGTAGCTGCGCATCGGGATGCCGAGGTACAGCGCGACTTTGTCGTCCACGCGCTTGTAGTCGAAGCTGAAGTTGCCGCGCTCGAACGCGCGCGACAGGTTGATGCGGTATTGGCCGCCGTCGTTGGCCGGATAGCCCGGGTCGCGCAGGCCGTCGTCGCTGCGCCAGAAGCCGCCCAGGCCCAGCTTCCAGCCGCCGCCGAGGGGCGTGCCGAAGAACAGGTCGTAGCGGGTCAGGCCGTAGTCGCCGACGGTGAGCTTGGCCACGCCTTCGGCGCTGTCGCCGACGCTGCGCGGGATGAAGTTGATCGCGCCGGCCGGGGCGTTGGAATAGAACACCGACGAGGGGCCGCCGCGCACCACTTCGACCCGCTCGACGGTCTCGTCGAGGCGGAAGGCCTGGTCGCCGTTGAGGTAGCCCAGGGCCGGATCGTGCTGCACCGGGATGCCGTCCTCGAGCAGGGTCACCGAGCCGAAGCCGTCGACCGGGATGCCGCGCGCGCGGATGTTGCCGCTGGCTTCGCCGCCGCTGGCCTCGACCCAGAAGCCCGGCACCGATTTCATCGCCTCGGTCACCGAGGTCGGCGCTTGCAGGCGCAGGCGCTCTTCCTCGATCGCGGTGATCGAGTAGCTGGTCTCGGCCTTGCTGCGCTGGCGGGTGCCGGAGCGGCCGGTGACGATGACTTTGTCGAGGTCCACCGCAGCGGCGGAGCCCTCGTCGTCCGAGGCCGATGCAGGCGTTGCGGCGTCGGCCCGCGCCGCGCCGGAAGCGCCCGAAGCCGCCTCCTGGGCCGAAACGGTGGCGGAAAACCCAGCGCAAACGAGGCTGGCGGCCAGGGCGAAGCGGATCGCCCGGGTGAGCTGGCGGGAACGAGAGGTCATGGCGGCGGACGGCGGATTCGGAAGGAAGGGATCGCTGCCGTCGGTTCCGTCCGAAGCCGTGCATGGCGCCCGGCAGCCGCGATGAATGCTGAACGCCAAGGCTTAAAGATTCGTGACACGGCGCGCGCAATTGCCGCCAGATCCGGTCAAGTCCGCTGCCGATGGAGCAGCTTCGGCCCTTGTGGGAGGGCCTTCAGGCCCGACGCTCTTGTTCCAGATCACCGCGATCGGACCGGAAAGCGTCGGGCCTGAAGGCCCTCCCACAGGGAGCCGTCGGGCCACAGCGGCCACCTCGACGCCCCACGGCCCGCCCCCCATCGGCCATAATTGCGCGATGACTGACACCGCCTTCTCCGATCCGCTGGTCATCGCCGGCAAGACCTACCGCTCGCGCCTGCTCACCGGCACCGGCAAGTTCAAGGACCTGACCGAAACCCGCCTGGCCACCGAGGCCGCGGCCGCCGAAATCGTCACCGTCGCGATCCGCCGCACCAACATTGGTCAGAACCCGGGCGAGCCGAACCTGCTCGACGTGTTGCCGCCGGACCGCTACACCCTGCTGCCCAACACCGCCGGCTGCTACACCGCCGACGACGCGGTGCGCACCTGCCGCCTGGCCCGCGAGCTGCTCGACGGCCACACCCTGGTCAAGCTGGAAGTGCTCGGCGACCAGCGCACCCTGTTCCCCGACGTGATCCAGACCCTCGCCGCGGCCGAAACCCTGGTCAAGGACGGTTTCGACGTCATGGTCTACACCTCCGACGACCCGATCCTGGCCAAGCGCCTGGAGGAAATCGGCTGCGTCGCGGTGATGCCGCTGGCCGCGCCGATCGGCTCGGGCCTGGGCGTGCAGAACAAGTACAACCTGCTGGAGATCGTCGAGAACGCCAAGGTGCCGATCATCGTCGACGCCGGCGTCGGCACCGCCTCCGATGCCGCCATCGCGATGGAGCTGGGCTGCGACGGCGTGCTGATGAACACCGCCATCGCCGGCGCCCGCGACCCGATCCTGATGGCGCACGCGATGAAGCTCGCGGTCGAAGCCGGCCGCGCCGCGTTCAAGGCCGGGCGGATTCCGCGCAAGCGCTACGCCAGCGCGTCGAGCCCGGTGGATGGGCTGATCGGCTGATGACCGACCCGTTCTCCAGCGACGGCCACAAGGCGCCGCCGAAGCCGTTCACGGTCGAGGAAGGCCGCCGCCAGGTGCGCAGCTTCGTGCTGCGCCAGGGCCGCTTCACCCCGGCCCAGCAGCGCGCCTTCGACGAATTGTGGCCGCGCTTCGGCATCGACTACGCCGGCTCGCCGCGCGATTACGACGCGATCTTCGGCCGCAGCGCCAAGCGCGTGCTTGAAATCGGTTTCGGCAACGGCGAGGCGCTGCGCTACGCCGCGCAGAACTACCGCGATCGCGACCTGATCGGCATCGAAGTGCACGCCCCGGGCGTGGGCCGGCTGCTCAACGCCCTGGCCGAGGACGGCAGCGATCATGTGAAGCTCTACCACCACGATGCGGTGGAAGTGCTCAACCACGAAGTCGCCGACGGCAGCCTCGACGAGGTGCGGATCTACTTCCCCGATCCGTGGCACAAGAAGCGCCACAACAAGCGCCGCCTGGTCCAGCCGGCGTTCGCCGAACTGCTGGTGCGCAAGCTCGCCGCGGACGGACGCTTGCACCTTGCCACCGATTGGCAGGACTATGCCGAACAGATGTGGGACGTCCTGGACGCGACCAGGGGGCTCGCCAACCGCGCAGGTCCGCGCGGCAGCGTGCCGCGACCGGAATGGCGCCCGCAGACGCACTTCGAGACCCGCGGCCAGAAACTCGGCCACGGCGTCTGGGACCTGCTGTACGACCGCGTGGCCGACGACAACGGCGGCGGCACGGCGCAGCAGGCGTAGCGCGGACAGGTTTTCCTAGCGACCCGACCGAGACCCCGACCGAACCGGCATGGACACCTCCCTCGCGCTCACCACCGACATGATGCTGGTGCTCGGGCTGGTGGTGTTCACGATGGCGATGTTCCTGTTCGAGCGCGTGCGCGCCGACGTGGTCGCCCTGGTCGTGCTGGTGCTGCTGGGCCTGTCGGGCCTGGTCGAGCCGGACGAGCTGTTCAACGGCTTCTCCGGCAACGCGGTCATCAGCATCATCGCCACCATGATCCTCGGCGCCGGCCTGGACCGCACCGGCGCGCTCAACCGCCTCGCCGGCTGGCTGCTGCGGCGCGCGCACGGGGTCGAGCAACGCCTGCTGCTGCTGACCACGGCGGTGGCCGGGCTCAATTCCTCATTCATGCAGAACCCCTCGGTGATGGCGCTGTACATGCCGGTCGCCGCGCGCCTGTCCTCGCGCACCGGCCTGTCGCTGCCGCGGCTGCTGCTGCCGATCGCCGCGGCCATCGTCATGGGCGGCGCGCTGACCATGGTCGGCAACTCGCCGCTGATCCTGCTCAACGACTTGCTGCTCAACGCCAACAGCAACCTGCCCTCGGGCGCGGCGACCATCGAGCCGCTGAAGATGTTCGCGCCGCTGCCGATCGGCATCGCGCTGCTGGCGGCCTCGCTGGCGTACTTCCATTTCTTCGGCGACAAGCTGCTCAAGGACGACAGCGACAAGGGCGCGACGCCGGCGCGCACGCAGAGCTATTTCGCCAAGGCCTACGGCATCGACGGCGACGTCTACGAACTCACCGTGACCGCCGACAGCCCGCTGGTCGGCATGTCGCTCGGCGAGGCCGAGACCCTGCGCGGCGCACCGCTGCTGCTGGCGCTGAAGAGCGACAACGACTCGCGCCTGGCGCCGCCGGCCGACACCCGCATCTGGGTCGGCAGCGTGCTCGGCGCGATGGGGCCCAAGCAGCAGGTCGCCGACTTCGCCCAGAACCATTTCCTGCGTTTGTCCTCGCGCCTGCGCAACTTCGCCGACTTGTTCAATCCCAGCCGCGCCGGCATCTCCGAGGCGGTGGTGCCGGCGACCTCTGCGTACATCGGCAAGACCGCGGGGGACTTGCACCTGCGCAAGCAGTCCGGCCTGAGCCTGCTGGCGATCAACCGCGACAAGACCGTGCTGCGCGACAACGTCCGCGCCGTGCCGATGCGCGCCGGCGACATGCTGGTGTTCCACAGCATCTGGACCGACCTGGCCAGCGCCGCGGCGAGCAAGGACCTGGTCGTGGTCACCGACTACCCCAAGGGCGAGCAGCGCCCGCACAAGCTCAAGATCGCGCTGGCGATCTTCGCCGTGGCGATGCTGCTGGCGCTGTCCTCGCGCCTGCCGGTGTCGATCGCGCTGATGACCGGCGTGGTCGGCATGCTGATCACCGGCGTGCTCAACATCGACGAGGCTTACTCGGCGATCAACTGGAAGACCGTGTTCCTGATGGCCTGCCTGATTCCGCTGGGCTGGGCGATGGATTCCAGCGGCGCGGCGGCGTGGATCGCCGGCCACAGCATCGAGCGGCTGCCCCACGGGACGCCGGTGTGGGTGCTGGAGATATTGGTCGGACTGCTGACGACCGCGTTTTCCCTGGTCATCAGCCACGTCGGCGCGACCATCGTGGTGGTGCCGCTCGCGGTCAACCTCGCGCTCGCGGCCGGCGGCAACCCGACCGCGTTCGCGCTGATCGTCGCGCTGTCGGCGTCGAACAACTTCATGACCGCGTCGAACCCGGTGATCTCGATGATCACCGGGCCGGCCGGCTACAGCGGCAAGGAACTGTGGAAGATCGGCGGGCCGCTGTCGTTGATCTATACCGTGGTGACGGTGTTGATGATCAACGTGCTGTTCTGGGGCAAATAAAACGACGCCATACCACGCCACACCCCGAAGCCCGGCCAACCGGATACCCCTCCCGCTCCCGCGCCCCCACCTGGGCCGCCTGTAGGAGCAGCGCAAGCCGCGACTGCGAAAATACACAGCTCGCGCAAGCACGAAGCGCCACCGCCAATACAGATCGGGCACTACGGCACGATCGCAAGCGTTCGCCGGCGATCAATTCCCGCAGTCGCGGCTCGCGCCGCTCCTACAGGTAGGCCAGGCGGCTTACGCCAGCCAGACTCCGCCGTCGCGCACATCGACCGCCACCGCGCGCAGCGCTTCGCCGCGGCACGGCCCGGCCACGCACTCGCCGCCGCCCAGCTCGAAGCTGGCGCCGTGCGCCGCGCACACCAGCAGCCCGTCCTTGCTCTTGAGAAATTGCCCGGGGGCCCAATCCAGTCTGCGTCCGGCGTGCGGGCAGATGTTGAGCCAGGCGCGCACGGCGTCGCCGTCGCGGTAGAGCAGCAACGATTCGGCATCGCCGTCGATCGTCGCTTCGACCTCGGCGAAACCGCCGTCGGCCAGGCGCTCCAGCTCGATCAAGGGCTGCGCGCCGGAGCCGTCGTCGCCGGATGCGTTTAACGAAGTTCTCACACCATCGTTCATGCCTGGAACGATACTCATCTGTCCGGCCCAGGCCGCATTGTCTCACGACGACCGAAAATGTTCGCCCAGACCTTCCGATTCGCCGATCAACGTTCGCAATGGAATGCGTTCCAGTCGCGCGTGCGCAGCGCTTTCGAGCCGCGCAAGCCGCGTCACCGCCTCCTGCGCTTCGTCCTCGGCGTGGTCGGGCTGGGCCTGCTGGCGCTGCTGGTGTTCTTCAGCGTCTTCGTCGGCGCGGCGATGATCGCGGTCGGACTGGCCTACAAGCTATGGCAGCGCCGTGGCAAACCGATGACGGCGCGGGCCAAGGGCCACGGCGACGTGGTCGAGGGCGAGTTCCGCGTGGTCGCGCCGCAGGCGCTGCCGCACGCCGCCGACCGGGCCCGCTGAGCGCATGAGCGACGTCGTCGCGGCCGCGCCGGCCACCCGCATCCCCGTCCGCGGCCAGGGCCTGGCCGCCGATGCCGCCTTCCCGGTCCACCGCGTCTACTGCGTCGGCCGCAACTTCGCCGACCACGCCCGCGAAATGGGCGCGGCGGTGCCGACCTCGGCCGCCGACCGTGGCCGCCCGACCTTCTTCCTCAAGCCCACCGACGCGCTGGCCACCGGCGAGGCCGTGCCCTACCCGCCCGGCACCACCGACCTGCACCACGAGGTCGAACTGGTGGTGGCGCTCGGCCGCGACGCGCCCGCCGGCGTGCTGGCGGTCGAGGACGCGCAGGCGCTGGTCTACGGCTACGCCGTCGGCCTCGACCTGACCCGCCGCGACCTGCAAGCGCAGGCCAAGGCCAAGGGCCTGCCGTGGGACACCGGCAAGTCGTTCGACCACGCCGCGCCGATCAGCGCGATCGTGCCGGCCGCCGACGTGGGCGAACTGGGCGCGCGCGCGCTGAGCCTGGAGGTCAACGGCGAGCTGCGCCAGCGCGGCACGCTCGACGACCTGGTCTGGAACGTCCCCGAAATCCTGCACGAACTCTCGCAGCTGTACGCGCTGCGCGCCGGCGACCTGATCTACATGGGCACGCCCGCCGGCGTCGCCGCGCTGCGGCCCGGCGACCGCTACCGCGCGGTGCTGGAGGGCGTGGCCGAACTGCACGGACACATCACCCCGCCCCGGCTATAGTCCGGCCCCGGCGCCGCCCGGATCGGCTGGCGCCGTCCACCGTCCTTCAGTCGTAACCTGGGAGAGAGCATGCGATGGGCATGATCAGCGAGTTCAAAGAGTTCATTGCGCGCGGCAACGTGGTCGACCTGGCGGTCGGTGTGGTCATCGGCGCGGCGTTCGGCAAGATCGTCACCGCCCTGGTCGACGGCATCGTGATGCCGGCCATCGGCTACATCACCGGCGGGGTCAGCGTCAGCGACTGGAAATACGTGCTCAAGCCCTCCCAGCTCGACGCGGCCGGCAAGGAAGTGGCCGCCGAAGTGGCGATCAAGTACGGCGCCTTCCTGCAGACCGCGATCGACTTCATCCTGATCGCGTTCGTGATCTTCATCGTCCTCAAGGCGTACAACAAGGTGCGCAAGCCGGCCGAGGCGGCGCCGGCGGCGACGCCGGAAGACGTGCTGCTGCTGCGCGAGATCCGCGATTCGCTGAAGAAGTAAGCGAGCCGCGCGTAGCCTTCGAAGGCCGCCACCTCGTGGCGGCCTTCTTCGTTTCCGGGCGCAGCCACGCATGGCCGACAAGACCGCCGCCACCGACGCCTGTTGGCGCGACTATCTCGGACGCGGCAACGGCGGCGCCGACGACTACGCCGTGTGCAGCTTCGGCGACGACCCGTGCGTCGCCGCCGCGCTGGCGGCGCCGAATCGGCAAATACGGCAAAACGATGGACGACCAAACGCGCGAACCGGCGCGGATCAAACCCCGCTGCGGCCAGCGACAAAAATCCCGCGCGTCCGGCGTGACTTTCCTCAGGTAGCGCGCCCGCCGCGGGTTGTTAAGCTCGGCGTTTCGCCTACGCCGCGCGACCTCCCGCGCGGCCGGCCAGCACGAGGAGATTGGGGATGCGCGCACCGCTGTGGGCAGCGATGGCTGCCGTGTTGTTCACGGGTTCGATCCTGGCCGGCGATGCCGCCGCCGCACAGCGCGAAACGCGCATTCCCCAGGCCGCGGTCGATGCCGCCGGCGAACTGCGCGAGCGCGCGCTGGCCAGCGACCTGGGCTTCAAGATCACCGAATCGCTGACCACCGAAGTCGGCCCGCGCCTGGCCGGCAGCGAGGCCGATGCGCGCGCGGTGGCGTGGGCGCAGGCCAAGTTCCGCGAGCTGGGCTTCGACAAGGTCTGGACCGAGCCGGTGACGTTCCCGAAATGGCAGCGCCGCAGCGAACATGCCGAAGTGCTCGGCGCCAGCGCCCAGCCGCTGCGCCTGACCGCGCTCGGCGGCAGCCCGGGCGGCACGGTCGAGGGCGAGGTCGTGCGCTTCGCCGACCTGGCCGCGCTGGAAGCGGCGCCGGCCGGCTCGCTGGCCGGCAAGATCGCCTTCGTCGACTACGTCATGCAGCGCGCCAAGGACGGCGCCGGCTACGGCCCGGGCGGCCGCGTGCGCGGCCGCGGCCCGTCGGCGGCGATCCGCGCCGGCGCGGCCGGCTTCCTGATGCGTTCGGCCGGCACCGACTCGCACCGCATGCCGCATACCGGCATCACCCGTTTCGACGAAGGCCTGACCCCGGTCCCGTCGGCGGCGCTGTCGGCGCCCGACGCCGACCAGCTCGCGCGCCTGACCGCGCGCGGCGCCACCCGCGTGCGCGTGGCCCTGGATTGCGGCTGGGACGGACAGGCCACCTCGTACAACGTCATCGGCGAGATCCGCGGCAAGGGCAAGCCCGACGAAGTGGTGATCATCGGCGGCCACCTGGATTCCTGGGACCAGGGCACCGGCGCGATCGACGACGCCGCCGGCGTCGGCCTGACCATGGCCGCGGCCAAGCTGATCGGCCAGAGCAAGCTGCGTCCGGCGCGCACCGTGCGGGTGATCGCCTTCGCCAACGAAGAGCAGGGCTTGTACGGCGGCAAGGCTTACGCGGACAAGCACGCGGCCGACGTGCGCAAGCATCAGATCGGCGCGGAGAGCGACTTCGGCGCCGGCCGCATCTATGCCTATTCCAGCTCGGCGCCGGACTACGCCCAGGCCGCCGACAAGCAGATCGCCGATGCGCTGGCGCCGCTGGGCATCGAGCACACGCCCGGCAAGGGCGGCCCGGGCCCGGACATCGGCCCGTTCGCGGCCAAGGGCCTGGCCTGGGCGCGGCTGGCGCAGGACGGCAGCGACTACTTCGATTACCACCACACGCCCGACGACACCCTCGACAAGATCGATCCCAAGGCGCTGGCGCAGAACGTCGCCGCGTACGCGGTGTTCGCCTACCTGGCGGCTTCGGCCGACGGCGACTTCGGCAGCGCGCCGAAGCAGGTGTCGCCGCCGGAGGAGTGAGCCCCGGCCGACGCCGGACGCTCCGCTTGCAGCAGCAGGAGCTGCAGGCCGATGCCTTGGCTCTTGTGCAAGAGCTCCCAGGCCAATGGCCTTGGCTCTCGTGGGAGGGCCTTCAGGCCCGATGCTCTCCGCTCAGATCGCCGCGACCTGAGCGGAGAGCATCGGGCCTGAAGGCCCTCCCACAAAAGCATCCAGCCCCCCACAAGCGCATCGCCTTCGCGGCCTCGCCGCGAAGCCATCGGCGCCGCGCGCCGGAACCGTAGCCGCCCTCACGCTTTGCCGCGCGCACCCTGCCCTGTCCGCGCGCCGCTTTGCGTTATTTCCGGAACAGCGCGCCGTCCGGCTCGCCCTTCCGGAGCCGCCCTTGCGATGACCGACGTCCGCGACGCCGCCGCCGAACCCACGCAGCGCCGCGACGACGGCCGGGCGCCCGGCGCCGACGCGGCCTCGCCGCAGCGCGCGTTGGCGGCGCTGCAGCGATCGCTGCGCGAGGCCACCGTGGCCCTGGGGGCGCGCGCGCTGGCGCAACAGGGCGAAGCGGCGTTGCGCGCCGACGCGGTCCTCGCCCATGGCCTGAGCCGGTTGAAAGCCCACCTGTCCGCGGCCGGCGACGGTCCGCACGCACCCGAGGCGACCATGAGCGAGAACACCGACACCGACGACACCGACGGCACCGCGGCGACGCCGAACGCCTCCGCGGGCGCGCACGCCGGAAGCAACGGCAGCGCCCCGCCGCCGGCCGGCGACGATGCCGATCCGTCCCAGCCCGAGCCGGAGGAACTGCTCGAACGCCTGCGCGCCGCGCTCGCCGGCGGCGAGCCGTATCGCTACGGCGGGATCAACCAGCAGATCGAATCGGCGCTCAAGCAATCCAACGAAGCCGTGCTCGGCGCGGCCGGCGAATTCGCCTACGGCCACCGCGCCGCCACCGACGCGTTCGCGTCCGGGCTGCGCAAGGTCTCCGACGCGCAGCACCGGCAGAACCTGCAGACCCTGCAGGCCGCCGCGCTGGCGGTCTGCCTGGACGCGATGCTCAAGCAGCCGGATCAGGCCGAGGAGTACGCCGGCCTGCTCGAAGCGATCAAGCACATCGTCTGAGCGGCGCATGCCGCTGTCGTGGGAGGGCCTTCAGGCCCGATGCTTTTGTTTCAGATCGCCGCGGACTGAGCGGAAAGCGTCGGGCCTGAAGGCCCTCCCACCAAGAAACTGCAGCGCCTGCACAGACGACGGCGCTGGCGGTCCGCTTGGAAGCGATGCTTAAGCAGCCGGATCCGGCCCAGGAATACATCGGCCTGCTCGAAGCGATCAACCGCGTCTTCTCAGCAGCGAGCGCCGCTGTCATGCAAGGGCATCTTCTAGTGGCGAGCGCCGCTGTTGTGGGAGGGCCTTCAGGCCCGACGCTTTTGTTCCAGATCGCCACGAATTGAGCGAAAAGCATCGGGCCTGAAGGCCCTCCCAGCAAGCACCCGCAACACCAAGACGCGATCGCGATCGCCAGCGCTCAGCGCCGCGACCGCCACGCCGCCAGCAACACCGCGGTCGCGGCGGCCACGTTGAGGCTTTCCACCCGCCCGGTGCCGGGAATCGACAAGCGCCGGTCGCAGGCGGCGGCCAGTTCGCGGTCCATGCCTTCGCCTTCGGCGCCGAGCACGTAGATCAGGCGCGGCGGCAGCGGCGCGGCGAACACGTCCTCGCCGCCGCCGACCACGGTCGCGGCCAGCTCGAAGCCGGCACCGCGCAGCTGGGCGACGGCGTTGTCGCTGCGGCCCAGGCGCACCATCGGCACCGCTTCGGCGCCGCCCTCGGCCACGCGCGCGGCCGCGCCCGACAGGGCCAGGGTCGAGTCCTTCGGCAACAACACCGCGGCCACGCCGAAATGCGCGGCCGAGCGCAGGATCGCGCCGAGGTTGTGCGGGTTGCCGACGCCGTCGAGCCACAGCGCCAGCTGCGGCCCCGCGGGCAGGTCGCGCAGCCAGCTCGACAGCGGCGCGGGTTCTTCGCGCAACACTTCGGCGACCACGCCTTCGTGGTGGCCGCTGGCGGCGAGCTTGTCCAGGTCGGCGCTCTCGACCACGCGATAACCGACGCGGTTGGCCACGCACCAGGCCAGCAGCGGCTGCAGTTGCGGAATGCGCGGCGCGTCCAGGTACAGCTTGCGCAGCGCCTGCGGCCGCTGCGCGAACACCGCGCGCACCGCGTTCAGGCCGTACAGGCGGATCTCGGCGTCGCGACGGGCGCGCTGCGGGTGCGGCGCGCCGGCGCCTGCGTCGCCCTGGTCTTCGTCGTCGTGGCGGCGGTGGCCGCGCTCGTGACGCTCGTGATGGCGGCCGCGCGGGCGCTCGTCGTGCTCGACCTCGTCGTGGCGCGCGCGCTGGTCGCGGCGCTGCTCGCGCGAATGCGGGTGATGCGAGCCGCCGCGTTCGCGCCACGGGCCCTGCCCGTCGCCGCCGGCGGGCGCGCCGGCGCCGCCCTGACCGCTGTGAGCGCCCGGGCCGCCTGGGCCGCCCTGACGGCTTTGGCCGCCCTGGCCGGGGCCGCCATCGCCTCGGGGCGCGCCCGGTCCGCGCTGCCCGCCGCCCGCGCCATAGGGACTGCCGGGCGGCTTGCGCGGGCCGCGCGGGGGATCGTCACGTCGCATCTTGCAGGCTCCTTCTCGCCTTCGCGAACACACGCAGGTCGTGCACGTGCCCGTGCTTGTACACGGCGCAACGCTGCACGCCCTCTTCTTCGAAACCGTTCTTCAACAGCACCCGCGCCGAGGCCGGGTTGTCGTCGAGCACCATCGCGCACAGCCGGTACAGCTGCAGCCGCTGCATCGCCCACGGCGCGAACGCCGCGACCACCCGGGTCATCAGCCCCGCGCCCCACAAGCGCTGCCCGAGCCAGTAACCGAATTCGGCGCCGTGGCCGCGTTCGCCGCGTCCGGGGTGCGCGCCGATGCCGCCGACCGCGCGGCCGTCGACTTCGATGGCGAACACCGGATGCTCGAGATCGATGACCTGGCCTTCGAGAAAACGCTCGCCGTCCTCGCGCGTGTACGGGTACGGGAAACGGTCGCTGAGCGCGCGCGAGACCTGGGCGTCGTCGGCGTGGACGAGCAGGCTGTCGAGGTCGTCGCGGCGCCAGGGACGCCGCACGAATCCCTCGCCCTGCGGCGGCGGGAGGGTGGCGGGATCGGGGTTCATGCGGGTAGCCTAATTTCGCCGTCGCCGCGCTGCAAACGCCGCCGCCGCGGCATGGCCAGGAGCGGCGCATGCGGACCTACCCGATCGAAGAAATCCACAGCGGCGAAGACGACGGCTGCCTGTGGGTGAGCCTGGGGTTCGCGTCCGAACACCGGCCGCTGGACGTGCTGCACATCGTCTGCGCGCTGCGGCCCGACGCCCAGGACCGCGCCTTGGGCATGGCCGCGATCTACCTGGAACGCGACGACCAGAGCCGCGGCGGCTACGCCGGCGCCGACCGCATCCATGCCGGCGAACAGGCGGTCGCGCTCGAGCTCAACGACCACGGCCGCCGCAGCCTGGAATTCGATGCCGCGCTGCGGCTGACCTGGACGGACGCGCAGGCCGGCAAGCGCGAGGCCCTGGCGATCCTGGCGCGCATGAGCGGATACGAGTGCGGGCGCGTGGTCGAGTGCGAGCCGGCGGCGGGCGCATCCCGCACCAGCACAGGCACAGGCACAGGCACAGGCACAGGCACCACCACAGCCTGACGGACCGCCTACGTCCCGTACCGCCGCACCGGCCCCGCCTCACCGACGCTCCATTCCCCGGATTTACCGACATGAAGATGTACATCCTCGTCCGCGACGACGTGCCGCTGGGCTTCGCCATGGTCGCCGTCGCCCATGCCTCGCTGGCCGCCTACCTCAAGTTCCGCGACGCGCCGGAAACCGCGCAATGGCTCGACGGCCCGTTCTTCAAGGCGGTGTGCAAGGCCAATGCCCGCGAGTTCGAGAACGCCAAGGCGGTCGAGGACCATGTCGTGCTGACCGAATCGGCGTTGGACGGGCGCGAGGTCGCGATCGCGTTCAAACCGCGCGAGGAGTGGCCGAAGATGTTCAAGTTCCTGCGCCTGTACAAGGACGCCTGACCGCCCGGTTTCTCCCTGTAGGAGCGGCGCGAGCCGCGACCGCGACAACTCAACTACGACGAAACCGACGGCGTAATCGCATTGTCGCGGTCGCGGCTCGCGCCGCTCCTACAGGGGCTGTCGGGATTACGCGTGGCCGCCGGCTTGCGGAGTGTCCTGCTCCAGCCGCTCGAGTTCCTGCGCCACCGCTTCGGGCGATTTGGTGAACCGCGCCAGCAGCACATAGAACGCCGGCACGATGAACAGCGACAGCAGGGTCGAGAACGACACGCCGAAGATCACCACGATACCGATGGTCGCGCGGCTGGCCGAGCCGGGACCGCCGGCCAGCACCAGCGGCACCGCGCCGACCACGGTCGCGATCGAGGTCATCAGGATCGGCCGCAGGCGCACCGCCGAGGATTCGACGATGGCCTGGTGGATGCTGCGGCCTTCGTCGCGCAGCTGGTTGGCGAATTCGACGATGAGGATGCCGTTCTTCGCCGCCAGCCCGACCAGCATGACGATGCCGATCTGGCTGAACAGGTTCAGCGTGCCGCCGGTCATCCACAGCCCGAGCAAGGCGCCGAGCACGCCCAGCGGCACGGTCAGCATGATCACGAACGGGTGGATGAAGCTTTCGAACTGCGCGGCCAGCACCAGGTACACCACCAGCAGCGCCAGGGTGAAGGTCATCAGCACCGCGCCGCCGGCCTTCTGGTATTCGCGCGATTCGCCCTTCCAGTCGATCTGGGCGTGTTCGGGCAGTTCCTCGGCGACGACCTGGTTCAACCACGCGATCGCCTCGCCGACGGTATAGCCCGGGGCGACCCCGGCGCTGACGGTGATCGCGCGCAGGCGGTTGAAGCGGTTGAGGCTGCCGGCTTCGGCCAGTTCCTTCAGCGTGACCAGATTGGACAGCGGCACCAGGCCGCCGTCGCGCGCGCGCACCTGGATCGCGGCGAGGTCGGCCGGCGAGGCGCGCAGGTCGCGGTCGGCCTGCACCATCACGTCGTATTCCTCGCCGTTCTGGACGAAGGTGGTGACCCGGCGCGAGCCCATCAGGGTCTCCAGCGCGTGGCCGATGTCGGTGACGCTGACGCCGAGGTCGGCGGCGCGCTGGCGGTCGATCTCGACCCGCATCTGCGGCCGGGTTTCCTTGTAGTCCGAGTCGGCCGAGAACAGGCCCTTGTTCTGCTCGATCCGGGCCAGGATGCGGTCGCGCCACTGCGCCAGTTCGGCGTACTCGGGGCCGCCGAGCACGATCTGGATCGGCTGGCCGCGGGTGCGCACCAGGCCGCCGCCGACCTGCGGCAGCGCGCGCACGCTCGGCAGCGCGCCGAGCTCCGCGCGCAGGCTGTCGGCGACCTGCGCGGTGCTCTTCTCGCGCTGCTTCCAGTCCTGCAGGAACACCGCGATGCGGCCGGTGTGCATCTCCTCGCTGGCGCCGAAGCCGCCGGGCACGCGCGGGTTGTAGCGCTGGATGGTCTGGTCCGGGCCGGTATGCGCGGCGACGATCTTCTCGACTGCCTGCACCTGCTTGACGGTGTAGTCGAAGCCGGCGCCTTCCGGGCCCTGGATCGAGATCTGGAACGAGCCGCGGTCCTCCTGCGGCGCCAGTTCCGACGGCACCAGCTTGAACAGGCCGAAGCTCAGCGCCAGCGCCGCCAGCAGCAGCGCGCCGAACAGCCACGGCCGCTCGACCGTGCGGTCGAGCAGGCCGCGATAGCCGTTGGACAGCGCATCCAGGCGCGCATTGATCCAGCGATTGACCGGATTGGATTTTTCCTGGCTGTGCGGGCGCACGAACTTGGACGACATCATCGGCGTCAGGGTCAGCGCCACGAACGCCGACAGCGCGACCGCGCCGGCCAGCGCCACCGACAGTTCGCGGAACAGCCGTCCGGTATTGCCTTCCATGAAACCGACCGGCAGGAACACCGCCACCAGCACCGCGGTGGTGGCGATCACCGCGAACGCGACCTGCTTGGTGCCGCGCGCGGCCGCGACCAGCGCCGGTTCGCCGAGGTCGGCGCGGCGCTGGATGTTCTCCAGCACCACGATCGCGTCGTCCACGACCAGGCCGATGCACAGCACCAGCGCCAGCAGGGTCAGCAGATTGATCGAGAAGCCGAACGCGTACAGCGGAATGAACGCGGCGATCAGGCACACCGGCACCGTCACCGCCGGGATCAGCGCGGCGCGGAAGCTGCCGAGGAACAGCCAGATCACGATCAGCACCAGGACCACGGCCTCGACCAGGGTGTGATAGACCCGCTCCACCGCCGATTCGATGAACACGGTGGTGTCGAAGGCGACGAAGATGTCGGTGCCTTCGGGCAGGGTCGGGCGGATCTTGTCGGCCTCCGCGCGCACCGCGCGGGCGACGTCGAGGCTGTTGGCGGTGGACGTCTTGACGATGCCCAGGCCGATGTTCGGCTCGCCGTTGCTGCGGTAGTAAGCGCGGCGCTCGGCCGACTGCAGCTCGATCCTGGCCACGTCGCCGAGCCGCACCACGTAGCCGTCGGCGCCCTTCTTCAGCGGGATCTGGGCGAAGTCGGCGGGCTTCTGGTAGCTGCGCGCGACCCGCAGGGTGAAGTCGCGCGATTGCGATTCGATCCGCCCGGCCGGCAGCTCGACGTTCTCCGAGCGCAGCGCGTTCTCGACTTCGTTGACGGTGATGTCGCGCGCGGCCAGCGCGTCCTGGTCCAGCCAGATGCGCATGGCGTAGCGCTGCTGGCCGCCGATGCGGACCTGGGCGACGCCGTCGACCGAGGACAGCCGGTCCACCACGTAGCGGTCGGCGTAATCCGACAGCTGCAGGGTGTCCATCTTCTTCGAGCTCATGTTGAGCCACAGCACCGGGTCGGAGTCGCTCTCGACCTTCTCGACTTCCGGCGGATCGGCCTCGTCGGGCATGCGGTCCATGACCCGGCTGACCGCGTCGCGCACGTCGTTGGCGGCGGCTTCGATGTCGCGCTGCAGGGTGAACTCGATGCTGACCGAGGCGCGGCCGTTGACGCTGCGCGATTCGATGGTCTCGATGCCCTCGATGCCGGCGAGCGCGTCTTCCAGCACCTGGGTGATGCGGGTTTCCACCACCGCCGCCGAGGCGCCGGGATAGGTCACGTCGACCGAGACGATCGGCGGGTCGATCGCCGGCAGCTCGCGCAGGGTCAGGCGCGAGAACGCCATGATCCCGAGCACGATCAGCAGCAGGCTCATGACCGTGGCGAACACCGGCCGGCGGATGGAGACGTCGGACAGCATCATCGCCGCGCGCTCCGCTTGCCCTTGCCCTTGCCGCCGCCGTCGCCCTGGGCCGCGCCGCGGCGCGCGTGCGGGCCGCGCCGGGCGGGCACGTAGACCGGCGCGCCGGGCTTGTCTTCAGCCTCGCCCGCGGCGGACGCGCGCGGCTTCAGTCCGGGCACCACCGCGCGCAGCCACTTCAGCAAGCCGGCCTCAGCCATTGCGGCCGTCCTTGGCGGCGCCGGACGGCGCGCCGGCTTCGCGCGCCGGCGCGCCGGCGGCCTGCACCTTGCTGCCGGCGCGCAGCTTGCCGGTGCCGTCGACGACGATGGTGTCGCCGACCGCGAGGCCGTCGAGGATCTCGGCCAGCCCCTGCCGGCGCGAGCCGACCTGGACGTCGGCGCGCTCGACCGTGGCGTCGGGCTTGAGCCGGTAGACATAGGAATCGTTGCCGACCTGCACCACCGAGATCTCCGGCACCAGCAGCGCCTGCCGCTCGGGCTGGATCAGGGTCACCTGCACCAGCATGCCCGGGCGCAGCAGGTGGCCGGGATTGGCGAAGTCGGCGCGCACGGTCACCGCGCGGGTGGTCGGGTCCACGCGCGCATCGACGGTGCCGACGCTGCCGTGGAATTCCTTGCCGGCATACGCCGCGCTGGTGCCGGTCACGTCCTGGCCCTTGGCCACGCGCGCGAGCAAGGTCTCGGGCACCGGGAAGTCGATGTAGACGCGCTCGGTGTCGTCGAGGGTGGCGATCGGCGTGCCCGGGGTCACCAGCGCGCCGGGGCTGACCTGGCGGATGCCGAGCACGCCGGCGAACGGCGCGCGCACCTGGCGGTCGCCGATGTCGGCCTTCATCTGCTCGACCCGCGCGCGGGTGGCGTCGCGGGTGGCGCGCTGGGTGTCCAGGGCCGAGCGCGCGATCAATTGCTGCGCGGCCAGCTCGGTCTGGCGCTGGTAGAGCTGCTCGGCTTCCTTGGCGGTGGCCTCGGCCTGGGCCAGCGCGGCGAGCTGGGCCTTGCCGCTGAGGGTGACCAGCGACTGCCCGGCGGCGACGTGGTCGCCGCTGTCGAAGTGCACGCTCTGCACGATCTCGCTGACCTTGGCGGTGACCGTGACCGACTCGCGCGCCTTGACGTTGCCCAGCGCCTGCACGGTGTCGTTCCAGGCGCGCAGGCGCACCGGCTCGGCGGTCACCGGGATCGGGCGGTCGCCCTGGCCGGCGCCGGGCCCGCCGCCCGCTCCGGCCTGCGGCTGGCCGCCTTTGCCGCACGCCGCCAGGGCCAGGGCGAAGGCGAGGAGACAGCCGGAACGAAGGGCGGGACGTGGTCGCATGCGGATCTCTGAACGGGGCTGGCGAATGCTGGCGAGGACGGCATAGCGGCGCCCCTCCCCAGGAGCGCCGCACGCACCGTCCGCGCGGACGGTGCGTGCCATGCGGTTTGCGCGACCTGCGTTGGCGCAGCCGGTGGCGCCCAGGCCGCAGGGCGGTGAAGCCGCGCGATTCTAGCCGCGGACTGTGAACTCGCGCGTGGGCCATTGGTTGACCGCTTCGCCCCGGATTCGGCAAACCGTCCGCTCCGGCGCGCGACCGCGGCCGGCGACGCCGCCGCGCAGCGCGGCCGGGGGCATACTCCAGACTTCCCCCCACGGAGCCGTCCCATGATCTACGACAGCATCCTGCAGACCATCGGCCGCACCCCGGTGGTGCGCCTGCACCGCATCGCGCCGGGCCATGTGGCGCTGTACGCCAAGGTCGAGGCATTCAATCCAGGCGGCTCGGTCAAGGACCGGCTGGCGCTGGCGATCGTCCTCGACGCCGAGGCGCGCGGCCTGCTCAAGCCCGGCGACACCGTGATCGAGGCGACCTCGGGCAACACCGGCGTCGCCCTGGCGATGGTGTGCGCGGCGCGCGGCTACCGCTTCGTCGCGGTGATGACCGAGACCTTCTCGATCGAGCGGCGCAAGCTGATGCGCGCCTACGGCGCCAAGGTCATCCTCACGCCCGCCGCCGAGCGCGGCAGCGGCATGGTCCGCCGCGCCGCCGAACTCGCCGAGAAGCACGGCTGGTTCCTGGCCCGCCAGTTCGAGAACCCGGCCAACCCGGCGTTCCACCGCAACACCACCGCCGCCGAGATCCTGCAGGACTTCGCCGGCCGCCGGCTCGACCATTTCGTGACCGGCTGGGGCACCGGCGGCACCCTCACCGGGGTGGCGCAGATGCTGCAGCTGGCGCGGCCGGAAGTGCGCGTCACCGCCAGCGAACCGGCCGGCGCGGCGCTGCTGTCGGGCAACGCCTGGGCGCCGCACAAGATCCAGGGCTGGACCCCCGACTTCATCCCCGACGTGCTCGACCGCGACGCCGCGCACGAGATCGTGCCGGTCGACGACGTGCTGGCGCGCGACACCGCGCGCCGGCTCGCCGCCGAGGAAGGCATCTTCGTCGGCATCTCCGCCGGCGCGACGATGGCCGCGGCGCTGCAGGTCGCGCAAGGCGCGGACGCCGGCGCGGTGGTGCTGGCGATGCTGCCCGACACCGGCGAGCGTTACCTGTCGACGTTCCTGTTCGAAGGCGTCAACGAAGGCAGCGACGAGGAGTGGCTGGCGTCGCTGCAGTGACGCGGCGCGGGGCTTCGGCGGTTTCGCCGTAAGCGCGGTGTCGCGGTCGCGAACGAACCGACCGAAGCCCCTGTAGGAGCGGCGCAAGCCGCGACCGCGCCACGACGACGGCGGCGCAACCCTCGCGACCGCCGTCCGCCTACGGCCGAACGCTCACCACAACACCCACGCCACTGCCAGCGCCGCGAACGCCGCCAGCAACGCCCACGCCACAAGCTTGCCGTTGTTGTCGCCACGCACCACCGTCGATCCGGCGGCGTCGTCGCCGCGGCCGCCGCGTTTGCGCGCGATCTCGTAATCGCCGATGCGGCGCAGCGCCTCGGTCGCGGTCGCGCCGTACTTGCGTTCCAGCAACTGCCAGGCCGCGCCGCGGTCGCCGCCTCGCAGCAGCGATGCCACGTCCGCGGGCAGTTCGCCCGGCGCGGACGCCGCGGCATCCGGCTGCGCTGCATCGGCATCGATACTGACGTCCGCGCCGACGTCTCCGCGCAGATGCGCTTCGACCCGCTGCTTCGCCGTGCGCAGATCGACATCGTGCGCGAGGCGCACCAGCTTGATCGCCTCGATGATCTGGCCGCGCTGCAGCGCTTCCAGCGCGGCCGCCGGCAGCCCCGCGGTTTCGCGCGCCTCGCCGGCCGGCGAAGACGGCGACGCCGCGGAACCGGCCAGCAACGCGTCCGTGCGCGCCTCCACCGCGTCCTTGGCCGCGCGCAACGACGCGCCGGGATTGGCGTCGAGCACCGCCTTGATCGCCTCGACCTTGCGCTGGCCGCGGATCAGCGCGTCGGCGCGCGTAGGCACGAACAAACCCGGTTCCAAGGACATCGCGGCGCTCCCTGCGGATAGACGCGCCCAGCCTAGCCGCGCCCGGCCGCCGGCGCCACGGCGCTCAGCGCGAGGCCAGCGCCAGACGCGCGCCGAAGCCGAGCATCATCGTGCCGATCACCCCGTCCAGCGCGCGCGCGACCCTGGCGCTGCGCATCGCCCCGGCCATGCGCGCCGACCCGACCGCGACGATCGCCAGCCACACCGCGCCGATGGCGTAATGCAGGCCGATCATCAGCATCGAATCGCGCGCCATATGCGGACCGGGCGCGAGGAACTGCGGCAGGAACGCGAGGTAGAACATCGCGATCTTCGGGTTCAGCGCATTGGTCAGCGCGCCCTGGGCGAAGGCGCGCCACAGGCTCGACGCCGGCGGCGCCAGTTCCAGCTCCAGTGCCGGCGCCGGCGCGTCGGCGCGCGGCCGCAGCGCCGCGCGCAGGGCCTTGATGCCGAGGAAGGCCAGATAGAACGCGCCGAGCATCTTGACCGTCCAGAACGCGCGCTCGGAATACATCAGCAACTGGGTCACGCCGAGCGCGAACAGGGCCACGTGGAACAGCCCGCCGCTGGTGGTGCCCGCCGCCGCGGCCAGGCCGCGGCGCGCGCCGCCGGCGACCGCGTTGCCCATCACCAGGAAGGTGTCCGGGCCGGGCATCAGCGTGAGCATCAGCGCGGCGACGGAGAAAGCGAGCCACTGGGTTTCCATGAGGGGTCCGGTCTGGCGTGGCGGGGAATCGAAGCGCCGAAAACGAAAAACGCCGGCGCGAGGCCGGCGTTTTCGGAGGCTGCGGAAGCGACAGCTTACGCCGCCGACTTCCACTGGCCCAGCGCCGCCAGGCCGTTGGCCTTGGCGCGCTCGTACACGGTCTGCTGCGCCTTGGCGTAGTTGTTCACCAGGTCCTGCGACCACAGCTTCAGCGCCGCCGACTGCATCGCGCGGCCGTAGGAGAACGACAGCGGCCACGGGTTCGGGCCCATCTGGTTCATGGCGTTGAGGTGGGCGGTGGCGTCCTCGTCGGACTGGCCGCCGGACAGGAACACGATGCCCGGCAGGGTCGCCGGCACGGTCGACTTCAGGCACTGCAGGGTCGCCGCGGCGACGTCCTCGACGCTGGCCTGCTCGGCGGCGGTGGTGCCCGGCAGGACCATCGAGGCCTTCAGGATCGTGCCTTCCAGCAGCACGCTGTGCTCGTACAGCGCGCCGAACAGCGAGCGCAGGGTGACTTCGGTGACTTCGAAGCAGGTGTCGATGTCGTGGCTGCCGTCCATGATCACTTCCGGCTCGACCATCGGCACCAGGCCCTGCTCCTGGCACAGCGCGGCGTAGCGCGCCAGCGCGTGGCTGTTGGCTTCGATGCAGGTGCCCGAGGGGATGTCGTCGCTGATGTTGATCACCGCGCGCCACTTGGCGAAGCGGGCGCCGAGCTTGTAGTACTCCTCCAGGCGCGCGCGCAGGCCGTCGAGGCCTTCGGTGACCACTTCGCCGGGGAAGCCGGCCAGCGGCTGCGGGCCCTTGTCGACCTTGATGCCCGGGATGATGCCGTGATCGGCCATGTGCTTGGCGAACGGCACGCCGGCCTTGGTCGACTGGCGCAGGGTTTCGTCGAACAGGATCGCGCCGGAGATGTAGTCGCTCAGGTTCGGCGTGGCCAGCAGCAGCTCGCGGTAGGCGCGGCGATTCTCTTCGGTGTTCTCGATGCCCACCCCGGCGAAGCGCTTGGCGATGGTGGTCGTCGACTCGTCGATCGCGATGATGCCCTTGCCCGCGGCGACCATGGCCTGGGCGGTTTCGGCAAGCTGTTCGATGCTCATGGAGATCCTGCGGCAGCGGTGGGAAGCCCGCGATTATAGCCGCTGGCGGTGAACCTCGCCCCCTCGCTGCGCCTTCCGAATCAGGTACTTGCGCCCAGTTTCGGCGGTAACCGTTTTCAAGCGCGACAGGTCATCGATACCAACGCGCGCCGCCGCGCGCGGCGGCGGCCCGTTCAGTCGGCGCCTCGGCGCGGCGCCGCCACGCCCCGTCGCGATTGCGCGCGCCGGCCGCAACGCCTAGCCTGCGCACCCAAGATTCGCCGCCAAGGACTGCACCGATGCCGTTGTTCGCCCGCTCCCTGCCGCAGACCGCCCTGCTCGCCGCCGCGCTCGCCGCCGCCGGAGTCGCCCATGCCGGCCCCGCCGACGACGAATTCGCCGCCGCCGTCGCCGCCTGCAAGGCCGCGCCGAAATCCGGCACCCGCTATGTCGCCGTCACCGGCGCGTTCATGCGGCCGGTGCCGCGCGCCGACGGCGGCGTGGTCGCGCGCATCCCCATCGCCGCGGCGGTGACGCTGGAATGCGAGCGCGACGGTTGGGTACGCGGCACCTCGGAACTGCCGCAGCCCTCGGTCGGCTGGATCCGCGCCGACCTGCTGCAGGCCAAGGCGCCGACCCTGGCCTCGCTCAACGCCGACTACGCCGCGGCCGCGCCCGACCAGCGCAAGACCGTGGCCGAGCGCATCGTCGCGCTGGCGCCGTACCAGGCGCCGGGCCACCAGTTGCTGATCGACACCTTGAGCAAGGCCGGCGACGCCGAAGGCGCGCGCAAGGCCGGCGAATTCCGCGACCGCATGCTCTCGCCCAAGCCCGAGCGCCTGAGCGGCGAACCCAAGCTGCTGTTCGTGGTCGAGCGCGGTTACGCCGCGCCGCTGGCGCGCATCGGCGACGACGGCCGCTTGCAGGACGCCGACGCCAGCACCCGCTATTTCCCGCCGCTGCGCGGCCTGTATTTCTTCCGCCGCGGCGGCGCCGACGGCATCGCCCAGGTGCTCGACGTGGCGCTGTCCGACGTCACCGGCGAGGCGCACGTGCGGATCGCGCCGGCCACCGCGCGCAGCGACCAGGCCCGCGGCCTGGCGACCAACTTCCCCGCCACCTCGGCCAAGCCGGCCGCCGACGCGGCGGCGCCCGCGGCCGCGCGCAAGGCCGCCGAGGACGCGCTGCGCGCCGGCCTGCGCCAGCAGAAGGTCGAGCGCGCGCAGATCGAACGCGCGCTCAAGGCCAAGCCCGACCACGAACGCGACCTGGGCATGGAGCTGCACAGCTTCGAGGCCGGCAGCGCCGGCCCGATGGCGATCGCCACGGTGGTGTGGAACCTGCCGGTCGCCGGCCCGGACCAGGTCGAGACCAGCGTCGCCGCCTCGGCGATCCTGGAAGGCGACGGCAAGGGCGGCTACCGCGTAGTCGGCAGCCAGAGCAGCACCAACGGCGGCGACGCGACCGAATCGCCGCGCTTCTTCGACCGCCTCGACCTCGACGGCGACGGCGTGCCGGAGCTGATCTTCCAGGTCGGGCAGTACGAAGGCGTGGACTACCAGGTCTGGTCGCGCAAGAGCGGCCAGTGGAAGAAGGCCTACCAGGGCGGCTACGTCGGCGCCTGAGCGCTGGCGGTGCGGCCGGTCCTTATCGGCCGGCCCATCGCGTGATTCCGGCGAAAGCTGGAACCCGGTTTGATCAAGCGGTACGACGGAACCGGTTGGTTCCGTCGTAGTTGCGTTGTCGCGGTCGCGGCTTGCGCCGCTCCTACAGGGAGCTCCGGCGACAACGCCCCTGCCCCGTCATTCCGGCGAAAGCCGGAACCCATGTTGATCTCGCTTTCGCGGTTGCCCAGGCGAAGGACGGCGACTACGACGGAACCGGGAGGTTCCGCCGTAATCGCATTGCCGCGGTCGCGGCTTGCGCCGCTCCTACAACACGCCCCGGCCGAAGCGCTCAGCCGTTGTAGGGCTGGAACTTATCGCGCGGCAACAGGCCTTCGAGTGTGGCGATCGAAGCGCTGCCGACCTGGCGATGCAGGTCGGCATTGGGCCGGTAGTGGCCGCTGTCGTTGCTCCAGCGGGTGATCTCGCCGTCGCGGAACGAGACTTCGCCCGCGTAGTAGACGTCGCCGCCGCGGGAAATGGCGGTGTGCCCGCCGGTGGCGCGCGCGCCGATCCACACCTGCGAGGGGTTCGACACCGGAATCACGAACACGAAGTCGCCGTTGGCCGCGGCGCGCTGGCCCGTGCTCGGGTCGGTCAGGTGATAGCGGCCGTCGCCGTCCTTGCCCAGTTCCTGGTGCGGCTGGCGGCCGCGCACGTCGTCCTGGTTGCGGATGCGCTCGACGTCGGGCCGCTGCGGGGTGGCCGCCAGCTGCACCATGTTGTCGACGCGATCGTCGATCAGCGGCCTGAAGCGGGCTTCCGCCGCCGCCGGGATCGGGTTCTTGACCAGCGCGTTGAGCTGGCTGGCGGCGGATTCGATCCCCGACCAATGCTTCTCCTGTTCGCGCGCGCGCTCGGCGTTGACCTGCGGCCCTTCGGGATGGGCCGCGCGCCGCGAGGCGGCGTTCTCGCGTTCGGTCGCGACCTCGCCCCTGTAGGCGTCCATCGCGCCCTGCACCACTTCGCGGTAACGCTGCATGCGCTGCTCGGGAGTGAGATCGGCCTGCGCGGGCTGCGGCGCCTGCGCGCCGGGCTCGGCCCACTGGCCCGGGCCGTTGCGCTGCCAGTCCAGCGCCGGCCCCTGCTCCGGGCCCGCCGGCTGTTGCTGCCGCGCGTGGCGGTCGCCGAGGTGTTCGTTCAAGGCCCTGACGTCGTAGCTCGGGCCGGCCTGTTCCGGCGCGGCCTGCGCCTGTTGCGGCTCCTGGCCCTGTTCTTGTTCCTGTCCGGAAATGCGCAGTTTCATGCTCTGGACTCCTGTGGGGGAAGAAACACACGAAAACGCGAACGCACCGGTCCTACGGGCCGGCGCGATGCGATCGGCGACGGTCGCAGCGCGACCGCGCGGCTTACAGTTCGCCCAGTCCTTCGGCGCTGCCGCCGTCGCCCACCTGCAGCAGGCGCAGGGTATTGGTCGCGCCGTGCTGCTCCATGGTGTCGCCGCTGGTGAAGATCATCCGCTCGCCGGCTTCGAGCATGCCGGCGTCGAACAACTGCTTGACCACGTTGCGCGCGGCGTCGCGCGAGGCCATGCCGCGGCTGTCGAAATCGATCGGATAGACGTCGCGCATCAGCGCCATCTGCCGGCGCGCGCCGGCATGGCGCGAGAACGCGTAGATCGGCGCGTTCGAGCGGAAGCGCGAGAGGAAACGCACGGTGCCGCCGGATTCGGTCATCGCCACGATCGCGCGCACGCCGATGTGCTCGGACAGGAACATCGCCGCCATGGCGATGGCCTGGTCGGCGCGCTGCAGGTTGCGCGGCGCGGCCTCGAAATCGGTGTCGTGGTCGAACTGGCGCTCGGCGCCCAGACAGATGCGCGACATCGCCTCGACCGCCTTGACCGGATAGCGGCCGGCGGCGGATTCCTGCGACAGCATCACCGCGTCGGTGCCGTCGATGACCGCGTTGGCGACGTCGAGCACTTCGGCGCGGGTCGGGATCGGGTTGTCGACCATCGACTGCAGCATCTGGGTGGCGGTGATCACCACCCGGTTGCGCGCCAGCGATTCGCGAATAATCTTCTTCTGCAGGCCCGGCAGTTCGGCGTCGCCGATCTCGACGCCGAGGTCGCCGCGCGCGACCATGACCACGTCGCTGGCTTCCACGATCTCGGCCAGGTTCTCGATCGCCTCGGCGCGCTCGATCTTCGACACCAGCGCCGCCTCGCTGCCGGCGGCGCGGGCGATGGCGCGGGCGTCGTTCATGTCCTGCGCATTGCGGCAGAACGAGACCGCGATGAAGTCCACGCCGATCTGCGCGGCCACGCCGATCAGTTCCTTGTCGCGCTCGGTCAGCGCGCCCAGCGACAGGCCGCCGCCGAGCTTGTTGAGGCCCTTGCGGTCCGACAGCGCGCCGTCGTTGAGCACGGTGGTGACGATGCGCTCGCCTTCGACCGCGCCGACGCGCAGTTGCAGCAGGCCGTCGTCGAGCAGCAGCACGTCGCCGGGGGCGACGTCGCCGGGCAGGCCGAGGTAGCTCACGCCGACCTCGCGCAGGTTGCCCGGCGGCGGATTGTCCTTGGCGATCAGGTCGAAGCGGTCGCCGGCCTTGAGCAGCACGCGGCCTTCGGCGAAACGTTCGATGCGGATCTTCGGGCCCGGCAGGTCGGCGAGAATGCCCACTTCCACCCCGACCCGCTGCGCCGCCTCGCGCACCGCTTCGGCGCGCGCGACCTGCGAGGACGGATCGCCGTGGGAAAAGTTCAGGCGGACCACGTCGACGCCGGCCTTGAGCAGGGCGTCGAGAACGCCCGGCGGATCGGTGGCCGGGCCGAGCGTGGCGAGGATCTTGGTGCGTCGCGGACTGTGGGACATGGCAGACTCTCTGGACTGCCGGCCACGCTAGCATAGCTTGGCTGCATTGCGCGGACCCGGCGGCGCAGCGGCCGGCACGCGCAAACGCCGTATATCGCACTGCGCGCGGCGCATACCGCGGCGCATGTCACCCTTCCGCACCGCACCGCCGCGCGGCTTCGCCGCGACCGGTTCCACCGCCTCCCGGACGCACCATGCCCTTGCCTCTTTCGCCGCACAGCCAGGCCATCGCCGACTTCCTCGCCGCGCTCGACGGCTTCCCTGTGCTGCAGGGTCCGCGCGTGCGCCTGCGCGGCCCGCGCGAGGACGATGCCGCGGCGTTGTTCGCGCTGTTCGGCGACGCGCGGGTGACCCGCTTCTGGAGCCGGCCGCCGATGCAGGACATCGCCGAGGCGCGCGAACTGATCGAGCAGATCCACGCCGGCATGCAGGCGCGCAGCCTGCTCAACTGGGCGATCGCCGACGAGACCGACGCGCTGGTCGGCACCTGCACGCTGTTCCGCTTCGACGCCGCGCACCGCCGCGCCGAACTCGGCTACGCGCTGCACGCGGACCACTGGGGCCGCGGGCTGGCGAGCGAGGCGACCGCGCTGGCGCTGGATTGGGCGGTCGACCGCGTGGGCCTGCACCGCATCGACGCCGGCATCGACCCGGACAACCAGGCCTCGCGCGCGCTGCTGCACCGCCACGGCTTCCTCACCGAAGGCCGGCAGCGCGAGAGCTTCTTCGTCGGCGAGCGGGTCACCGACAGCGAATTGCTGGGCTTGCTGGCCAGCGACTGGCGGCAACGGCGCGCGACGGCCGCCGCGGCGTTGCGCTAAGCCACCTGCGCAGCTGCGCGCGCCCAGTCGCGCGCTCGAGCCGCCGCGAATCGGGCGCAGCTTCGTGCGCCGACCGCGATGCCGACCGTGGGAGGGACTTCAGTCCCGACGCTGTGCGCCCAGGCGGCGCGGAGCGGCCGGCAGAACATCGGGACCGAAGCCCCTCCCACCCAGCCGATCCCCTGGCGATCCGCTCCTGGCCCCTCCCCTGAACACTGGCCCGCGCGGCGATCGCGACGCGGGTGCGGCCGCGGACGCGCGCCGCCTCGTCGCGACGGCGGCGTCCGCGAGCGCCGGGCGGACGGTCAGCTTTCGACCGCGCAGCCCTGGGTGAAACGCTTGTTGCTGCCGCTGGTGTCGCCCCAGCGGCCATCGGCCGCACCGCAACCGGCGGTCCAGCGACCGATCTGCGCGCCTTCGGCGTTGTAGTAGGTCCAGGTGCCCTGCCAGCTGTTGGCCAGCGCGGCGAACGACATCGTGCCCGCCAGCGCCACGGCGAAGGCCGCGGAGAAGAATCCGATACGACGCATGTGCCTGCTCTCCCGAGTTCGCGGCGCTCATTCGCCGCGCAAGCACGCTAGCCGAGCGCGGTCGCGCGGTGTGCGAGCGGCTGTCACCTCGGATGTCATGCCGTTGCGTAAGCGTGATTGGCTTCGCTTTTGGCGTTTTTTGGCCGCGGCGCAAACGGCGGAAGGGGCCGCGGTCGCGCGGCCGGGCGCGCGAGAGCGCGCATGACAGCGCGGACGCGGCCCCTGTTCCGCGCGGGCCCGCTTACAGGCAGATCGTCGGCGAATCCTTCCAGCGGTCGGTCCTGACGCCCCACTGGCTGAAGTGCACGTTGTCGCAGTCGTTGACCCAGCGCCCGACCACGTGTCCCTGGTCGTCGTAGAAGTCGCGCTGGTAGCCCGGCGCCAGCGGCGGATACTGCGGGATCGATACCGCGCTGGTCGCCATCAGCGCGACCAACAGTCCCAGTGCGGCGGCTTGAAGCTTGCGGCTCATCGCTCGTTACTCCGGTGCGCGGCCTCCTTGGCCGCGAGCGGACGCTAGCATGCGCGCGGCGCGCGCCGCGCCCGACCGCGCCGTGATCGCAGTCGCGAAAACGCGGCGGTGCTCGGGCCCCGGCGACGGACGGACGACCGGTTCGGCCGGGCCGCGATCGCCAACATGACGCGCGCCGATGCGCGAGGGCCGCGCCAACGAAGCCGCGCCAACGGAAGCGGCCGCGAGTGCGGCCGCTGCGATATCCACCGATGCCGCCGCGCTCAGGCGGCGAGTAATGCCGGCAACTGCGCCGGCGCCGTGGCGATGCGCTGCGCGCCGGCCTGGCGCAGTTCCTGTTCGCTGCCGAAGCCCCACAGCACGCCGACGCCGGCCATGCCGTGCTGGGCCGCGCCTTCGATGTCCATGCGCCGGTCGCCGATCATCACGCACTGCGCCGGGGTCAGGCCGAAACGGCCCAGCGCCTCGCCGATCAGCTCGACCTTGTGGGTCAGGCGGCCGTCGTCGGTGCAGCCGACGATGTCCTCGAAGTGCGCGCCGAACGGCAAGTGCTCGAGGATCTTGCGCGCGTTGTTCTCGTTCTTGGCGGTGACCACGGCCATGCGGTAACCGGCCGCGCGCAGGCCGTCGAGCAGTTCGGCGATGCCGTCGTAGACGCTGTGCTCGGTCCAACCTTCGCGGCCGTAGCGCTCCAGGTACAGCGCCACCGCCTGCTCGACCTTGTCCTCGTCGCCCAACAGCGGCTGGAAGCTGGTGCGCAGCGCCGGGCCGATCCAGCCGCGCAGCGCCTGCGGGTCGGGCACCGGGTGGCGCATGGTCTCCAGCGCATAGGCGATCGAGCGGGTGATGCCGACCGAGGAATCGATCAGGGTGCCGTCGAGATCGAAGAACAACACCGGTTGTTGTGCGCTCATCGCTCAGCCCGCGCGCTGCTTGAGCGCGGCCACCGCCGGCAGTTCCTTGCCTTCCAGGAACTCCAGGAACGCGCCGCCGCCGGTGGAGATGTAACCCACCTGCCCGGCGATGCCGTACTTGTCGACCGCCGCGAGGGTGTCGCCGCCGCCGGCGATGGAGAACGCCTTCGACGCGGCGATCGCGCGCGCCAAGGCTTCGGTGCCCTTGCCGAAGGCGTCGAATTCGAACACGCCGACGGGACCGTTCCAGACCACGGTGCCGGCCTGCGCGATCATCTGCGCGTAGCGCGCGGCGGTGTCCGGGCCGATGTCGAGGATCATGTCGTCGGCGCCGACCGCGTCGACCGCCTTGACCGTGGCCGGCGCATCGGCGGCGAACGCCGGGGCGACCACGACGTCGGTCGGCACCGGGATGTCGGCGCCGCGCGCCTGGGCGTCGGCCATGATCTTCTTCGCGGTGTCGATCAGGTCGTTCTCGACCAGCGACTTGCCGACGTTGTGGCCCATCGCGGCGATGAAGGTGTTGGCGATGCCGCCGCCGACGATGAGCTGGTCGACCTTGGACACCAGCGAGGACAGCAGCTCCAGCTTGGTCGAGACCTTGGAACCGGCGACGATCGCCAGCAACGGCCGCGCCGGGTTGTCCAGCGCCTGCGCCAGCGCGTCCAGCTCGGCCATCAGCAGCGGGCCGCCGGCGGCGGTCTTGGCGTAGCGGATCGCGCCGTGGGTCGAGGCCTGGGCGCGGTGGGCGGTGCCGAAGGCGTCCATGACGAACACGTCGCACAGCGCCGCGTACTTCTTCGCCAGCGCCTCGTCGTCCTTGCCCTCGCCGACGTTCATGCGGCAATTCTCCAGCAGCACCAGCTGGCCGGGCGCGACTTCGACGCCATCGACCCAATCCTTGACCAGCGGCACCTCGATGCCGAGCAGTTCGGACAGGCGCGCGGCCACCGGCGCCAGCGAATCGGCCTGGCTCCACTGGCCTTCCTTGGGCCGGCCCAGGTGCGAGGTCACCATCACCGCCGCGCCCTTCTCCAGCGCCAGCTTCAGCGTCGGGATCGCGGCGAGGATGCGCTGCTCGGAGGTGATGCGGCCATCGTCGATGGGGACGTTGAGATCTTCGCGGATCAGCACTCGCTTGCCGGCGAGATCTAGGTCGGTCATGCGGACGATGGACACGGGGCCTCCTGGGGCGATGCGGAAACGGGGATGCGCGGACGGACCGCGGCCGGCTCGGGGCGCGGCTGGGGTGGCTATTGTCGCGGGGGCGGGGGGCGAAGGGAACCGTTGGGCTGAATGGCGGGAGCGCGGGTGGTTTCGAGGCAAGGGCGCTTTCGTCGTCGCTGTCCTGGCGCGGTCGCGGCTTGCGCCGCTCCTACAGGGGCTGCGGCCGGTTCGTATCCGGCGGTGGCGCTGCGTCTGCGGGGACTGCGGGGACTGCGGCAACACAGTCCTGCCGAAACCACCCACCGTCATTCCGGCGAAAGCCGGAATCCATTTTGATCTTGCTGTTGCCTTTGCCGTTGCCGCCGCTTGTGCCCGCCCCCAAGCCCGACGCAGTCGTCCCGCAGCCCCGGAGGGCGTGCGCATGGATGCGCACGCGCGCCGGAATCCATTTTGATCTTGCTGTTGCCTTTGCCGTTGCCGCCGCTTGTGCCCGCCCCCAAGCCCGACGCAGTCGTCCCGCAGCCCCGGAGGGCGTGCGCATGGATGCGCACGCGCGCCATGGGGCAGGATGCCCCTTATGGCGCGGCCCCGCGCCCCTTTCGAGCCATAGTGGCTCTTGACTCGAAAAAACAAGGCCTTTTCTTTGGTTACTTTCTTTGTGGCTTAAGACAAAGAAAGTGACCCGGCCGCTTGCGGACGGAAGCTCTGGATCTTTGCTTGTCGTCACCCGGACGCACACGCAAAAGCAGAGCCCACCGCGGCACGCCCCCTGTAGGAGCGGCGCAAGCCGCGACCGCGCCATCGCGGCTACGACGCAACTTTCGTCGCAATCGCGTTGGCGCGGTCGCGGCTCGCGCCGCTCCTACAGTCGGATACGCAATCCCACGTCCGTCATTCCGGCGAAAGCCGGAACCCATGTTGACGTTGCTGTTACGTTCGCCGTTATCGATGTGTCGCGCGACGACAAGCCACCATCCAAAGCTTTCGTCCGCAAGCGGCCGAGTTACTTTCTTTTGGCAGCGCGCCAAAAGAAAGTAACCAAAGAAAAACGCTTGTTTTAAGTCAAAAGCCACTAGGTCCAGCACCGGGCGCGGGGATGCGCCATAAGGGACATCCTGTCCCATGGCGCACGCGCGCATCCATGCGCGCGCCCTCCGGGTCTGCGGAACTACGGCCTTGCTCGATGTGGAGGAAAAACAACGGCACGGCAACGGCAACGGCAACGGCAACGGCTATGAGTTTCCGGCGTTACCGCAACAACACCCAAAGCCATCGCGACACCAAGCGCGTTGCCTCACGCTTGCGGCGTCTTCCCCGAACGCAACAGACTCATCGCGAAGCCCACCACGATCAACGCCCCGCCCACCAGCACCGCCCACAACAGCCACGAACGCCAGTCGCGCTCGGGCTCCGGCGCCGCCAGCGCCGCGGCGCCGGCGAGGTCGCTGGGCGCGCCCAGGCTCGCCTCGGCCGGACGCCAGTCGTTGCCGCGCGATTGCCGCAAGGCGTCCACCAACTGCGACAGCGGCGAATCGGCGCGCGCGGCGCGGCCGCTGCCGGCGACCAGCGCGTACGGCGGCTGGCCCTGGGCCAGGAACACCACCACTTCCGGGCGGTAGCCCAGGCGCAGCACCGGTTCGCCCGGTACCGCGCCGCTCGCGCGCAGGCGCCACAGGCGGTCGCGCGAAGCGCTCGCCAGCTGGCGAGCGGGCGAACGGTCGCCCGCGCCCTGCCCGGCCACCGCGTAGGCCATCCACGGGCCGGCTTGCGCGCGCCAGCCTTCGTCTTCGCTGTCGCGGCTGTCCAGCCGCCACTGCAGGGCGTGGTTGCCGGGCAGCGCGACGTCGGCCTGCTGGATCGGGAAGCGCCCGTCCAGGCGGTATTCGAACGCGACGCCGCCGTCCTTGAGTTGCACCCGCGCGCCCTTGAGCTCGCGCCATTGCAGCGGCGCGCCGGCCGCGGTCGCGCTCAGTTCGGCCTCGACCGCGACGATCTGCGCGCCGCGCTGCGGGTCCTGCGGAGTCAGGCGCAGGTAGCGCGCCTGTTCGCCGACCGCGTCGAAGGCGATGCGCCGCTGCACCAGGCGCTGGCCGTCGCGCTGCAGGTCGAGCAGGCGGCCGCTGCTGGTCACGCTGCGCCAATGGTCGAGGTCGTCGCTGGCTTCGACCGAGTAGGCCGCGTCCAGCGCCGCGCCCGGCGCCCATTGCAGCTGCAGCGCCTGGATCGGCGCGCGCACCGCGCTGGCGTCGATCAGCAGCGCGGTCTGCGGCAGCTTGGCGGTGTCGCCGGCGGTGCTGCGCGCTTCGACCCGGCGCAGGCGGCCGTCGGTTTCCACTTCGCTGATCAGCTCCCAGCCTTTGTTCGTCCCGGCCGGCGCGGCCGGCAGCGGGAACCACGGCAGCGAACGGCGCTGCGGCGCGCGCGCCAGCGGTTGCTCCGGCGCGAACACCTCGGCCGGCACGATGGCGCCGCCGGCGTCGATCACGTCGATGTCGCGCAACTGCGCGCTGTGCGCCTGCGCGTACACGGACGGATCGAGTTCGACCCGATACGCGCCGCCATCGTCGCGGCTGAGTTGCAACGGCCATTGCCGCGCATAGTCCTGGCGCGGCGCCGCGGCCAGCGGCAAGGCGAGAACCAGCAGCGCCAGCGTGAGGGAACGGGATTTCATGCGGAGGCGTCCTGCTCGGTGCGTGGATCGGAAGGAGGTTCGCCGCCATCGGCTTGCGCATCGCGCGACGGCGGCGCCGGCGCGAAGTAGCCGACCAGCGTGCACAACAGGCCGTAGGCGATGAACGAGGCGATGCCCAACAGGTTGCCGAGGTGGCTGCGGTCGATCAGCACCAGCTTGGCCAGCACCACCGCCATCAGCACCGCGCCGGCCAGCCACAGCCCGCGCTGGCCGCGGCGCGAGCCGGCGATCCAGCCGGCCACGCCGAGCACGCTCCAGGTCACGGTCAGGCTGGTCTGCACCAGGCTGGCCGAATACATCGACGGGCTCCAGGCCACGCCGCCCCAGAAGTGGGCGCTGCGCAGCACCTCGACGGTGACCAGGGCGAAGCCGCCCAGCGCCAGCAGCGGCACCCGGCGCCGGCCGAGACCGGCCGGGACCAGCGTCGAGGCCAGCCAGGCGCCGAGCACCGACAGGGTTCCCCACTGGATCAGGGCCTGCGGATTGAGCAGCGGCAGCCACATCAGCGGCGCCGGGTCGGCGTCGCTGCCCAGGCGCACGATCACCGCAAAGGCCAGCACCAGCGCGAAGCCCGCCATCGCCCCGCCGCGCCACTGCGCGAAGCGTTCGGCCACCGGCCGCTCGATCAGGCCCGGCCGCCACAGGCAGGCCGCGGCCATCGCCAGCAGCGGCGCGGTCAATGCGGCGAACTGCCAGCCCGAGCCGAACGCGGTGGCGTCGTCGCGCAGCCACAGCTGCAGGCACACGCCGGGCAGGATCGCCCACGACCACAGCCAGCCCAGATGGGCGAATGCGAGTTCGCCCTTGCCGCTCGCGCGCAACGCGCGCAACAGGCGCCAGCCCAGCAGCGCATACGCCGCCCACGCCAGCCAGCCCCAGTTGCGCAACGGCCACAGGTGGCCGTCGATGTGCCACAAGGCGAACAGGGCCGCCACCGCCGGCGCCAGCATCGCGGTCGCCGACAGCGCCCGCCACGGATGCCGGGCGAAGATTTCCGCGGCCAGCCAGGCGGTCGCCACCGTCAGCGCAAAACCCGCGTTGGCGCGCGCGGCGGACGGCACGAACGCCTCGATCTGGCCGGCGAACGCGCCCAACCACCACAGCAGTCCCCACAGGTAGTACAGCCCGGCGAGCGCCGCGGGCGCACCGGCCGCGGCGCTGCGGCGGTAGCTGGCGGCGCTGGCCAGGCCGGCCAGCGCGATCAGCAGCGCGCCGGCGAAGTTGGCGTTGAGGAAGATCCAGCGCGCGTCCCAGATCTCGTCGCTGGCGCCGATCGCGAAGGCCATCGCCGCGGCCAGTTGCAAGCCGGCGCCGGTCAGCTGCGGCAGCAGGCGCTGCTGGCGCAGGCCGAGCCAGACCAACGCCGCGCCTTCCAGCGCGAACACGCAGGCGGTGGCCTCGGCGGCGAGCGCCAGCGGCACCGCCAGGGTCGCGAAGCCCACCCCGAGCAGCGCGTACGGCGTGCTCAGCGCGAAGAAGCGGGAGTCGCGGCGCAGCCACCACGCCAGCGCCGCGTACAGCGCGCCCAGGCCCAGCGCGCAGAACGCCAGCGGCATGCGCGCGCCTTGCAGCAGCCCGGCCTGCAGGCTGAAGGCGATCAGCGGCGTGCCGAACACCAGGCAGCCGTCGATCAGGTCGCGCCGGCCGGCGGCGCGGCGGCGCGCGTACAGCACCGGGATCAGCAGATAGAAGGCGAAGAACAGCAGCAGGAACGGCTCGGTGGTCGAGTAATGCTCCGGCCGGTACTTGAGCACGCCCCACAGCGTGCCGATGCCCCAGGTGAAGGCGAAGCCGAGCAGGTTCAGCACCCGCCACGGCCGCCACCAGGCGATGGCGAAGATGCCGGCGTTGAGCACGGCGTAGTAGCCGAACAGGGCGACGTGGTTGCCCGAGCCGGTCGACAGCCAGATCGGCGCGAGGAAGCCGGCGAGGATCGCGAACACCGCCAGCGCCATCGCGTTCTGCTTCACCGACAGCACGCCGGTGCCGGCCACCAGCACCACGCTCAGCGCGAACGCGGCGCCGGCCGGGATCATGCCGTAGAGCTTGAACGCGGCGAACACCACCAACAGCAGCACGCCGATCGCGCCGCCCTGCAGGCTCAGCCCGAACACCCGCTTGCGTTCGCGCTGGCGCCAGCCGAACACCAGCGCGGCCATCGCCGCGGCGGCGACGCCGGCCAGGCGCAGTTCCACCGGCACCCGCATCCAGCCCTGGTCGCTGGCGTACTTGAGCAGGGCGGCGACGCCGGCCAGCAGCACCAGCATGCCGACCTTGACCGGCACGTTGCCCTCGGTGAACCAGCGCCGCAGCCAGCGCGCGGCGACGGTGACGAAGTCCGGCTGAGCCGGCGCGGCCGGCGCCTGCGGGCGCGGCGGCGGGACCGGCGCGGCGGGGGCCGGGGGCGTCGAAGTCGAAGTCGAAGTCGAAGTCGGGGGCGGAGGCGGCGCGGCCGCGGGCAGCGGCGGCGGTTGCGCCGGGGTCGCCGCGGGGCGCTCTGGTGCCGCGCTCGCAGGGCCGGGGGCGGCCGGGACGGCGACGGAAGGCGGCGAAGCGCGCTCGCCCTGCGCCCGCGCCGCGGCCTCGCGTGCGCTCGATTCGGCCAGGGTCGCCTGGTTGCCCGCCGGTCCGCCCGACTGGCGCAGGCGCTCGACTTCGCGCTCCAGCCCGCTCACCCGGCCGCGCAGCGAGCCGAGCTGGACCAGCGCGATCACCAGCAGCACCGGTACCGCCAGGACCGCGAGGACCAGCAAGACAATCAGCGATTCCATCACGTTTCCCCTATCCTTATGGCGGGCACGTTACACCAACCACGGCACCTTGCGGGGGTGTCCTTCACCCCGTGCATACCTTGCTGACTCACCACATATCGCGTTGACGAAATCGACGAACCCCACTATGTTGTGTCCGTCGGTGCCGGTCGAGAGACCGGCTGAATAGGGAAGCCGGTAGGGAGGGCCCGCGGATCGCCGCGCGGCCGCCGAAGCCGGCGCTGCCCCGCAGCGGTATGGGAAACGAACGGGCCATGGCACTGGGCGCGGCAAGCGCCTGGGAAGCGGCCCCAGTAGGACAAAAGCGAGGAACGAGCGGAGAGGAGTGAGGAGTGAGCGAAGGCGGATCGCTGCGGCTCGCTCCTCACTCCTCTCCGCTCTGTTTCTGGCTCTGAGTCCCGAGCCCGAAGACCTGCCGACAGCCGCGCGTCGCACAACCGCGCGGTCCCGGCCCAATGGAGTCTTCGGGGGAAGACCGGCCGGTGTCGCGGCACGACGGGGCCACCGTCGCGTCCGACCGCTTCGGCGCCATGCGCGGAGCGGCCCGTGCCGGAACCTTCCGGCGCGCGCGACACCCAGCCAGCGCTCCGACGCTCCGCGCCCGCGGGGGCACGGCCGTGCCGTCGGCGACGCCGCATCTTGCGGTTCGCTGCCGATGGCGCGTCCGCGTTCTCCGCACCGTGCACCCACGCCCCGGAGCAATGCCATGACCACACTGGAAACCGATTCGTCCGTCGCCCCCGCCGCGGACGCCGCCGCCGCCCCCGCTACCAACGTCAAACCGGTACGCAGCGCACAAGACGCGCCCGGCTTCGCGCTGACCCCGCCGGCCGCGAACCTGACGATGAGCGTGACCAAGCGCAGCGGCCGCCGCGAGCCGGTCGACCTCAACAAGATCGTGCGCGCGGTGACCCGCTGCGCCGAAGGCTTGTATTCGGTCGACCCGATGCGCGTGTCCACCCGTACCATCTCCGGCCTGTACGACGGCGCGACCACGCGCGAGCTCGACGAGCTGTCGATCCGCACCGCCGCGCTGCTGACCGCCGAGGAGCCCGAATACGGCCGCCTGGCCGCGCGTCTGCTCGCCGGGGTGATCGAGAAGGAAGTCGCCGGGATCGAGATCCACGCGTTCTCGCAGTCGGTCCAGCGCGGCTTCGACCTGGGCCTGATCAACCAGCGCCTGCTCGACTTCGTCCAGGCCAACGCGCGCAAGCTCAACGACGCGATCGACCGCAACCTCGACGCCAAGTTCGACTACTTCGGCCTGCGCACCCTGTACGACCGCTACCTGCTGCGCCACCCGACCGCGCGCACCGTCATCGAGACCCCGCAGCAGTTCTTCCTGCGCATCGCCTGCGCGCTGAGCGAAGACGTGTCCGACGCGCTGGCGCTGTACCGGCGCATGGCCCAGCTCGACTACATCCCGTCCTCGCCGACCCTGTTCAACTCCGGCACCACCCACGAGCAGCTGTCGAGCTGCTTCCTGCTGGATTCGCCGGAAGACTCGCTGGAAGCGATCTACAAGCGCTACATGGACGTGGCCAAGCTGAGCAAGTTCAGCGGCGGCATCGGCCTGAGCTACACCCGCATCCGCGCGCGCGGCTCGCTGATCCGCTCGACCAACGGCCTCAGCAACGGCATCGTGCCGTGGCTGAAGACGCTCGACGCCTCGGTCGCCGCGGTCAACCAGGGCGGCAAGCGCAAGGGCGCGGCCTGCGTGTACCTGGAGCCGTGGCACGCCGACATCGAAGAATTCCTGGAACTGCGCGACAACACCGGCGACGAAGCGCGCCGCACCCACAACCTCAACCTCGCCAACTGGATTCCCGACGAATTCATGCGCCGGGTCGAGGCCGACGCCGACTGGTCGCTGTTCGATCCGGCCAAGGTGCCGCAGCTGACCGACCTGTGGGGCGAGTCGTTCGAACGCGCCTACCGCGCCGCCGAAGCCGCCGGCCAGGCGGTCAAGAAGGTCAAGGCGCGCGACATCTACGCGCGGATGATGCGCACCCTGGCCCAGACCGGCAACGGCTGGATGAACTTCAAGGACAAGTCCAACCGCGCCTGCAACCAGACCCTGCGCGACGGCAACGTGGTGCACCTGTCGAACCTGTGCACCGAGATCCTGGAAGTGACCTCGCAGGACGAAACCGCGGTGTGCAACCTCGGCTCGATCAACCTGTCGCACCACGTCGAGATCTTCGAAGACGGCAAGGGCGCGTTCGACTTCGACAAGCTCGCCGAAACCGTGCGCCTGGCCGTGCGCCAGCTCGACCGCGTGATCGACCTGAACTTCTACCCGATCGAGACCGCGCGCCGCGCCAACCTGCGCTGGCGTCCGGTCGGCCTGGGCACGATGGGCCTGCAGGACGTGTTCTTCAAGCTGCGCCTGCCGTTCGACTCCGAGCCGGCGCGCAAGCTCGGCCGCGAGATCGCCGAAGCCATCTACTTCCACGCCCTGTCGGCGTCGAACGAACTGGCGATGGAGCACGGCAAGCACCCGGGCTACGAAGACACCCGCGCCAGCATCGGCGAACTGCAGTTCGAAGCCTGGGGCGTGGAGCCGTCGCAGCCGGAGCGCTGGACCGAGCTGCGCGCGCGCATCAAGCAGCACGGCCTGCGCAACTCGCTGCTGGTGGCGATCGCGCCGACCGCGACCATCGCCTCGATCGCCGGCTGCTACGAGTGCATCGAGCCGCAGGTGTCGAACCTGTTCAAGCGCGAGACCCTGTCGGGCGACTTCCTGGTGGTCAACAAGTACCTGGTCGAGGAACTCAAGAAGCTCGGCATGTGGACGCCGGAAATGCGCGACCGCATCAAGATGGCCGAAGGCTCGATCCAGGCGGTGACGGAGATCCCCGAATCGCTGCGCCAGGTCTACCGCACCGCGTGGGAACTGCCGATGCGTTCGCTGATCGACATGGCCGCCGACCGCGGCGCGTTCATCGATCAAAGCCAGTCCTTGAACCTGTTCATCGAGAGCCCGAACATCGGCCAGCTCAGCTCGATGTACATGTACGCCTGGAAGAAGGGCTTGAAGACCACGTACTACCTGCGCTCGCGTCCGGCGACCAAGATCGCCAAGACCACGGTCAGCGCGCCGGCCGCAGCGCCGGTGGCGCCGAAGCCGGAATACACCGAGAGCGACGCGATCGCCTGCTCGCTGGAAAATCCGGAAGCCTGCGAAGCTTGCCAGTAAGACGCCGCAAAGCCCCTCTCCCGCCTGCGGGAGAGGGGTTGGGGTGAGGGCCGCTGTCGCGCCCCACTGCCCTCATTCGCCCTTCGGGCACCTTCTGCCGCATGCGGGAGAAGGGAAAGCAACAAGGAAACGCTCATGTCCATCGCCCCGCCCCGCCTGCTCGACCCCGGTTTCGATCTCACCCTGCGCCCGATGCGCTACGCGCAGTTCTACGAGATGTACCGCGACGCCATCCGCAACACCTGGACCGTCGAGGAAGTGGATTTCTCCCAGGACGTCAACGACCTCAAGCACAAGTTCGGCCCGGCCGAGCGGCATCTGATCGAGCGCCTGGTCGCGTTCTTCGCCACCGGCGACAGCATCGTCTCCAACAACCTGGTGCTGAACCTGTATCAGCACATCAACGCGCCGGAAGCGCGCATGTACCTGTCGCGGCAGCTGTACGAGGAAGCGCTGCACGTGCAGTTCTACCTGACCCTGCTCGACACCTACCTGCCCGACCCGAACGAGCGCGCCAAGGCCTTCGACGCGGTCGAGAACATTCCCTCGATCCGGGCCAAGGCCGAGTTCTGCTTCCGCTGGATCGACTCGATCCAGGGCGTGCAGCGGATCGAGACGCGCGAGCAGCGCCGCCAGTTCCTGCTCAACCTGATCTGCTTCGCCGGCTGCATCGAGGGCCTGTTCTTCTTCGCCGCGTTCGCCTACGTCTATTACCTGCGCTCGCGCGGCCTGCTCAACGGCCTGGCCTCGGGCACCAACTGGGTGTTCCGCGACGAGAGCTGCCACATGGCGTTCGCGTTCGAGGTCATCCGCACCGCGCGCGAGGAAGAGCCGGACCTGTTCGACGACGAACTGCGCGCGCAGGTGGTGAAGATGTTCGAGGAAGCGGTGGACTGCGAATACCTGTTCGCCCAGGACGTGCTGTCCGGCGGCGTGGTCGGCCTGTCGCTGAAGGACATGCGCCAGTACCTGGAGTACTGCGCCGACCAGCGCATGGTCCAGCTCGGCATGCCCAAGCACTTCGGCGCGACCAACCCGTTTGCGTTCATGGACCTGCAAGACGTGCAGGAAGTGACCAACTTCTTCGAACGCCGGGTGTCGGCGTATCAGGTCGGCGTGCAGGGCGAAGTGGCGTTCGACGAAGCCTTTTGAAGCAGGAGTGAGCGTAGAGGAGCGAGAAGTGAGCGCAGGCCCGCTTCGCCCTCTGCGCTCGCTCGTTTCCCATGCTCATTCCTCACTCCTCTTCGCTCGCTTCTCGCCCCATGACCGAAGCCCGCATGACCGAGATCGTCTTCCCCGACCACACCAACCACCTGGGCACGCTGTTCGGCGGCCAGGCGCTGGCATGGATGGACAAGGCCGCCTTCATCGCCGCCTCGCGCTACGCGCGCCGCACCGTGGTCACCGCGCGCTCGGAGCAGATCGACTTCCACCTGCCGGTGCCCAAGGGCGCGCTGGTCGAGCTGATCGCGCGCGTGGTCGAAACCGGCCGCACCTCGATGCAGGTCGAAGTCGAGATGATCCGCGAGGACCTGCTGACCGGCGAATCGCAGCTGGCCACGCGCGGGCGCTTCACCATGATCGCGCTCGACGTCGAGGGCAAGCCGACCGCGGTGCCACCGCTGCCGGCCGCGCAGGCGTAGCCGACGCCGCAACACAACGATCCGGCGCGCCGCCGCGCCGGCGCAAGCTGCGGATATTCCTCGGCGCGCGCGGTTTCTAAAGTCATCGCACTTCCACCACGGATACCGCGATGCAACTGGACCACTACCGCACCCTCGGCCGCTCCGGCCTGCGCATCAGCCCGATCTGCCTGGGCACCATGACCTTCGGCGACGACTGGGGCTGGGGCAGCGACGAGAACGAAGCGCGGCGCGTGTTCGACGCCTATCTCGAACGCGGCGGCAACTATGTCGACACCGCGAATTTCTACACCGGCGGCAGTTCGGAAACCCTGCTCGGCCGCTTCGCCCAGGGCCGCCGCGACCGCCTGGTGATCGCCACCAAATTCTCGCTGTGCACCGACCCGGGCGATCCCAACGCCGGCGGCAACCACCGCAAGAACCTGCGCCGATCGGTCGAGGCCAGCCTGCGCCGGCTCGGCACCGACTATCTCGATCTGCTCTACCTGCATGCCTGGGACGCGACCACGCCGGTCGAGGAAGTCATGCGCGGTTTCGACGACCTCGTCCGCGCGGGCAAGCTGCTCTACGCCGGCGTCTCCGACCTGCCGGCGTGGCAGGCCGCGCGCATGCAGACCCTGGCCGAACTGCGCGGCTGGTCGCCGCTGGTGGCGCTGCAGACCGAATACAGCCTGGCCCAGCGCGACAGCGAGCGCGAACTGCTGCCGATGGCGCGCGAACTCGGCCTCGGCGTGAGCGCGTGGTCGCCGCTGGCCTCCGGCGTGCTGACCGGCAAGTATTCGCGCGCCGACCTCGACCCGGCCACCGCGCAGGGCCGGCGCGCGGTCGCGATCGGCAACGGCGCGCTGACCGGACGCGCGCTCGACATCGCCGAAGTCGTGGTCGACATCGCGCGCGAGCTTGAGCGCCCGCCGGCGCAGGTCGCACTGGCGTGGACCTTGCAGCGGCCCGGCGCGATCGTGCCGGTGATCGGCGCGCGGACGCAAGCGCAGCTGTTGCAGAACCTCGGCGCGCTGGAAGTCGAACTCGGCGCGGCGCAGATCGAGCGTTTGGAACGGGCCAGCGCCGTCGCGCTCGGCTTCCCGCACGATTTCCTCGCGTTGCCCGGCATCGTCGGCGCGATGTTCGGCGGCGCGCAGGTGCGACGCGATTGGTGAGGCGCCGGGTAAAGACGGACTTCGAAGCAGAAGGGCGCGGCGACTGAGGGCCGCGCTTTCCGATACGCCACGTCCCCAACTCCGCCATTCCGGTTGCGGGCCGCGCTTTCCACCACAACGCGCTCCCCCACCCCGTCATTCCGGCGAAAGCCGGAACCCACCTTGATTTTGCCGTTCCGCTTTTCCGACCGTCGCAAGAGCAACGGCAAAATGGGTTCCGGCTTTCGCCGGAATGACGGGGCGATGAAGCGGGGCGAATGGGAGGCGAAGCGAAGCCGCGGAACAGACGCGCGGCGCGAACGCCACCGCGAAATGAAACGTCGAAACGAAACGGGGAACGACGGCAGAGAATCCGCGCGGCAGCGTCACCGCGCGCCGACGACGCGCCTACTTCGCCGCCTTGTCGGCCTTGGCGGGCGGCTCGTTCTTGCCCGCCGCGCCGGCCGGCTTGCCGTCGGCGGGCTCGGCCGCGCCCTCGCCCGCCGCGGCCTCGTCCAGCAACGGCGGCGGCAGGTCGCGCGCGTACAGGTCGGCCGGGCTCTCGCCCGGGCAGGCCTTGTCCGGGAAGCCGAACTGGGCCTGCAACTGCTCGGCGCATTCGGGCATCGACTCGAAGCTCTTGCCGGTGCCCATGCACTGCGCGTCGAACGCGCGGCGGAAGGACTCGCGGCGGCGGACGAAGTCGTCGCCGCACTTGCGCGCCAGGCGGATCCGGTCGAGGTCGTCCTGGGCGGCGTTGGTGCCGTCCAGGCCGTATTGCTTGAGTTCGTCCGGGGTCAGGATGCGCAGGTCGCGGTTGGCCACGGTCATCATCAGGTCCGAGACCGCGGTGGCCACGCCGTTGCGCTCTAGGTAATCGCGCACCTGCTGGTTGATCGCGCGCAGTTCGCGGCTGAGCTCGGCGCGCGAGGTGGCGGTGGAGCGGTCGCGCATCAGCCGGTGGATGCCGACCTTGCCCTCGATCGAGCGGGTGTCGCCGGCCGCCAGCACCAGCACGCAGGCGCTGTGGCAGACCGAGTTCTCGCGCACCCAGATCGCCCAGCCCGATTCGGCGATGGAGTCGCCGGCGCGCAGCGCTTCCTCGACGTGGCCGCCGCTGGAGTCGATGTCGAGGATCCGGGTCGGGATCTCCATGCGCGCGGCCATCGCCGCGACCCGCTGGGTCAGCGCGGTGAAGCCTGCGCCGATCTTGCCCTGGTAGCGCACTCGCACCACTCCGCGCTGCTGGCACGGCGACATCGCGTCGACCAGGCTGAAGAAGTCCAGCGATTCCAGGGTGTCGCCGTCGCCGAAGCGCGGGTAGTCGTATTCGCAGCTGATCCGGGCGCTGCCGCCGTCGAGCTTGGCCGGCGGCCAGTAGGTGCCCTTGAGGATGTCCTCTTCGCTGACCGCCGCCGGCGCCGGCTTGGGCGTCTCGTTCTGGCTGCCCAGGGTCACCGCCGCGGCCGGCGGCGCCTGCGGGTCCCGGCCGCAAGCGGCCAGCGCCAGCGCGCACAGCGCCGCGAACGCGGCGGCCAGGAGCCTGCGGGAAAGGAACGGGGAGCGTTGCGGAACCATGTGTCGAGCCACCGGAGTCGGAATCGCGCGGGACCGTCCTGGCCCGCGCCGCGCGCTGCGCCTGCAAACGTTAGCGGCAGGCTCGTTCAAGCTCAACGAGCACGACGCGCGTGGGCGGGCCGGGCTTCATGTTGACGCGGGGCGGATGAACCCGGGGCGAGGACGGACCGCTCGCGCGCGCAACCGACAGGTGCGGCAAAAGCGGCGGGAGCGCGGCGATCGGAGCGCGAAGCATCGGGCCTGAAGGCCCTCCCACGACCGCTGGAGCCTTCGATGTTCCCGCCGCTGCCGCACCACCGCCCCTGACGCTTGGGAGGGCCTTCAGGCCCGATGCCTGTCGTCCCGGCCCGACCGATGCCGCAAACCGCCGCAGTGTCATTTGACTTCGCCGGGCCCGCTGCGTACCTTGGCCGCGTCTCGGTGAACATCGCTTCATACAGATAAAGCGATGGGACACGCCGGCCACGGTTAGCGCCGCGGCCGGCCAGAGGGAATCCGGTGCGAATCCGGAGCTGCCCCGCAGCGGTATGGGAAACGAACGGGCCTTGGCACTGGGCGGTACGCCTGGGAAGCGGCCTTAGTAGGCGGAGCGAGGGGTGAGCGCAGAGGAGTGAGAAGCGAGCAAACGCCAAAGGGCTTTACTCGCTTCTCACTCCTCTGCGCTCACTCCTCGCTCAAAGTCCCGAGCCCGAAGACCTGCCGCGACCGGAAGGTGCGCCTTCCGTCCGACTCCGGTCCCGCTTCGCCGTCGCATCCGCGCGATGCGCGCGGCAGGCCGGCTCGCCCGCGGGGGCGGAGGTCGAAGCCAACGGATCGATCCGCAGTCCGGCGCACCCGCGTCCGGGCCGGCGCGGCCGTGGTCTCCTTCGTTGCCCTGCGTCATGCCCACGCATCGCAGGTATTGATCATGATCAGCGTCACCACCCTCGGCTTCCCGCGCATCGGCGCGCGGCGCGAGCTCAAGCAAGCCCTGGAATCGTTCTGGAAAGGCGACCGCGACGCGGCCGCGCTGCAGGCCACCGCCGCCGGATTGCGCGAACGCCACTGGCGCCTGGCCGTCGCGGCCGGCGCCGACAGCGTGCCGTGCAACGATTTCTCGCTCTACGATCACGTCCTCGACACCGCCGTGCTGTTCGACGCCATTCCGGCCTCGCACCGCGCCGCGTTCGAGGACGATCCGCTCTCCGGCTATTTCGCCCTCGCCCGCGGCCTGCAGGACGGCCGCCGCGACCTGCGCGCGCTGGAAATGACCAAGTGGTTCGACACCAACTACCACTACCTGGTCCCGCAGTTCGAACCCGGCCAGCGCTTCTCGCTGCGCGCCGACAAACCGCTGGCCGAACTGGCCCAGGCCCGCGCGCTGGGCCTGGACGCGCGGCCGGTGCTGCTCGGCCCGGTCACCCTGCTCAAGCTCGGCAAGCGCACGGACGGCGGCGATCCGCGCGAACTGCTCGACGCGCTGCTGCCGGCCTACGCCGAGCTGCTGGCCACGCTCAAGGCGGCCGGCGCGCAGTGGGTGCAGATCGACGAGCCGGCGCTGGCGCTCGACCTCGACGACGCCGACCGCGCCGCCTACCGCCGCGCCTTCGACGCGCTCGCCCAGGCCGACTCGCCGCAGCGCCTGCTCGCGACCTACTTCGGCGCGCTCGGCGACAACGCCGCGCTGGCCGCGCAGTTGCCGGTCGAAGCGCTGCACTTGGATCTGGTGCGCGCGCCGCAACAGCTCGAAGCGGTGCTGCCGCTGCTGCCGGCCGACCGCGCGCTGAGCCTGGGCGTGGTCGACGGCCGCAACATCTGGCGCGCCGACCTCGACGCCGCGCTGAGCCTGGCCCGCCGCGCCGGCGAACGCGCGCGCTGGCTGGCGCCGTCGTGCTCGCTGCTGCACGTGCCGACCGACCTGGAGCTGGAACGCAAGCTGCCCGGCCCGCTGAAGCAGTGGATGGCGTACGCGAAGCAGAAGATCGAAGAGCTGCGCCTGGTCGCCGGCGCGCTGGCCGGCGACGCCGCGGCCGAAGGCGAACTGGCCCAGGCCGCCAGCGCGCGCGCCGCGCGCCTGGCCTCGCCGCTGCTGCGCAACGCCCAGGTGCGCAAGCGCCTGGCCGCGGTCGAGCCGGCGATGACCCGCCGCGCCAGCGCTTATCCGCAGCGCATCGCGCTGCAGCAGCAACGGCTGAAGCTGCCGCTGTTCCCGACCACCACCATCGGCTCGTTCCCGCAGACCGCGCAGGTGCGCCAGGCCCGCGCCGAGCACAAGGCCGGGCGCCTGGACGATGCCGGCTACCGCTCTTTCCTCGAAAACGAAACCGTGCAGTGCCTGCGCGAGCAGGAAGCGCTCGGCATCGACGTGCTGGTGCACGGCGAGTTCGAGCGCAACGACATGGTCGAGTACTTCGGCGAACAGCTCGACGGCTTCGCCTTCACCTCGCACGGCTGGGTGCAGAGCTATGGCTCGCGCTGCGTCAAGCCGCCGGTGCTGTTCGGCGACGTCGCCCGGCCCAGGCCGATGACGGTGGAATGGAGCCGCTTCGCCCAGGACCACGCCGCCAAGCCGGTCAAGGGCATGCTGACCGGGCCGGTGACGATCCTGCAGTGGTCGTTCGTGCGCGACGACCAGCCGCGCGCCGACAGCTGCCGGCAGATCTCCCTGGCCTTGCGCGAGGAAGTGCTGGACCTGGAAGCGGCCGGCATCGCCGCGATCCAGATCGACGAGCCGGCGCTGCGCGAAGGCCTGCCGCTGCGCCGCGCCGACTGGCCGGCGTACCTGGCCTGGGCCGGCGAAAGCTTCCGCCTCGCCGCCAGCGGCGTCGGCGACGCGACCCAGATCCACACCCACATGTGCTACGCCGAGTTCAACGACATCATCGACGCGGTCGCCGCGCTCGACGCCGACGTGATCTCGATCGAGACCTCGCGCTCGCGCATGGAGCTGCTCGACGCGTTCGTGCGTTACCGCTACCCCAACGGCATCGGCCCGGGCGTGTACGACATCCACTCCCCGCGCGTGCCCGACGAAGCGGAGATGCGCGAGCTGCTCGACAAGGCGCTGGACGTGCTGGAACCGGCGCAGCTGTGGGTCAATCCGGACTGCGGCCTGAAGACCCGCGGCTGGCCGGAAGTGCGCGCGGCGCTGCGGGCGATGGTCAGCGCGGCGCAAGGCCTGCGCGAGGCGGCGCGGGCGGAGGCCTGAGCCGGACGGTCCGGCGGATGCGTCGCGCCGCGTGCGCGGCGCGTCCGGCGCGACCGATGCAGCCGACGCGGGCGCTCGCCGATGCGCGAACGCCCGTCGTTTGTCCCCTGCGAACCGCGCCGGGCCGGTTTCGGCGCAATCGCATTGTCGCGGTCGCGGCTTGCGCCGCTCCTACAGGGGTTGCGGCCAGTTCGTTTCCGCCTGTAGGAGCGGCGCAAGCCGCGACCGCGCCAATCCGACCACCGCGAAACCCGCATCGCCGCCGTTTCGCGATACGCACCGCCTGCGGCCACGCGCCGCGACATCCGCTACCTGCGCTGCGATCCTCGCGCGATCAAGAACAAAACCCGTTGCGCCCGCGCCGCTTGGCCCGGTACAGCGCTTCGTCGGCGCGATCCATCGCCGCATCCAGTTCGTCCACGCTGTAGGCCATCGCCACGCCGATGCTGCAGGTCAGCCGGCCGTGTTCGCTGTCGCGGTGTTCGATGTCCCGGCGATACAGCCCGAGCAGGATCGCGCGGGCGATGTTGAGCACGCGCGCCCGGCCGACCCCGGGGATCAGCACGCAGAATTCCTCGCCGCCGGCGCGCACCACCGCGTCGTCGCCTTCGCGCACTTCGGCGCGGATCGCCGCCACCGCGGTGCGCAGCGCTTCGTCGCCGGCGCGGTGGCCGTAGCGGTCGTTGTAGGCCTTGAAGTGGTCGACGTCGAGCAACAGCACCGCGACGCTGCCCAGGCGCGCGCCCTGCGCGGCCAGCGCCTGCACGAATTCGTCGCGGCCGCGACGATTCAGCGCGCCGGTCAGCGGGTCGGTGCAGGCGACCCGGTCGAGTTCGCGCAGGGCCGCGCGCAGTTGCTCGGTGCGCTGCGCCACGTCGTGTTCGCGCTCGGCCAGGCTCTGGCGCAGTTCGGCGTGGGCGTGGTCGAGCCGCGTCGACAGGTCGACGATGGCGGCCAGCACCGGCTGCAGTTCCTCCGGCATCGGTACGTCGCCGGCCGGCAGGCCTAGCGCCGGCTCGGCGCCGCTGGCCAGCGCGCGCAGCCGCTGCAGCAGCAGCGAGGACGCGCGCGCCAGCATTCGCGCATACCACACGAACGCCAACGCGGCGCCGAGCACCGCCAGCAGCAGCAACTGGATCATCGACATCGCCCGCTCCAGCGCCGGGCGCGCGGCCAGTTCCCGCGGCGCCACCGCGTACAAGGTCCAGCCGCCGCGGGTGCGGGCCGCGGCGACGAAGGCGTGGCCGCCGTCGGGCATCACCGGCACCGCGCGGCGCGCGGCGCCGGCGTCGCGCTGGGCCAGCGCGGGCGCGAAACCGGTGTCCGCCGCGCGCTGCATGAACTTCAGGCCGATGCCGCCGCTGGCGTGGATGACCCGGCCGGCGCGGTCCAGCAGCACGGTCTCGTAGTCGCCGTGGCCGTTTTCGTCGTAGACGTGGGCCGGCGCCAGCGAGGCCTCGATCACCCCGGCGAAGGCGCCGTCGCGGTAGCGCGGCACCGACACCACCACCAGCGGGTCGCTGCCCAGGCCGCGGCCGACGAAGGCGTCGGAAATGTAGTCCCGCCCGCTGCGCGCCGGCTGGCGGAAGTAGTCGCGATCGGAGACGTCCAAGCCGACCGCGCGCGCGGCCGCCGCGGCCGGCGCGGCGCCGATCACCCGGCCGCGCGCGTCGGTGGCGATCAAGGTCAGGATCGGCGGGTAGCGCCGCTGCAGCTCGGGCAGTTCCACGCTCCAGTCCAGGCGGTGGCGCGCGCCGGCCGCAGCCAGCACGTGCAGGCTGGCCTGCAGCGCGGCCAGGCTCTCGTCGAGCTCGTGCGCGAGCACGTGCGCGCTGGCGGCGGTGCGCGCGTCGATCTCGTCGAGTTCGGCCCGGTAGCGGGCGAGCACCATCGCCGCGCCGAACGCCAGGCTCGGCAGCACCACCGCCATCACCAGCAGGCCGAGGAACTGCCGATACAAGCCGCGCCGCACCGCCGGCTGCATGCGGCCCGCTTCCGCAGCCGATTTTTTGTGCCTCGCAAAACGAAACAGCCCCGCCGAAGCGGGGCTGTTTCGATGCGCGGTGCCGGCGCGGAGCCAGCGCCGCCGTTCAAGGCGGCGCGGCGGTGGCGGCGATGGCGGTTGCGGGGTCTCGTCGTCCATGCGCGTCTCGCACGCCCGGGGCCGGTGCGGCGGCTTACTTGCCGACGACTACCTTGACCATTTCCAGGCACTTGTTGGAATAGCCCCACTCGTTGTCGTACCAGCTCACCAGCTTGACGAAGGTGCCGTCCAGCGCGATGCCGGCGTCGGCGTCGAAGATCGAGGTGCGCGCGTCGCCGCGGAAGTCGGTGGCGACGACCTTGTCCTCGGTGTAGCCCAGCACGCCCTTCAGCGCGCCTTCCGACTGCGCCTTCATTTCGGCGCAGATCTCGGCGTAGGTGGCGTCCTTGTTGAGTTCGACGGTCAGGTCGACCACCGACACGTCCGAGGTCGGCACGCGGAACGACATGCCGGTGAGCTTCTTGTTGAGCTCCGGGATCACCACGCCGACCGCCTTGGCCGCGCCGGTGCTGGACGGGATGATGTTCTCCAGGATGCCGCGGCCGCCGCGCCAGTCCTTGTTGGACGGGCCGTCGACGGTCTTCTGGGTCGCGGTGGCGGCGTGCACGGTGGTCATCAGGCCGCGCTTGATGCCCCACTTGTCGTTGAGCACCTTGGCCAGCGGCGCCAGGCAGTTGGTCGTGCACGAGGCGTTGGAGACGATCGCCTCGCCCTGGTAGGTCTTGTCGTTGACGCCGTAGACGAACATCGGCGTGTCGTCCTTCGACGGCGCCGACAGCACCACCTTCTTGGCGCCGGCGTCGAGGTGCTTCTGCGCGGTGGCCTTGTCGAGGAACAGGCCGGTCGATTCGACGACGACTTCGGCGCCGACCTCGTCCCACTTGAGGTTGGCCGGGTCGCGTTCCTGGGTCAGGCGGATCTTCTTGCCGTTGACGACCAGGGTGTTGCCTTCGACCGCCACGGTGCCCTTGAAGCGGCCGTGGACCGAGTCGTACTGCAGCATGTAGGCCAGGTAGTCCGGCTCGAGCAGATCGTTGATCGCGACGATTTCGATCTCGCCGTCGAAGTTCTGCACGGCCGCGCGCAGCACGTTGCGCCCGATGCGGCCGAAGCCGTTGATGCCTACCTTGATCGTCATTGCGATAACTCCTGCGTCCGCCGGGGCGGGTCGAAGTGGGGAAACCGCCATTCTAGCAAGGCGGGGCCGGCGTCGCAGTCCGGCACGACCGCGGCCGAGAGCGACCGTGAGCCGCGCCCGGACTGCGATGGCAATCAAGGTTTGCGATTTTACTGCGCATTTAGAGTGCGCGGCAGGCTTCGGCCTGTTCAGAAAACCCGGCATTCCGCACTCATCTGCAAGGGGGACTCAAGGAATGAACCATCGACTGACCGGCGGCCTCGTCGCCGCCGCGCTCGCCTGCGCGGCCCACCCTGCCCTGGCCCAGCAGGCCGGCACCTTCACCGTCGGCATCGGCGCCCACCAGGTCCAGCCCAAGTCCAACAACGGCAGCGTGCTCGGCGGCACCGCCCAACTGGAGATCGGCGACAACGTCCAGCCCACCATCACCTTCGAGTACTTCCTGCGCGAGAACCTCGGCATCGAGGTGCTGGCGGCGACGCCGTTCAAGCACGACATCGACATCAAGGGCCTGGGCAAGGTCGCCACCACTAAGCACCTGCCGCCGACCTTCTCGCTGCAATACCACTGGAACAGCCAGGGCACGGTCTCGCCGTTCGTCGGCGTGGGCGTGAACTACACGACCTTCTTCAGCGAGAAGACCACCGGCCCGCTGCGCGGCGCCAAGCTCAAGCTGGAGGACTCGGTCGGCGTGGCCGCGCACGTGGGCGTGGACTTCATCCTCAACGAGCGCGGCGCGGTCCGGGTCGACGCGCGCTGGATGGACATCGGCACCGACGTGAAGCTCAACGGGCAGAAGATCGGCAAGGCCAACATCGATCCGCTCGTGTACGGGCTGGCGTACGTGTTCAAGTTCTGAGCGGCGCCTGGGTGATGCAGCGGGGCCGCGCCGCTAGGCGGCGCGGCCTTGATCGTGGCGATCGGAACGAAAGCGTCGGGGCTGAAGCCCCTCCCACAAAAGCGCAGGCCGTCGCGGTCGGAGGGCTGTTGTGGGAGGGGCTTCAGCCCCGACGCTTTCGTTCCAGATCGCCACCCCTCGCACCGCCAGCTTCGGACAGCGGCCCGCGCCACCGGCTCCGGTACAGTGCGCGCCATGACCGCCCCCCACACTTCCGCCCGCCGCCTGCTCGCCGCCGCCGCGCTCGTCCTCGCCCTGCCGCTGCCGGCCCTGGCCTGGGGTCCGCAGGGCCACCGCCTCGTCGCCGAACTGGCCTGGAACGACATGTCGCCCGCCGCGCGCGCCGAGGCCGAGAAGCTGCTCGCCGGCGAGCCCGACCCGACCCTGCCCGGCATCGCCAACTGGGCCGACCAACTGCGCGCCGAAGACCCGGACCTGGGCAAGCGCAGCGCCAAGTGGCACTACGTCAACCTCGGCGAGAGCGATTGCCGTTACGACGCCGCGCGCGACTGCCCCGGCGGCAATTGCGTGGTCGCGGCGATCGCCGCGCAGAGCGCGATCCTGGCCGACCGCCGCAAGCCGCGGGCCGAACGCCTGCAGGCGTTGAAGTTCGTCGTCCACCTGGTCGGCGACGTGCACCAGCCGCTGCACGCCGGCTACGCCCGCGACAAGGGCGGCAACGATTTCCAACTCGCCATTCCCGGCCAGCCCGATCGCCCCGGCGGCTACGGCGCCAACCTGCACTCGCTGTGGGACAGCCGCATGCTCAGCATGAGCAAGCTCGGCGACGACAAGTATCTGGCCCGGCTGGAGAAGATCCAGGTGCCCGCGGTCAGCGCGCTGGCGCTGCCGCCGCCGGCCGCCGACTGGGCCGAGGACTCGTGCAAGCTGGTGCTGCAACCGGGCTTCTATCCGCCGACCCACAAGCTGGCGCCGGACTATGTCGCCACCTGGCGGCCGCTAGCCGAGACCCAGTTGCGCCTGGGTGGCGAACATCTGGCCAAGCTGCTCGACGCCGCGCTGGCGCCGGGGCGCTGACCGCCGCGTCGCGCCGCCCTGCCGCGCGACGCCGACGCCGGACCGCGCATCGACGCGGCCGCTTGACATGGCCGCTTAACATGGCCGATCGGCGCGGCGGGTTAACGTGGCGCACCGACGCGCCGCGCCGCATCGGACGACGGATCGGCGCGGCCCATCGCGCCGACGTCCGGCCGATACGGCGCCTCGTATCGGCCGCGCCCGCGCGGGAACCGACGAAGAACGCGGCGCCGCCGCACCGAGAGCCGCCATGCCGCCCGCCCCCGCCGCCGCGCCGCACGTCAGCGCCTTCCATCATCGCGACACCGGCACCTGGACCTACCTGGTCGCCGACCCGGCCACGCGCGCGGCCGCCATCGTCGATCCGGTGCTCGACTTCGATCCGCGTTCGGGCCGCACCGGCCTGGACAGCGTCGCGCCCTTGCTCGAACGCGCCGCCGCCGACGGCCTGCGCATCGACTGGCTGCTGGAAACCCACGCCCACGCCGACCACCTCAGCGCCGCGCACGCGCTGCGCGAGCGCCTGCGCGCGGCGGACGGCCGCGCGCCGCGGCTTGCCATCGGCCGCCGCATCGGCGAAGTGCGGCGGGTGTTCGCGCCGCTGTTCGGCCTGTCCGACGAAGAACCCGCGCAACAGCCCGCCGCGTTCGATCATCTGTTCGACGACGACGAAGGCTTCGCCGTCGGCGCGCTGCCCGCGCGCGCGATCCCGGTGCCCGGCCATACCCAGGACAGCCTGGCTTACCTGATCGGCGACGCGCTGTTCGCCGGCGACTCGCTGTTCATGCCCGACAGCGGCACCGCCCGCTGCGACTTCCCCGGCGGCGACGCGGCGATGCTGTACCAGTCGATCCAGCGCCTGTACCTGCTGCCCGAGGCGACCCGCGTGTTCGTCTGCCACGATTACGGCAAGGACGGACGCGAGCCGGCCTGCGAGACCACGATCGGCGCGCAGAAGCAGGGCAATCTGCACGTGCGCGCCGACACCGACGAAGCCGGGTTCGTGGCCCTGCGCGAAGCGCGCGACCGCACCCTGGCGGTGCCGGCGCTGATCCTGCCGTCGCTGCAGGTCAACCTGCGCGGCGGCGCGCTGCCGGAGCCGGAGGCCAACGGCGTGCGCTACCTGAAACTTCCGCTCGACCAACTGTGAGGATGCGCATGCGCCGCACCGATGCCCGTTTGTTGTCCTTGTCGCTGCTGTTGACCGTCGCTTTCGCCGCGCCGGCGCAGCACCGGCATGCCGACGCCGAATCCAAGGCCGCAGCCGCGCCGACGGGCCCGGTGGAGGTCAAGCTGGACGAAGCGCTGATCGCGCGGCTGCCGCAGGTGAAGGCCGAGGGCGAAGCGCACGGCCGCAAACTCAGCTGCGAAGGCGTGGCCCTGGTCGAACTGCTGCGCGCGTCCGGCGCGATGCCGGCCGCGCCGTTGCGCGGCGCGCAACTGGCGCGGGTCGCGCAGGTACGCGCGCGCGACGGCTACCGCGCCGCGTTCTCGCTCGGCGAACTCGACCCGAGCCTGGGCAACCGCCCGGTGGTGCTGACCCGCCGCTGCAACGGCGCCGACCTGCCGGCCGAGGACGGCCCCTGGCGCCTGATCGTCCCCGGCGAATCGCGTCCGGCGCGGTGGGTGCGGCAGGTCGAGTCGATCCGGGTGAGCGGCGCCGACTGACTGAGGCGAGGCCTTCAGGCCGGGCACTGCGCTCTCTGTGGGAGAGCCTGCAGTCCCGACGCTGCGCTCTTCTGCGGGGGGCCTTCAGGCCCGATGCTGCGCTCTTCTTTGGAAGAGCCTCCAGGCCCGACGCTGCGCTCTTCTGTGGAAGAGCCTCCAGGCCCGACGCTGCGCTCTTCTGTGGAAGAGCCTCCAGGCCCGCCGCTGCGCTCTTCTGTGGAAGAGCCTCCAGGCCCGACGCTGCGCTCTTCTGTGGGAGGGCCTTCAGGCCCGACGCTTTCCGCTCAGATCGCGGCGATTTGAGACAAGAGCATCGGGCCTGAAGGCCCTCCCACAACAGCTCAGGCCCTGCGACACCCAGGCGCTCCAACAGCCCCTCCGACAACGGCCATCGAACCCTTCCGCCACAGCCTCGGGTTACTCTGCCTCCACCTCCCCGCAGGCCCGTCCCCATGAACGTCCGCCGCCGCTTCCTCGGCGCCCTGTGCGCCCTCGGTCTCGGCTTCGCCCTCGCCGCCGGCGCCGCGCCGGCGCAGGACAAGAACGCGCAGCCGCTGACCGTGTTCGCCGCCGCCAGCCTCAAGGAATCGCTCGACGAAGCCGCCGCCGCGTACCGGCAGCAGACCGGCCAGAGCGTGCGCGCGTCCTACGCCGCCAGCTCGGCGCTGGCGCGGCAGATCGAACAAGGCGCGCCGGCCGACCTGTTCTTCTCCGCCGACCTGGACTGGATGGACTACCTGCAGCAACGCCGGTTGCTCGTCGACGCCAGCCGCCGCAACGTACTCGGCAACACCCTGGTGCTGATCGCGCCGAAGGACAGCCAGGCCAAACCGCTGGCGCTCAAGCCCGGCACCGACCTGCGCCCGCTGCTCGGCGAAGGCCGCCTGGCGCTGGCGCTGACCGCGAGCGTACCGGCCGGCAAGTACGCGCGCGCCGCGTTCGAGAAGCTCGGCGTATGGCGACAACTGCAGCCGCGCGTGGCCGAAGGCGAGAACGTGCGCGCGGCGCTGATGCTGGTCGCGCGCGGCGAGGCGCCGCTCGGCGTGGTCTACGGCAGCGACGCCCAGGCCGAACCCAAGGTGCGGGTGCTGGCGACCTTCCCCGCCGACACCCACGCGCCGATCGTCTACCCGGTGGCCGTGGTCAAGGCCAGCCGCCACCCGGGCGCGGCCGCGTTCGCGCAATGGCTGCGCGGCAAGCAGGCGGCGGCGATCTTCCGCCGCCACGGTTTCGCGCCGCTGCCGTGAATCCGGCTGCGAACCCGGCCGCGACGCCCGCGACGCCCGCGCGGTCCGACCGCGTCGCCACCGCGAACGCCGCGGCATCGCGATGAGCGAGGGCTTCGCCGGCTTCAGCGCGGCCGAGCTGACCGCGATCGCGCTCAGCCTCAAGGTCGCCGCGGCCGCCACCGTCTGCAGCCTGCCGTTCGGCGTGGCGGTGGGCTGGCTGCTGGCGCGCACGCGCTTTCCCGGCAAGCTGCTGGTCGACACGCTGATGTACCTGCCGCTGGTGCTGCCGCCGGTGGTCACCGGCTATGCGCTGCTGCTCGGCTTCGGCGCGCAGGGGCCGATCGGGCGGTTCCTGTCCGAACACTTCGGCATCGTGTTCGCGTTCCGTTGGACCGGCGCCGCGCTGGCCAGCGCGATCATGGGCTTCCCGTTGATGGTGCGCGCGATCCGCCTGTCGATCGAAGCGGTGGACCGGCGCCTGGAACAGGCCGCGGCCACGCTCGGCGCCAATCCGTGGCGGGTGTTCTTCGGCGTGACCCTGCCGCTGGCCTGGCCCGGCCTGCTGGCCGGCGCGGTGCTGTGCTTCGCCAAGGCGCTGGGCGAGTTCGGCGCCACCATCACCTTCGTGTCCAACATCGCCGGCGAGACCCAGACGCTGTCGTCGGCGATCTGGGGCCTGATGCAGACGCCCGGCGCCGAGTCGGGCGTGCTGCGGCTGGCGCTGGTCGCGGTGGCGCTGTCGTTCGCCGCGGTGTTCGCCTCGGAATGGCTGGTGCAGCGCCAGCGCGCGGGGACGCAGCGATGAACGCCGCGGTTTCCGCTGCGGACAACGCCGGTTTCGACATCGACATCGAACTGCGCCGCGGCGACGCGCGCTCGGGTTTTCGCCGCACGTTCGCGATCCGCAGCGAGCACCGGGTGATCGCCGTGGTCGGCGACTCCGGCGCCGGCAAGACCTCGCTGCTGCACGCCATCGCCGGCCTGCTGCGGCCGGTGCGCGGACGCATCGTCGTCGCAGGCGAGACCCTGTTCGACCGCGAGCGCCGCATCGACCAGCCGGCGCACCGCCGCCGCATCGGCTACGTGTTCCAGGACGCGCGCCTGTTCCCGCACCTGGACGTGCGCGCCAACCTGCTTTACGGCCTGCGCGGCGCGGGCGCGCGCGAGCGCCGCTTCGAACTGGACGCGATCGTCGAGTTGCTCGGCATCGGCCACCTGCTGGCGCGCGGCACCGCCGGCCTGTCCGGCGGCGAGATGCAGCGCGTGGCGCTGGGCCGCGCCTTGCTGTCGCAGCCGCGCATCCTGCTGCTCGACGAACCCTTGTCGATGCTGGACATGAACCGTCGCGACGAACTGCTGCCGTATCTGCAGCGGGTGCGCGAGGAAAGCGGCTTGCCGATGATCTACGTCAGCCACTATCCCGAGGAAGTGCGGCGGATCGCCGAGGACGTGCACCGCATCGGTTGAGCGACGGCGCCGCCATCGCCGAGGGGACGAACGCGCCCGGCAACATGCGCGGGCGCGCGAACGAACCCAGGTAAAAACCGCCGCCACCGCGCCGTGGCCATCGGCGCGGCAGCGCAGGCTTACTGCGCGCCGATCCGCAACGCGTCCAGTTCGGGCACTTCGGACGCCAGTCCCGGCGCATCGCCGCCGGCCGCGGCCGGGCTCTGCGTATCGGGCTCGAAGTCCACCGGCACCCGCACCCACGACGCGACCGGCCGGCCGCCGACGGTGCGCGGCGTGAACGACCAATTGCGCGCGGCGTCCATCGCCGCCTGGTCCAGTTCGGCATGGCCCGAGCTGCGCTTGAGCCGCAGGTCGGACACGCGGCCGTCGACGGCCACTTCCAGCTCCAGCATCACCCGGCCGCCATTGCGGCTGCCCTGCGGCCACTGCGGCGGCGACAAGCGCCCGTATCCGACTTCGGTCGCGGCCGCGGCCTTGGCCGCTCCGGCAGCGGCCAGCGCCGCCTGCGGCTGCGCCGCCCAGGCCGCCGCCGCGCCGGACAACACCAACGCGCAGATCGATACCGCGCCCGCCACGCGACGTCCGCGCGCGGCGCTGCGTTTGCTCAACATCATGATTCGCTCCTTGAGTGGATGGACTTGGCCCCAGTGGCAACTCAGCGGCGCGGGGCCCGGCGCCAGCTGGGTCTTGAGCAACGCCTCGGCATAGGCGCGGCGCGCGCCGGGATGCGCGCGCATCACCCGCTCGTCGCAGGCCAGTTCCTGGTCGTGATGGAAACTGCGCGCGCACAGGTGCAGCAGCGGCTGGAACCACAGCAGGCAGCGCAGCGCCGCGACCGCCGCGCCGGCCCACAGGTCGCCGCCGGCGATGTGCGCGCGTTCGTGCGCGAGCATCAGGCCGCGCTCGCGCTCGCTGTAGGCGCTGTCGAAATCCGCGGGCACCGCGATGCGCGGCCGCAGCAGGCCGAACGCCGCCGGCAGGCCGGCGCGGTGCGGCGCCTGCAGCAGGCCGTCGGCGCGCAGCCGCGCCCGCGCCAGGCCGCGCTGGAAGCGCCATTGCCGCGCCCCCATCCAGGCCGCCGTCGCCAACGCGCCGAACGCCCAGGCCGCCAGCCACCACGCGCTGGCCGTGTCGGCGCCGCGGCCGTCCGGCGCCGCGGCCAACGGCGCCCATACCGTCAGGGCCGGCAACGCGCCGATGTAAGCCTGCGGCGCCGGCAACAGCGTCGCGATCGACGCCGCCGGCACCAGACTCCAACCCGCATAGGCCGCGCCGGCGCCGAACGCCGCGCGCAGCGGCCGGCGCAGGATCGTCACCGCCAACGCCGCCGCGCCGGCGGCGACAGCGGCGCGGACCAGCATCGGCAACAGCGCGGCGCAGCACTCAGCGAGCGTCATCGTCGAGTTCCTCCAGCAGCTTGCGCAGTTCGGCGATGTCCTTGCGGCTGAGCTTGCGGTGCTGGCTGAAATGCGCGACCAGCGGCGCGACGCGGCCGCCGAACAGCCGCTGCAGCAGGCCCTGGCTCTCGTCGAGCAACCAGTCCTCGCGCTTGAGCACCGGCGCGTACAGATAGCGCCGGCCGTCCTTCTCGGCGCGGATCGCGCCCTTGTTCAACAGGCGGTTGAGCAGGGTCTTGACCGTGGCCTCCTGCCAGGACTGGGCGTCGGCCAAGGCCGCGGCCACCTCTTCGGCGGCCAGCGGATGGCGCTGCCACAGCACTTCCATCACCACCGATTCGGCTTCGCTGATCTGCATCGTTTACATCCGTAATTTTTATTGAGATTACACCCGTAAACGAACAATGCAAGCCCCCGCCGCGTTGACGGGCCCGGTGCGATACTGCGGCGATGAGCCTTTCCCCGCGCCCCGAGCCCGTCCGTTTCCAGTCCCTCGCCGACGCCGTCGACTTCCTCTACGCGCGCCTGCCGGGCCCGCTGCACGTCGGCGCCCCGCTCGGCCTGGGCAAGCCGCATCGCCTGCTCAACGCGCTATACGAGCGCAGCGAACGCGAACCGGCGCGGCGCCTGCACCTGTACACCGCGCTGTCGCTGGACCCGCCCGGGGCCGGCAAGGGCCTGGAGGCGCGGTTCCTGCAACCGTTCCTGCAACGCCACTTCGGCGACGACTACCCGCGCCTGGCCTATGTGCAGGCGCTCAAGCGCAACGCGCTGCCGGCGCACATGGAAGTGGAGGAGTTCTACCTGCAATCGGGCGCGTTGCTGCGCTCGCAGGCGGCGCAGCGCCGCTACGCCAGCCTCAACTACACCCACGTCGCGCGCGCGCTGGCCGAGCGCGGGGTCAATGCGGTGGTGCAGAAGGTCGCAGCCGATCCGTCCGGCAGCGGGCGGCTGTCGCTGTCGTGCAATACCGATCTCACCTTCGACGCCATCGATGCGATCGTCGCCAGCGGACTGCCGCGGCCGCTGCTGATCGCCGAAGTCGATCCGCTGCTGCCGTGGATCGACGGCAGCGCGGCGGTGGACGCCTCGTTCTTCGATGCGGTGGTGACGCCGCCGGGGCCGTATCCGAAGTTGTTCGGGCTGCCGCGGCAGCCGGTCAGCGATGCGGACTACGCGATCGGCTTCCATGCGAGCACGCTGGTGCGCGATGGCGGGACCTTGCAGATCGGGATCGGGACGTTGGCGGATGCGCTTTGCCATGCGCTGGTGTTGCGGCATACGGACAATGCGGCGTATTGGCGGGTGTTGGAGGCGTTGGGGTACGAAAAGGCTGGCGAGTCCGGCGGTGCGGGAGGCTCGCCGCTTGCACACACCGCTTCGTCGGATGTTGACCTGTCCACTACCCATAACGCGATGGCGACAATTGCGCCGCTTGCCCCCTTTAGCGTTGGGCTTTTTGGCTGCAGCGAAATGCTCAACGAAGGCTTCCGCCGCCTGGTCGAAGTCGGCGTGATCAAGCGCAAGGTCGTCGACGATCTCGATTTCATGCGCAGGCTGCACGAGGGCCGCGCCGACGCCGCCGACCTGGAACGGCTCGAACGCGAGGGCGAGTACCTGCAAGGCGGCTTCTATCTGGGCTCGCAGGATTTCTACGACTGGTTGCGCGACATGCCCGAAGCCCAGCGCCGCGGCATCAGCATGCGCCGGATCAGCGAGGTCAACGAGCTCTACGGCGGCAACGAGACCCTGGAACGTCTGCAGCGCCGCGACGCGCGCTTCTTCAACAGCTGCATGATGGCCACCGCGCTCGGCGCGGCGGTGTCGGACACGCTCGACGACGGCCGCGTGGTGTCCGGCGTCGGCGGCCAGTACAACTTCGTCGCCATGGCCCATGCCCTGCCCAACGCGCGCTCGGTGCTGATGTTGCGCGCCACCCGCGACGGCGGCGGCGAAACCCGATCCAACGTGGTCTGGAACTACCCGCAGGCGACGATTCCGCGCCACCTGCGCGACGTCTACGTGACCGAATACGGCATCGCCCACCTGCGCGGCAAGACCGACGAAGACTGCATCCTGGCGATGGCCGCGATCGCCGGCAGCGGCTTCCAGCAGCCGCTGCTGCAGGCCGCGATCGGCGCCGGCAAGCTGGCGCCGAAGCTCCATCGCGCGAGCGACCGCAACACCCCGCAACGGCTGCGCGCCGCGCTGGCGCCGCTGCGCGCGCAGGGCGTGCTGCCCGACTACCCACTCGGCAGCGACTTCACCGCCGTCGAGCAGCGCCTGGTCAAGGCGCTGGCGTGGCTGAAGGCGAACACCGCCAGGACCGGCGCCAAGGCGCGCACCGCGCTCAAGGCGTGGTTCTCCGGCGGCGCGACGGATGCCGAAGCGATGCAGCGCATGGGGCTGGAGCGGCCGGCGGGATTCGCGCAGAAGCTCGAAGCGCGACTGGTGGCGTTGGCGCTGCGCGAGACCTGACGTGGGAGGGCCTTCAGGCCCGATGCTTTCCGATCCGCTCGCGCAGAACTTTCCTAGCCTCGCATCGGAACCAATCCGATAACGCCCCTATCCCGCGGCCACGATGCTGCGGACATGAACCGACCGCCCGAATCCCCCGGCTACCAAGCGCTGCGCCGAGGCCGCCACTCCGAAGCGCAACGCATCTACCTGGTCACCACCACCTGTATCCGGCGGCGCCGCATCTTCGCGAGCGACCATGTCGCCCGTATCGCGACAGCGGCCATCACCCATCCGGACAAATGGCTCGGCGCGCAACTGCTGTGCTGGGTGCTGATGCCCGATCACTGGCATGGCCTGATTCGCCTCACCGACGGAGTGCGCCTGGAAAGCGTCGTGGCCTCGATGAAAGGTCGGACCGCACGCGCCGTGAACCGCGCGCTCGACCGCAAGGGGTTCGTGTGGATGCCGGGCTTCCACGATCATGCATTGCGCGAAGAGGAAGACGTCGTACACATCGCCCGGTACATCGTCGCCAATCCCAAGCGCGCCGGGCTGGTAGAGCGGATCGAAGACTATCCGTACTGGGATGCGATCTGGGCTGAGCGGAAGGCATCGGGGCTGAAGCCCCTCCCACGGCCGCAAACGCAGACGGGGACGCCATGCGTCCCCGTCTAGGCGCCGCCGCGCATGCGCGCGGCGGACGATATCGCGGTATGCCGCCCTCAGCCCAGCTTCTTCACCGTAGCCACCACCCGATCCACGGTGAAGCCGAAGTACGAGAACAGCGCTTCGGCCGGGGCCGAGGCGCCGAAGCGGTCGATGCCGACCACGTCGCCGTCCAGGCCGACGTACTTGCGCCAGAAGTCGCTGACGCCGGCTTCGATCGCGACGCGCTTGCGCACCGCGTTCGGCAGCACCGACTCGCGGTAATCCAGCGGCTGGCGGTCGAACACGTCGGTCGAGGGCATCGACACTACGCGCACCTTGACGCCTTCGGCGCTCAGCGCGTCGGCGGCCTGGGTGGCCAGGCCGATTTCCGAACCGGTCGCCAGCAGGATCACCTCCGGCGCGCCGTCGCTGTCGCGCAGCACGTAGCCGCCGCGCGCGATCTGCGCCACCTGCTGCGCGTCGCGCGGCTGGTGCGGCAGGTTCTGGCGCGAGAACACCAGGCAGCTCGGGCCGTCCAGGCGCTCGATCGCGGCCTTCCACGCCGCCGCCGATTCGACCGCGTCGCAAGGGCGCCACACGTCGTTGTGCGGGATGTAGCGCAGGCTGGCGAGGTGCTCGACCGGCTGGTGGGTCGGGCCGTCTTCGCCCAGGCCGATGGAGTCGTGGGTGTAGACGTGGATCACGTGCGCGCCCATCAGCGCGCTCATGCGCACCGCGTTGCGGGCGTAATCGCTGAACACCAGGAAGGTGGCGTCGAACGGGATGAAGCCGCCGTGCAGGTTGAGGCCGTTGCTGATCGCGCTCATGCCGAACTCGCGCACGCCGTAGTAGACGTAGTTCGCGTTCGGGTCGTTGCTGGCGACCGACTTGCTGGCCTTCCACAGGGTCAGGTTGGAGTGCGCCAGGTCGGCCGAGCCGCCGATCAGTTCCGGCAGCAGCGGCGCGAAGGTCTCGATCGCCATCTGCGAGGCCTTGCGCGAGGCGATGGTCTGGCCGTCGGCCTGCAGCTTGGCCAGGTACGCGTCGGCCTGGGCGGAGAAGTCGGCCGGCAGCTCGCCGGCGATGCGGCGCTTGAGCTCGGCGGCCTCGGCCGGGAACTGCGCGGCGTAGGCGTCGAAGGCCTGCTGCCACTGCGCCTGCGCGCCCGCGTGGTCGCGGTTGCGCCAGCCGGCGTAGATGTCTTGCGGGATCTCGAACTCGGCGTACGGCCATTCCAGCGCGGCGCGGGTCGCGGCGACTTCGTCCTTGCCCAGCGGCGCGCCGTGCGAGGATTCCTTGCCGGCCTTGGCCGGCGAGCCGAAGCCGATCGTGGTGCGGCAGCAGATCAGGGTCGGCTTGTCGTCGTGCTTGAGCGCGGTCTCGATCGCGGTCTTGATCTCGACCGGGTCGTGGCCGTTGACCTTGCGGATCACGCGCCAGCCGTAGGCCTCGAAACGCGCCGCGGTGTCGTCGGTGAACCAGCCGTCGGTGTTGCCGTCGATGGAGATCTTGTTGTCGTCCCAGAACGCGACCAGCTTGCCCAGGCCCCAGGTGCCGGCCAGCGACGCGACTTCGTGCGAGATGCCTTCCATCAGGCAGCCGTCGCCCATGAACACCCAGGTGCGGTGGTCGACGATGTCGTGGCCTTCGCGGTTGAAGCGCTGGGCCAGGATCTTCTCCGCCAGCGCCATGCCGACCGCGTTGGCCAGGCCCTGACCGAGCGGACCGGTGGTGGTCTCCACGCCCGGGGTCTCGAAGTTCTCCGGATGGCCCGGGGTGCGCGAGTGCAGCTGGCGGAAGCGCTTGAGCTCCTCGATCGGCAGGTCGTAGCCGGCCAGGTGCAGCAGCGCGTACTGCAGCATCGAACCGTGGCCGTTGGAGAGGATGAAGCGGTCGCGGTTGAACCACTTCGGATCGGCCGGGTTATGGCTCAGGAAGTCGTTCCACAGCACTTCGGCGATATCGGCCATGCCCATCGGCATGCCGGGGTGGCCGGAGTTGGCGGCCTGCACCGCGTCGATGGCGAGGAAACGGATGGCGTTGGCAAGATCGCGGCGGCTGGGCGTCGTCATGGGGCTCGGGCGGCTGAGGCTGGGAAGCGGAGCGAGAACCGGCCCGGGGCGTGCCCGTTTCGGGCGGCGGGGCCGGCGAAGAGCCGCCATTGTCCCATCCCGGGGCGGCCGTGTCGCCCCGAACCCGTTCAGCGGCCCGCTGGAGCCGTCGACGCGCCTCCCCCCGCCCCGAACCGGCAGATTCGGCACGCCGCGGCGGGAGCGCGTGGGCCGCGTCCCATCGAAGCCGACTGGCGCTGCCGTCTTGGCCCGAAGCCGGGAATCCTCCCAACCGTCGTTCCGGCGGAAACCGAGTCCCACCCAAACATCGCAGCCCTGCCGTAGCAGCCGAGGTTCCGCATCCAAACCCCGTCATTCCGGCGAACGCCGGAATCTATTTTGACCTTGCCGTTGATGTTGCCGTTGCTTGTGCCCGCCCCCGAGCACGACGCAGTCGTCCCGCAGCCCCGGAGGGCGTGCGCATGGATGCGCACGCGCGCCATGGGGCAGGATGCCCCTTATGGCGCGGCCCCGCGCCGCTGCGAGCCTTAGTGGCTCTTGATTCGGAACAGGGAAAAGCACTTTCTTTGGTTACTTTCTTTGTTGCTTTGGACAAAGAAAGTGACCCGGCCGCTTGCGGACGGAAGCCCTTGATGGCGGCTTTTCGTCACTCGCTGCCGCGCAAAAAGCAGGAGCAACAGCAAAGTCAAAATGGATTCCGGCGTTCGCCGGAATGACGACCTGGAGCGATCTGTTGCTTCGGGACGTAACGGCGGGACTTCATCGCTTCGGTTGGATTCCGGCGTTCGCCGGAATGACGGCCTGGAGCGATTTGTTGCTTCGGGACGTAACGGCGGGACTTCATCGCTTCGGTTGGATTCCGGCGTTCGCCGGAATGACGGCCGTTGCGGTTCGTATCCGACTGCAGCCACGTCGCAAGCCACGTAACTAAGACGAAACCCACGCAATAGCTGCGTTTTCGCGGTCGCGACTCGCGTCGCTCCTACACAAAGCCCCCGCAAAGAAAAAGCCCGCCGGACGGCGGGCTTTTCGCGGATCGCGGATCAATCCGCCAACGTCTCCGCCGGCGGATCCTCCACCCCGCGCGACACCATCGACGCGATGGCGATGTCGCCGGTGACGTTGAGCGTGGTCCGGCACATGTCGAGGAAATGATTGACGCCGAGGATCAGGCCGATGCCCTCCGGCGGCACCTTGACCATCGCGCAGATCATCGCCACCACCGGCAGCGAACCCGACGGAACGCCGGCCGTGCCGATGCCGCCGAGGATGCACACCAGCATCACCATGACCTGCTGGCCCAGGGTCAGGTCGACGCCGAAGAACTGGGCCAGGAAGATCACCGTCACGCCCTCGAACAGCGCGGTGCCGTTCTGGTTCGCGGTCGCGCCCACGGTCAGCACGAAGCGCGAGATGCGCCGCGGCAGCTTGAGCTCGTCGGCCACGCGCAGCGCGGTCGGCAGGGTCGCGTTGCTGGAGGCGGTGGAGAACGCCAGCACCATCGCTTCCTGCGCGCCCTTGAAGAAGGCCAGCGGCGAGCGGCCGCCGACGAACTTGATCGCCAGCGAATAGACCACGAACAGGTGGATCGCCAGCGCCGCCACCACCACCGCGACGTACTTGGCCAGCTTGAACAACAAGTCCCAGCCGAACTGCGAGGACAGGTTGAACATGAAGCAGAACACCGCGTACGGCGCCAGCTTGATCACCAGCCCGATCAGGGTCATGGAGATTTCGAACAGGCCCTGGATGCCGTCGCGCAGCGTGTCCACCGCCTTGGACTTGGTCAGCACCATGCCCACGCCGATCATCAGGGCGAAGAACATCACCGCCAGGATCGCGTCGTCGGCCGCGGCCTGGACCACGTTGCTGGGCACGATCGACACCAGCATCTGGATGCCCTTGGGCGCGTCGGCGCTGCCCTTGACGATGCTCTGCGCGCGCTCGGCGTTCTCGCTCATCAACTGCTGCGCCTGGGTCGGGTCCATGCCCGCGCCGGGTTGGAACACGTTGACCATGACCAGGCCCAGCACCACCGCCAGGCCCGACATCACGATGGTCAGGCCGAGCGTGCGCCAGCCGACCCGGCCGAACGCGCGGATGTCGCCCATCTCGCTCACGCCCATGACCAGGGCCGAGAACAGCAGCGGGATCACCAGCATGAAGATCAGGCGCAGGAAGATCTCGCCGGCCGGGCCGGTGATCACTTCGGTGAACAGCTTGAGCAGCGACTCGCAGCGCCAGCCGGTGGCGCCGGCCTCGCAGGCCTGACCGGTGAGCTGCGCCCAACTGATGCCCCCGACGCCCGCGGCGTAGACGATCAGGCCCAGGCCGAGGCCGGCGAGGAAGCCGATCGCCATCTTCCAGTGCAGCGGCAGCTGCTTGCGCGCGTTCTGGGTTTCGCTCATGGATACGCTCGTTACCGCCCGGCCAAAACAATCGGCAGGATACACCAGGGGTCCGCAAACGCCCGGACGGTGGGGTTTGGAAGCGCCGCAGCATGCGCGCCCCGCGCCGTTTCGCGCGAAACGGCGCGGGGTGGCGGCGACGTGCCGCTCGCGTGGGAGGGGCTTCAGCCCCGACGCCTTCGGCTCAAGTCGCCGCGATCTGCAACGAAAGCGTCGGGACTGAAGTCCCTCCCACAACAGCGCAAAGCGTCGGCTTCGGGCTGCATTTGCGGGCTGCATTTGTGGGAGGGGCTTCAGCCCCGACGCCTTCCGCTCAGGTCGCCGCGATCTGCAGCGAAAGCGTCGGGACTGAAGTCCCTCCTACGACAACGCAAAGCGCCGGCTTCGGGCTGCATTTGTGGGAGGGGCTTCAGCCCCGATGCCTTCGGCTCAGGTCGCCGCGATCTGCGACAAAAGCATCAGGACTGAAGTCCCTCCTACTGTTACTTGCCCGGCGGATACAGCGGCGGCAGCGGCGAAGGCCGCTGCGCGGCGCCTTGCCGCCAGTGCGGCCCTTGCGCGAACGCGGCGCGCAGGCGGTTGCGCGCGTCGACGCCGTCGCCTCCGCCCCAGCGCGCGCGGCGCAAGGCCTGCACGGCGTCGCGCTGGGCCGGGTCGGCCAGGCGTTCGACCAGTTCGTCGTCGTCGGCCGCCGGCGGCTTGGCCAAGCCGCGCAGGACGCTGGCGATATGTTCGAAATCGCCGCGGTCGATCAGTTCGCGCAAGGCCGGCAGGTTCAGCGCCAGCGATGCCGGCGGCGCCGCGCCGGTAGCGGCGGCGGCCGCCTTGGGCGCGGCCGCGGCCATCAGGCGCGGCTGCGCGCGCAGTTGCAGCGCCCACACCAGGGTGCCCAGCCACAGCAGCGCGAACAGCACCGCGGCGATCGCCCAGCTCTTGTGCACCGCGCCGCCGCTGCCCGTCGCCGCGGCGTCGATCGCGGCCGGCGCCGGGTCCGCGCCGGCCTCGGTCTTGCCGCCCGCGCCGCGCGCGGCGGCCACGGCCGGATTGGTCGGCGCGGCCTGGGTGCCGCCGATGCCCTGGCCCACCGTCCAGCTCAGCGGCGGCAGGGTGGCGGTGCGCGCGGCGCGCGCGTTCACGTCCCACCAGTCCAGGCGCAGGCCGTCCAGACGCACCTCGCCTTCGCGCGAGGGCACCAGCGAGAACTTGCGGGTCAGCTTCACCCGCGGCCGCCCGCCGACGAAGGTCTCGTCGGCCTGGACCGGATCGGCGAACACCTGCACGCCGTCGATCGGCGGCAGTTGCAGCTCCGGCATCTGCGCCAGGCCGGCACCGTCGACGCTGGCCTCGATGGTCAGGCTGGCGGAATTGCCGACGCGCAATTGCTGCGGCGTGGAGCGATAGCTCAGGGTCAGGCTGCGCAGCGGCAGCCACGGCTGCGGCGCGTCGGCCGGCACCGGCCGCACCTGCAGGGTGCGCGCGCGGCTGACCGCGCGGCGGGCGTCGCCGCCGCTGCCGGTCAGCTGCTCGATCAGGGTCGTGCCGACCCGGCCTTCGAACACCGCCGCCGGCATGGTCAGCGGGCCGCTGCGCTCGGGCACCAGCAGGAAGCGGCGCTCGACCACGGTGTAGCGCTGGCCGTTGGCGGTGCGCTCGTACTGCAGGTCGTCGCCGACCTTGGTCAGCGAGGCGCCGTCGGGCACCGGCTGGTCGATCTTGCCGCCGAGCACCGGGGTGGACGCGTACAGCCGCACCACCCAGCCCACCGCCTGCTGCACGTAGGGGCTGCTGTCGTCCGGCGCGGCATCGATGAACACGTCGCTGGCGCCGACCGCTTCCTCCGGCGCCGCGGCCGGGGTCGGTTCGACGTACAGGTCCACCGGCGCGGTGCGCTGGCCGGCGACTTGCAGCGGCGGCACGCTCATGCGGCCGCTGCGCAGCGGCCGCAGCACCGCGCTGTAGCGGCTGCGCGCGACCATGCCCTGCGCGCCCGGTTCGATCCGGGTGTCGACGCTGGTGCCGACCAGTTCGAAGTTCGCCGACAACGGCGCATAGTCCGGCGCGCCGCCGACCCGGCCGACGACCTCGACGTTCAAGGTCGCCGTCTCGCCGGCGCGGATGCTGCTGCGGTCGAGCCAGGCGCGCACCTGCGCCGCGGCGCCGGCGCTGAAGCCGGCGAGCAGCAGGCACAGGGCGAATTTGAGCAGGTAACGCGACATCGCCTCAGTCTCCCTCCAGCGCCGACATCTGCCGGCGCGCGTACTCGATCTTGAACCGTTCCCGCAGCAGGCTGCCCGGGTCGTCGGGAACGCGCTTGAGCCAGGCGTCGTTGGCCTGCTGGCGCTCGCGCTGGGCCGGCGTGCGCGCCGGCTCGCGCGCGCCCGGCGGCGGCTGTTGCGCGCGCTGGCGCTCGAGCTCGCGCTGCATGCGCTCGCGCTGCTCCTGGTCGGCGCGGCGCTGCTGCTCGGGATCGTCGGCGGGCTTGGGCCGGTCTTGCGGCTTGCCGTCCTGGTCGGGCTTCGGCGGCGGCGATTGCGGCTTGCCGTCGGGCTTTTGCTGCGAATCCGACGGCTGCAGCTTGGGATCGTCCTGCTTGGAACCCGAAGACGGTTTCTGCTGCTGCCCCTTGCCGTTCTGGTTCTGCGGCGGCGGCCGCTTCATCGCCGCCTCCACCGCGCGCTTGTTGGCGAGCGCGTCGGCCATGCCCGGCTGCTGCTTGAGCGCGCGGTCGTAGGCGGCGATGGCCTCCGGATAGCGGCCCTGGCGCGCCAGCGCGTTGCCGAGGTTGTACTGCGCATCGGCGCCCTGGCCGCGCTGGTAGAGTTCGCCGGCCTGCTCGAAGCGCCCGGACCGATAGGCCTGGTTGCCTTCGACGATGCGCTCGTGCGCGCTCTGGTCGGCGCGCTGCCACAGCGACTGCGCGCGCGCCGGCGCGGTCGCCAGCGGCAGGCCCAGGCACAGCAGCAACGCCAGCGCGCCGGCGCCGGCGCGGCGGCGGAACGCGAACAGCGCCAGCAGCAGCAACGGCGGCAACAGCCAGTAACCGTCGTCCTCGCGCGCCAGCCGCTTCTCGCCGGCGCCGGCGCCGACGCGCGCGTCGCCGCTGCCGGCGTTGCCGATCTGCAGCGCGCGCAGGTCGCTGTCGTCGGCGCTGAGCGCGGCGTAGCGGCCGTTGCCGGCGCGCACCAGATCCTGCAGCGACGAAGTGTCGAGCCTGACTTTGACGATGCGGCCGTCGGGGCGCTGGAACGCGGCGCCGCTGGCGCTGCCCAGGCCCAGCACCGACACGCTGTAGCCGTCGCCGGCGGCCTTGGCCGCGGCGCGGTCGGCGGCGCTGTCGCCGCGGTCGGTGATCAGCACGATGCGGCCGCGCTTGAAGCCGCCCTGGCGCAGCAGCCGCGCCGACCAGGCGATGGCGCGGTCGCTGCGCTGGCCGTCGCCGGGCATGATGTCCGGCGCCAGCGAATCCAGGAACACCGAGATGTTGTCCGGGTCGTCGGTCAGCGGCGCCACGGTGAAGGCGTCGTCGGCGTAGACCACCAGCGCGATCTGGCCGCCGCCGGCGCGCGCGCGCAGCAACGCGGCGAGCTTGGCCCGGGCCTGGGCCAGGCGGCTGGGCGGCAGGTCGCCGGCGAGGCTGCGGCTGGACAGGTCCAGCGCCACCACCATCGGCGTGCTGCCCTGCCACAGCGGCTGCTCGCCCTGCGACCAACTGGGCCCGGCCAGCGCCAAGACCGCCAGCGCATAGCCCAGCGCAGCCGCGCCGGCCGCCAGTTGCGAACGCCGGCCCGGCGCCGCATCGAGCAGATGCGGCAACAAATGCGCATCGACCGCGCCCTGCCAGACGTTGCGCTGGCGGCGGCTGCGCCACCACCACGCGCCCAGCAGCGGCAGCGCCAGCAACGCCCACAGCCACTGCGGGCGCAGGAAGGTCAGCGGCGCCAGGTGTTCGAACCACGCCGAAGGATTCATGCCGGCCTCCGTCGCGGCCACGCGAACGCCAGCAGGCCCAGCGCCAGCGCGGCGCCGAGCGGCCAGGGATAGCGCTCCAGCCGCGGGCGCACCGCCTTGCCTTCGCGCTGCACCGGTTCGAGCCGGTCGATCTCGGCGTAGATGCCGGCCAGCTCGGCGGTGTCGCGGGCGCGGAAGAAGCGGCCGCCGGTGAGGTCGGCGATGCGGCGCAGCGCCGCTTCGTCGACCTCGGCGCCGCCGCTGGTCGGCAGGCGCACGCCGAACAGGGTCAGCACGCCGTCGCCGCCGAACGCGATGGTGTGCACGCGCACGCCTTCGTCGCGTGCGATCTGGGCGGCGCGCATCGGATCGGGGGTGCCGGGCGTGTTGACGCCGTCGGTCAGCAGGATCAGCACGCGCTCGCGTTCGGGCAGTTGGCGCAGGCGCCGCACCGCCAGGCCGATGGCCTCGCCGATCGCGGTCTCCTGCCCGGCCAGGCCGACCAGGCTGTTGCCGAGCTGGTCGCGCACGGTGTCGCGGTCCAGGGTCAGCGGCGCCAGCACATAGGCGCGGTTGCCGAACACCACCAGGCCGACGCGGTCGCCGACGCGGCGGTCGAGGAAGTCGGCCAGCACCGCCTTGGCCGCGGTCAGGCGGTCGACGTTGCGCCGGCCCAGGGTCATGTCCTGTTCGCTCATGCTGCCCGACAGGTCCAACGCCAGCATCATGCCGCGGCCGACCTGGGGCGGGCGGATCGGATCGCCGAGCTGTTGCGGCCGCGCCGCGGCCAGGCACAGCAGCGCCCAGGCCAGCCACAGCAGCCAGCCGGCGCCGCCGCCGCGCAGGCCGCGCCCGCCGGCCGCGGCGACCGCGTCCAGGCGCGCGCCGAACGGCACTTTCAATGCCGCCGAACCGTCGCGCGCCGGCGGCAGCAGCCAGCGCGCCAGCAGCGGCAGCGGCAGCGCCGCCAGCCACCACGGCCAGGCGAACAATTCGCGCCAGTCGGCGATCAACCCGCCCAGCCCGGTCATCGCGGCGCGCTCGCAAAGACGCGGATCATGCGCGCACGCCCATCCATTGCAGGAACCGCCGCCGCGCCAGTTCGCGCAGCGCGGCCGCCTGGGCCGGATCGACCTGGCGCCGGTAGCCGCCTTCCAGCAGCAGCCGGCCGGGACCTTCGGCGAAATCGCGGCGCTTGCTGCCGCGATCGAGGAATTCCAGCCAGGCCTGGCCGTCGAGGGTGTCGGCGGCGCGGTCGCGGCGGCGGCCGGCGCGGCGCAGCAGTTCGGAGATCGCCGCGACCTGCGCGGCCGGCGTGGTCGCCGCGGCCAGGGCTTCGTCGAACACGCGCTCGGCCTCGCGCCGGCGGCGGGTGCGGCGGCGCTGCCACCACCACAGCGACAGCGCCAGCGCGGCCAGCGCCGCCAGCAGCAGCCACCAGCCCGGCGCCAGCGGCCACAGCGAGGGCGCGCCCGGCAGGTGCACGTCGCGCAGCGGCAGTTGTTTCGGCGAAGCCATCAGGCCACCAACGGCCGGGTGCGGCCCAGCAGCGGCAGCCAGGATTCGCTGGCCGCGTCGGTCGACAGCGCCTGCACGCGCACGCCGCGCGCCGGCAGTTTTTCCAGCGCGGCCTGCACCGGCGCGACGAAGCTGGCGTGCCAGCGCTGGCGCTGGGCCGGCGCGCCGAGGTCGAGCTCGATGCGTTGGCCGTCGTGGCTGAACGGCAGCGCGGCCTGCGGCGGCGCGGCTTCGATCGGATCGGTCAGCAGCAGCACGATCACTTCGTGGTGCTGGGCCAGCACCGCCCAGCGCCGCTGCGGCAGCGCCGCGACGCTGCCGGGCTCGGCCAGCACCACCATGCGCGAACCCGGACGCAGCAGGCGCGATGCGTGGTCGAGCGCGACCTCCAGCCCGGCGTCCTCGGCCGGCGGCTGCGCATACCAGCGCACCATCGCGTCGAGCACGCGCAGCGCGCCGCGCGGACCGCTGCCGGGATTCACCGGCGGCTCGCGCAGGCTGCCGCGCAGCGCGGCGATGCGGTCGCCGTCGCGCGCCGCGGCCCAGGCCGCGACCGCGCCGGCGCGCGCGGCCTGCACCGACTTGAAGCGCACCCGGGTGCCGAAGTACAGCCCCGGCGAGGTGTCGGCGACGATCAGGCTCAGGCGCTCGCGCTCGGCCTGGAACAATTTGGTGTGGGCGCGGCCGGTGCGCGCGGTCAGCCGCCAGTCGATGTGGCGGGCGTCGTCGCCGTTGGAGTATTCGCGCGACTCGGCGTACTCCATGCCGCGCCCGCGCAGCGGCGACAACGCCTGCCCGCTGACGCCGTGGCGTCCCTGGCGCGCGCTGCGGCGGCCGGCGACGGCGGCGCGCAGCGCCACCAACTCGGCCAGGCTGGGAACGACGCCGTCGCTCATCGAGTCCTCTCACTCCGATCCCTGGGTGCACGCGGCGCGCTCGTCCGCGCAAGCGCGTCCGCCGCGGATCGCGAAGCTGCGATCGCGAAATTCCGATCCCGACACTGCGATTCCAAAGCTCGATCCGCAAACACGATCCCGCCCCATGGCCTCAAGGCAACGGCACCTTCTTGAGCAGTTCGCCGAGCAGGCGATCGCCGTCCCAGCCTTCGGCGGTGGCCTCGTAGCTCGGCAGGATGCGGTGGCGCAGCACGTCCGGGGCGATCGCGCGCACGTCGTCGGGAGTGACGAAGTCGCGTCCGGCCAGCCAGGCGTGGGCGCGCGCGCAGCGCTCCAGCGCGATCGAGCCGCGCGGGCTGGCGCCCCAGGCGATGCGCCGGGCCAGGGTGGCGTCGTAGCGGGCGGCGTCGCGCGAGGCCAGCACCAGCTCGACCAGGTAACGCTCCACCGCGGGCGCGACGTGCAGGTCCAGCACCGCCGAGCGCGCGGCGAACACGTCCGCCAGCGGCATGCGCTGCACCGCGACCGGCGCGGGCTTGAGGGTCTGGCGGGCGCGCTCGCGCGCCAGCCGCAGGATCTCGGCCTCGGCGGCGGCCTCGGGATAGCCGATGCGCACGTGCATGAGGAAACGGTCGAGCTGGGCCTCGGGCAGCGGGAAGGTGCCCTCCTGCTCGATCGGGTTCTGGGTCGCCATGACCAGGAACAGCGGCGGCAGCGCGTAGGTGGCGCGGCCGACGGTGACCTGGCGCTCGCCCATCGCTTCCAGCAACGCCGACTGCACCTTGGCCGGGGCGCGGTTGATTTCGTCGGCGAGCAGGATCGGATGGAAGATCGGCCCGGCCTGGAACTCGAACCGGCCTTCCTGCGGACGCCACACCTCGGTGCCGGTGAGGTCGGCCGGCAGCAGGTCCGGGGTGAACTGGACGCGGGCGAAATCGGCTTCCAGGCGCGCGGCCAGCGCGCGCACCGCGCTGGTCTTGGCCAGGCCGGGCGCGCCTTCGACCAACAGGTGGCCGTCGGCGAGCAGGGCGATCAGCAGGCGCTCGATCAGTTCGGACTGGCCGACGATCTCGACGGCAAGCGCGTCGCGCAATTGCCTGAACGCGTCGTGCAGGCGGGCGACATCGGCGGGAGAAGTGGCGGCAACAGGGGTTTGGGCGTGATCGGTAGCGCTGTCCATCCGGTATCCATGGCGGCGAAGCGGGCAAACGAAGGCATTACTTTAACGGGCAATACGGCATCGGCACGGCGATTCTGACCGAAGTTCGCCGCGCAGGTTCAACCCGCGGACGCGATCGGACCCCGGCCCGGCCGCGCGGGGCGCGCTTGCGCCGGGTTTTCGCCGGGAACGGCAAACCCGGCGGCGACGGCGCATCGGCCGTCCGCCGGCGCGCCTCAGCGCCGCCGGCCCGCACAAACGCGAAGAGGGCCCGAAGGCCCTCCTCGCTTGCGCCGCGGCGCGTTCAGCGCTGCGCGACCTTCATCACCTTGGGGGTCACGAAGATCAGCAGCTCGGCCTTGTCCTTGCTGCGGGTCTTCTTCTTGAACAGGTTGCCCAGGAACGGGATGTCGGCGAGGAACGGCACCTTGCTCAGGTCGCTGCGGTCGCGGAACTCGTACACGCCGCCGATCACGACGGTCTGGCCGTCTTCCACCAGCACCGCGGTGTTGATGTTGCGCTTGTTGATCTGCGGCACTTCGCCGATCGAAGTGTTGACGTAGCGGCTGATCTCGTCCTTCTTGACGTCCAGGTTCAGGAACACGCGGCCGTCGTTGGTGATGGTCGGATTGACCTTCATCTCCATCAGCACGTCCTTGAACTGCACGTTCGGGATCGGAATGCTGTTGCCGCCCTGCTGCGGCGAGATCGTCACGTAGCCGACCTCCTCGCCCTGGCGGATCACCGCCTCGCGCTGGTTGCTGGTCACCACGCGCGGGTTGGACACCACTTCGCCGCGGCCCTCGGTCTGCATCGCGCTGAACTCCATGTCCAGGTCGACGTACTTGCCCAGGATGGTGAAGGCGATCGCGCCGGCCGGGTTGAGCCGGGCCAGGTTGGTGTTGAGGCTGGCCGGGAACAGGAACGCCGGGTTGGTCAGGGTCTGCAGCAGCGAGCGGGCCTGGTCGTTCAACGTGGCGTACTTGGCCGGATCGGACACGCGGAACGTGTCGGCGTCGTCGGTCAACTGCCTCGCCTGCTGCCTGATCAAGTCGTTCTTGGCCGCGATGTTGCGATAGTTGTTGATGCTGTCCAGCGTGCCGCTGGTGATCACATCGCCCTTCTGGCCCGACACGCCGAAGCGCGCGCCCAGGTCGCGGGCGAAGCTCTCGCTGGCGATGACGATGCGGGCCTCGATCAGGACCTGGTCGACCGGGCGGTCGATGACCTTGATCAGGTCCTTCATCTGCGCGACTTTCTTCGGAATGTCGCTGATCATCAGGGTGTTGGTGCGCTCGTCCGCCACCAGCCGCCCGCGCGGAGACAGGAAGCCGTTCTCGTTGCTGCTGTTGCTGTTGGACGCGCCGCCGGAAGCGCCGCCGATGCCCTTGGCCTCGGTCAGCGCCTTATAGATCTGCGCGGCGTTGTGGTAGTTGATCTGCACGTACTCGGTGACCAGATCGACGCGGTTGTCGAGCGCGATGCGCGCGTCCTCGCGGTCCTGCTCGTACTTGGCGACCTCGGCCTGCGGCGCGACCCACACCACGTTGCCGCTGCGGCGCTTGTCCAGGCCCTTGGCCTGCAGGACGATGTCCAGCGCCTGGTCCCACGGCACGTTGACCAGGCGCAGGGTGACGTTGCCCTGGACCGTGTCGGCGGCGACGATGTTGAGGTTCGACTCCTCGGCAACCAACTGCAGCACGGTGCGCACCGGCACGTCCTGGAAGTTGAAGGTCACCGGGCGGCCGGAGTAGCTGCGCGCGGCGACCGGAGCGCTGCCGCCGATCGTGCCGGACGTCGGCGCCGCGGTCGCGGCGGGCCTGGCGCCGACCGCGCCGACCGCGCGATTGCCGGCCTGGGCGGTGCGCGGCACCACCTCGACGATGTAGTCGCGGCCGGTCTGGTAGGCCATGGTATCGACCGCGCCGGCGGTGTTGAGCACCAGCTGCGAACCGGTGCCGGCGCTGCGCGCGTCGATGCGCTGCACCGGCGTGGCGAAGTCGGCGACGTTGAGCGGGCGCTGCAGCGCCGCCGGCAACTGCGCGTTGCCGACGTCGATGGTGACCTGCGAGCCCTGGCTGCGCATGTCGGGCAGCGCGCCTTCGCCGCTGAAGCGCACGATCAGCTTGCCGGAGCCGCCGTCGCCGCGCTTGAAGTCGATGTTGGCGACCGAGATGGTGCCCGGCAGCTGCTTGGCGGGGTCGTTGCTCGGCGTCGGCGCGACCGCCGGGGCCGGCGCGAGCGCGGGCTTGCCCGCGGCGGCGACCGGTTCGGCGGCGTTGACCGCGCTGATGCCGGCGAGCAGGCCGAGCGCGAGCCCGGCCAGACGGGGCGCGGCCATGCGGGCGCCGGATGCCATGGGGCGTCGGTCCGACGGCATGCGGTTGGCGTTGAATACGATCATCATGCAATCCCCTTATTGATCTTCCAGCGCCACGGAAGCCGGTCGTTCCAACCAGCCGCCAGCGCCATCCGGCACCAGTTCCACCAAGTCGATGCGCTCCTCAGACACGCCGGTCACGCGACCGTCGTTCTGCCCCATGTACGCACCGGGTCGAACACGATAAGTCACTTTGTCGGGCGCCATCACCAGCGCCACGATGTTCTTGCCCGTACCCAGGGTACCGACCATGTCCAGGCCGTCGAGCGGGAACGCTTCGAGCGGCTGCTTGCGGCGCACCTTGTCCGGACGCACGCCGGAGCCGCTGTCTTCGTCGGTGAAGGCGGTGCTGAACGGGTCGCGCAGGTCCTGCGCGGCGTATTCGAAGGTTTCGAACTGCTGCATCACCGGCAGCGGATCCAGCGGCGGCGCCGGGCGCGCCTTGACCTCGGCGACCCACTTCTCGAGGTTGGGCGCTTCGCCGGGCGTGCTGGTGATGCTGCGGAAGCAGCCGGTGGCCGACAGCGCCAGGACCACGGCGCACGCGGCGAACAGGCGGGAAGGCTTGGACACGGAACTCGCTCGCATGTCAGTTGCCCTCCTTCTTGGCGCCGTCCGACCCGTCGGCGGGCGGGCTCTGTGCGGCCATCTCTTCCTCGTCTAGGTAGCGATAGGTCTTGACCGTGCCCGCCAGCTCCAGCGGGCTGTTCGGGGTGATCCCGCCCATCGCGTCCTTGCTGTTGTTGCCCTTGGGCTTCAGCGAGATGTCGTGCATGGTCATGATGACCACGCGCGGCAGCGAGGCCACGCCGCTGACGAAGGCGCCGAACTGGTGGTAGGTGCCGACCATGCGCAGCGCGATCGGCTTCTCGGCGTAGAACTCCTTGGGAACCTCAGCGCCGGGCTGGAACAGTTCGTTGGAGATGCCGGTGGCCAGCGCGGTCTGCGAGATGTCGACGATCAGGTCGGGCATCTCGGTCTTGCTCGGCAGCTGGCGCAGCATCTGCTGCAACTGCTGCTCCATCTGGGTGAGCTGCTGCTTGAGCGGCTCGAGGTTGGCGGCGCGCCCCTGCTTGGTCTCGAAGGTCTGGCGCAGCTCGGTTTCCTTGCCCTCCAGGCTTTCCAGCTGGGTGCGCTTGTCGCTGACGAACAGGTACCAGGCCAGGCCGACGATCACCAGCCCGACCACGGCGCAGAACACGATCTGCGCCTGCCGCGGCCAGCTGCCGATGTTGTTGAAGTCCAAGTTCTTCATCGAAGCCTTCTTGCTCACGACGCGGCTCCAGTCTTGGTGGGGGCGGCGGCCGGCGCGGCGGGCTTGGCCGGCGCGGCGGCGGGCTTGGCGGCCGGCGGCTGCGCCGGCGCGGCGGGCGCCTGGCCGGGCTTGGCCGCGGCCGGAGCCGCGGGCGCGCTGCCGGCGGCGGCCGGCGCATTGGCGGCCGGAGCGGCGGCGGCGGGCGCGGCGCCCGCGGGAGCGGGACCGGCGGCCGCGACCGGCGCATTGGCCGCGGCGGCTTCGGCCGGAGCGGCCGGCGCGTCGGGAATGCCGTCGCCGTCCTCGTCCTTGGGCGCGTTCGGATTGGCCAGCTTGACCGTCAGCTTGAACTCGTACGGCAGGCCCTTACCGCCGCCGTCCTTGGCCTCGATGATGGTCAGGTCCGGCTTGCTCATCCAGCCGGAGACCTCGAGGTTGCGCATGTAGGTACTGACGCGGGCGTTGGACTGCGCGCGGCCTTCCAGGGTCAGGGTCTCGGCGTCCTGCTTGATCGCGGTCAGCACCGCGCCGTCGGGAATGGTGCGCACCAGCGAATCGAACAGGTGCACCATCTGCGAGCGGTTGGACTGCAGCTTCTCGATCACTTCCTTGCGCGCGAGCAGCTTGGCCTTCTTCTTGTCGAGCTCCTCGATCTCCGCGATCTTCTTGTCGACCTCGGCGATCTGGCCGTCGAGGAAGCTGTTGCGCTTCTCCTGGCCGCTGATTTCGTTGCTGTAGTAGAAGACGATCAGGAACGACAGCGCCGCCGCGGCCAGGGCCGACAGGCCCAGCATCGCGCCGAATTCCTTCTGCCGTGCCTTGCGGCGCTCGGCGCGCCACGGGAGCAGGTTGATGCGTGCCATCAGTCGAAGCTCCTCAGGGCCAGGCCGCAGGCGATCATCAGCGCGGGAGCGTCCTGCGCCAGCGCGTGCGCCTGCACGCGCGGCCCCAGGGTCATGTGCGCGAGCGGATTGGCCACCGTGGTCGGGATGCCGAGCTGCTCTTCGACCATCTCGGCGATGCGCGGGATCGAGGCGCCGCCGCCGGCCAGGACGATCTGGTCGACGCGGTTGAACTCGCTGCCGGCGTAGAAGAACTGCAGCAGGCGGCTGACCTGCTGGACCATGGCTTCCTTGAACGGCTCCAACACCTCGGCCTGGTAGCTCTCCGGCAGCCCGCCCTGGCGCTTGGCCAGGCCGGCTTCCTCGTAGCTCAGGCCGTAACGGCGCATGACCTCGTCGGTCAGCTGCTTGCCGCCGAACACCTGCTCGCGGTGATAGAGGCTGCGGCCGTTGCGCAGGACGTTGAGCGTGGTCATGGTCGCGCCCGAGTCGACCAGGGCGACCAGGCCGTCGCGCGGCCCGCTGAGGGTGTCGGCGAGCAGCGCGAACGCGTTCTCGATCGCGAAGGCTTCCACGTCCATGACCCGCGGGGTCAGGCCGCCGAGCTCCAGCGCCGAGGCGCGCACTTCCACGTTCTCCGAACGCGACGCGGCGAGCAGCACCTGGATCATGTCCGGGCTGCCCGGCATCGGGCCGAGCACTTCGAAATCGTGGTTGACCTCGTCGATCGGATACGGCACGTAGTTCGCCGCTTCCAGCTCGACCTGCGACTCCAGATCGTCCTCGTCCAGGTCGGCCGGCATGCCGATGACGCGGGTGATCACCGAGGAACCGGCGACCGCCGCGGCGGCGTGCTTGGCGCGGGTCCCCGAGCGGGCCACGGCGCGTTTGATCGCCTCGCCCACCGCTTCGACCTCGACGATGTTCTTTTCCACCACCGCGTTCGGCGGCAACGGCTCGACCGCGTAATGCTCAACGCGGTAGCGATTGCCCGCACGCGAAAGTTGCAGCAACTTTACCGCGGTCGAACTGATGTCCACGCCGACGAGAGCCGGCTGGCTTTTTGTGATGAGTCCCACAGTTATCTCCCCATGCCACAAGCGCTTACGCGCACTTCGTGTGGCCCCGGCTTAGATAACGGACTTTTCACAGGCTGGCAACCACTTCTTTCACGATTGCCAACCCAGTCGTGCTTTTTTGACCTTTGGCGTCACGTGACCGCCACGGTCAGTCCACCTGGGCGACACATACCGCTGCAGCCCCCGAAACCGCGATTCAGGGCGCGGTTCGCGCGGCCGGGGCCGGATGCGCTGCGTCCGCGCCGCGCTTGCGCGCTCGGGTTCGCCCGATCCTGCCGCCGGCTCGGCACCGCGATCCGTGCCGGCGCCTGCAATTCGCCCGCGAACCACCACCGCACAGTGCGCGCGCGCTCACAGCTCGCGCAAGCCGTGCCAGCCGCGCGTGAGACTGCGTGAGCGCCAGCGGGCCCGGCGGTGGCCCGGCGCCGAGCCCGCAGCGACCCGCCCGCCAGTCCGCCCCGCCCGCCGCCGCCCGCGGACGGGACCGGCCTGCCCCACCCCGGGGTGCCGCGCCGCGTCACCCCGGCCGCGGGCGAAGCGCGACCCGGGTCGCGTTCCGCGCTCATCTATACTTCCCCGCCACGACCCCAAGACACCCGGAAGCCCAATAGATGTCCCGACTTCGCCGTTGGCTGCGCTGGGCGCTGTACGCGTTCATCGGCGCGGCCCTGCTGGGCGCGATCGCGCTCGGCACGCTGTACTACCTGATCGTGCCCAAGCTGCCGGACGTTGAGACCCTGCGCACGATCGAGCTGCAGGAGCCGATGTACGTCTACGCCCGCGACGGCCGCCTGATGGCGATGTTCGGCGAGACCCGGCGCTACCCGGTGGCGATCGAGGACGTGCCCGACCGGCTCAAGAACGCGTTCATCGCGATCGAAGACTCGCGCTTCTACACCCACCACGGCATCGACTACAAAGGCATCGCGCGCGCGGTGTGGCTGCTGGCCACCACCGACGACAAGCGCGTGCCCGGCGGCTCGACCATCACCCAGCAGGTCGCGCGCCAGTACTTCCTGAGCTCGGAGTACAGCTACAAGCGCAAGCTCGGCGAAATGCTGCTGGCGATGCGCATGGAGCGCGAGCTGAGCAAGGACGAGATCTTCGAGCTGTACTTGAACAAGAGCTTCTTCGGCAACCGCGCCTACGGCGTCGGCGCCGCCGCCGAGTTCTACTACGGCAAGAAGATGAACGAGCTGAGCCTGGACGAGATGGCCTCGCTCGCCGGCATCCCGAAGTTCCCGTCCAGCGGCAATCCGCTGAGCAATCCCGACCGCGCCAAGATCCGCCGCGACTACATCCTCGACCGCATGGCCGAGCAGAACTTCGTCACCCGCGCCGAGGCCGACGCGGCCAAGACGGTGGCGATGCACGCCAGCCCGCACGAGCGTCCGGTCGAGGTGTACGCGCCGTACGTGGCCGAAATGGTGCGCCAGGAAATGGTCGCCCGTTACGGCGCCGAAGCGCTGACCAAGGGCTACCACGTCACCACCACCATCGACCCGGAGCTGCAGACCGCGGCCGACAAGGCGATCCGCGACGGCCTGTCGGTGTACGACCGCCGCCACGGCTGGCACGGCGTGGAGCAGCACTTCGAACTGGCCCCGAGCGAAGACGCCACCGCCGCCAAGGTGCGCCTGCGCGGCATCCCGGCCCAGGCCAACCTGTTGCCGGCGGTGGTGCTGTCGACGGCCGGCGGCCAGGCCAGCGTGGTGCTCGGCGACGGCACCGAACTCGCGCTGAGCGAGAAACAAGGCTTCCTCGGCCGCAGCCCGGGCAGCCTGCTCAAGCGCGGCGATCTGGTGCGGGTGGCGCGGATCGAGACCGCCGCGCCGGCGCCCGCGGCCAAGCCCGGCGAAACCGCCGCGCAGCCGGCGGCGGCGCCGACTGCGCCGCCGACCATCAGCTACCGCCTCGATCAGTTGCCGCAGGCGCAGGCCGCTCTGGTCTCGCTGGAACCGGGCAACGGCGCGTTGCGCGCGCTGTCCGGCGGCTACAGCTTCGCCGGCGCCAAGTTCAACCGCGCCACCCAGGCGCGGCGCCAGCCGGGTTCGAGCTTCAAGCCGTTCGTGTACGCCGCCTCGTTCGAGCGCGGCTACAACCCGGCCTCGATCGTGCTCGACGCCCCGGTGGTGTTCAAGGACCGCCGCGGCCACCTGTGGCGCCCGCAGAACGACGGCGGCAACTTCGCCGGCCCGATGCGCGTGCGCGAGGCGATGGTGCAGTCGCGCAACCTGGTCTCGGTGCGCCTGCTCGACGCCATCGGCGTCGACTTCGCGCGCAAGTACATCAGCCACTTCGGCTTCGACATCGAGCAACTGCCGCCGAACCTGTCGATGTCGCTGGGCACCGCCTCGCTGACCCCGCTGTCGGTCGCGCGCGGCTACGCCACCTTCGCCAACGGCGGTTTCCGCATCGATCCGTGGTTCATCGACGAGGTCAAGGACCGCGCCGGCGCGGTGGTGTTCAAGGAAAAGCCCGCCACCGCCTGCCCGCAGTGCGTCGGCCGCGGCGGCACCGCCAGCGCGGCGCTGCCGGCCAACAACGTCGTCGACGGCTTCGACCTGGGCCCGGCGCCGGGCGCGGTCGCCGACGCCAGGAAGCCCGATCCGAAGAAGGACAAGAAGGACAAGGCCAAGCCCGAGGAGCCGGCGAAGAAGCTCACGCCGGAAGAGATCGCGCAGATCAAGGTCGCGCCGCGCGCGATCGACGACCGCATCGCCTACCAGATCGTCTCGATGCTGCGCGACGTGGTCAAGCGCGGCACCGGCACCGCGGCCAAGGTGCTCGGCCGCGACGACGTCGGCGGCAAGACCGGCTCGACCAACGACCACCGCGACGCCTGGTTCTCCGGCTTCGGCGGCCCCTACGTCACCACCGTCTGGGTCGGCCGCGACAACTACAAGTCGCTGGGCTATCGCGAGTACGGCGGCAAGGCCGCGCTGCCGATCTGGATCGACTACATGCGCGTGGCGCTCAAGGACCAGCCGATCCGCGACAACGAACCGCCGGAGGGCATGGTCAAGGTCTCCGTCGGCGCCAGCGGCGCGCTGATTCCCGACGGCGCCGGCGGCATCGTCGAGTGGGTCAAGGCCGAGGACCTGGAGCGGATGCAGACCTACACCGACTACGGCAGCGAAGACCAGGCGCCGTCGGAAGAGTCGTTCGACATCTTCTGACCGCGGCCTCGTCGCGAAACCGAAAGCCGCACGCCTCGCGCGTGCGGCTTTTTTTCTGCCCGGGCCGCGGCTTTCGCAGGACAGCCCGCGGCGTTTGTGGGAGGGACTTCAGGCCCGATGCTTCGAGCGGTTGTGGGAAGGCCTTCAGACCCGACGCTCCGAGCGGTTGTGGGAGGGCCTTCAGTCCCGACGCTCCGAGCGGTTGTGGGAGGGCCTTCAGGCCCGACGCTTTCCGGTCAGGTCGCGGCGATCAGAAACAAGAGCATCCGGCCTGAAGGCCCTCCCGCAACCGCCTGAACACCGCCCGCTTGCCCGATCTGGCGCCTCGCCGCGCGGCCCGGCGCGGACATTGCCGCGCCGCGCGGACGTGCTAGCTTTGGGCTGCCGGTGCACCCCGGCCGCGGCGAGCGCCCTCGCCGTGACGTGCCCGCCCGGAGGTCGAGATGCACCAGGCCCGACAGCACGCACACCAGCATGCGCAGACCCGCACCCGCGAGCGCCGCAGGCGCGTCGCCCACGAGGCGGCCCGGCTGATGGCCGAAAGCGGCTACCGCGACTACCACCAGGCCAAGCTCAAGGCCGCCGAGCGGCTCGGCATCTTCGACGACGCCTCGCTGCCGGCCAACCGCGAGATCGAGGACGCGCTGCGCGAGTACCAGCGCCTGTTCCAGCGCGAGCACGCCGACGGCCTGCGCCAGCGCCGCGAGGCCGCGCTGCGGGCGATGGAGTTCTTCGCCGGCTTCGAACCGCGCCTGGTCGGCCCGGTGCTCGAGGGCACCGCCGACGCGCGCAGCCCGGTCGCGCTGCACCTGTACTGCGACGATTTCGAAGCGGTCCCGCGCTTCCTCGAACAGCACCACATCCCGGCCGAGACCCGCGAGCGCCGCCTGCGCCTGGACCGCGAGCGCGCCGAGGACTTCCCGGTCTGGGTGTTCAGCGCCGAGGAGTTGGGCTTCGACCTGACCGTGCTGCCGCTGGACGTGCTGCGCCAGGCGCCGCTGTCCAACGTCGACGAGAAACCGATGAAGCGCGCCTCGACGGCGCAGGTGCGGCAGATGCTGGCCGAAGAGGAAATCTCGCTGTTCGAACGCGGCTGAGCCGGGCGCGCCAGCGGCGCCTGCGTCCGGGCTCCCGCGCAGCGCTCCGCATCTGCGATCGCCCTGCATATGCGTACGAGGCGCTTGTGGGAGGGACTTCAGTCCCGACGCTTTCGTGCCAGACCGCGGCGAGCGCATCGAAAGGCGTCGGGACTGAAGTTCTTCCCACAAAAGCCGAAGGCGTTCCGCAACGGCCGCGACAGCGGCTCACTCGACCGGATCGAAGCGACATGCAAGGACTGCAACCACGCACCGCCCCCGCGGCCGACGGCCGGCATCCGCGCCGCCTCATCCGCAACATGCTCCTGGCGGCCGCGATGGCGTCTGCGGCGCTGGCGTCGGTCGCCGGCGCCGACATCAGCGCGATGCCTGCCGCGTCCGCCAGCCCGGCCTCCGCAAACCCAGCCTCCGCCAAGCCCCGCCCCGCGCCGGCTGCGCGCGCCAGCGCAGCAGCCTCCACCGTCGCCGACCTCGTCGCGCGCCTGCGCGCCCGCGCCGCCGCCTCGCAACGCAGCCCGGCGGTGCGCGCCGATTACCTCGCCCTGCTGCGCGCGCAGGGCCTGAGCGAGCAACAGCTGCCCTACGCCGACTTCGCCTGGCTGCGGTTGCTGTTCGAAGCCTCGCGCGACGGCGGCTATTGGAACCTGCGCTGGGCGATCACCGACCGCGAACCCAATTCGGACGCGATCTGGCGGCAATGGCAGAGCGTGCGCGCACCGGCGCCCGACCGCGCCACCGCGGTCGCCGAATGCGATGAACTGTCGGCGTTCTACGCCGTGCTGGCGCGCCTGGGCGGCGTCGGCGGCGTCGGCCTGCTGTGGCCCACGTCCAATCACACGGTCGCGGTCTGGAGCCGCCCCGGCCCGCCGCGCGAAGCGCGCATCGTCGTGCCGACCACGCTGATCTTCCTCGGCCGCAACGACAGCTTCGGCACCCGCGGTTTCGATCCGTGGAAGCAGAAACGCATCTATCCCTACACCCGCGCCGACATCGCGCCCTCGCAGCGGCTGCCGCCGGCGCTCGCCGAATTCCTGATCGCCCAGGCCGACCGCTACGCCGACGCCTCCGGCCTGAGCCTGCAACGCCTGCGCGAGTTGCGCGAAGGCGTGCTCAAGGGCGCGCTCGGCGCCGGCGAAGCCGCAAGCCAGGCGCGCCGGCAACGCGATGCCCTGCCCGCCGGCGCCCAGGCCGATCTCGCCGCCTACGCGCACTTCATCGCCGCCATGCGCGGCCGCGGCCCCGAGTTGGACTGAGCCGCGCGCCGACGCTGCGCACGAAAACCTCCGGCCGAAGCATGGCGCGGCCCCTCGACGCCGACACCCGCCGCGACCGCGCGCGATCCATCGCCGCCATGCGCGTCCGCGGCCGGCGCGCACCGAGCCACGCGCCGACGCCGCAAACGAAAACGCCCCGCCGAAGCGGGGCGTTTACCGGCGTCGAGCGCTTGCGACCCGCGCGAGGCGGATCGCGGCGCGGCTCAGCGCTTGTCGGCGGCGACGTAGTCGCGCACGCCGTGGCCGGTGTAGATCTGGCGCGGACGGCCGATCTTGTTTTCCGGATCGTTCTGCTGTTCCAGCCAATGCGACACCCAGCCGGCGGTGCGGGCGATGGCGAACATGACGGTGAACATCTCGACCGGAATGCCGAGCGCCTTGTAGATGATGCCGGAGTAGAAGTCGACGTTCGGGTAGAGCTTGCGCTGGACGAAGTAGTCGTCCTTCAGCGCCGCCTCTTCCAGCTTCATCGCCACGTCCAGCAGCGGGTCGTTGATGCCCAGCTCGCCGAGCACGTCGTGGGTCATCTTGCGCACCAGCGCGGCGCGCGGGTCGTAGTTCTTGTAGACGCGGTGGCCGAAGCCCATCAGGCGGAAGCCCGATTCCTTGTCCTTGGCCTTTTCGACCGCCGACTTGACGTTCTCCGGACGGCCGATCTCGTTGAGCATCTTGAGCACGGCTTCGTTGGCGCCGCCGTGCGCCGGTCCCCACAACGCGGCGACGCCCGAGGCGACGCTCACGTACGGGTTGGCGCCGGTGGAACCGACCAGACGCACGGTCGAGGTCGAGGCGTTCTGCTCGTGGTCGGCGTGCAGGATGAACAGCAGGTCCATCGCCTTGGCGGCGACCGGGCTCAGCTCCAGCGGCTCGCTCGGCACTTCGAACAGCATGTGCAGGAAGCGCGTGGTGTAGTCGAGGCTGTTCTTGGGATAGCGGATCGGCCAGCCGATCGAATAGCGGTGGCAGGCGGCGGCGATGGTCGGGACCTTGGCGATCAGACGGATCGCGGCCAGGCGGCGCTGCTCCGGATCTTCCAGGTCGAGTTCGTTGTGGTAGAAGCTCGCCATCGAGCCGAGCATGCCGACCAGCATCGCCATCGGATGGGCGTCGTGGCGGAAACCGTAGAGGAAGGTGCGGAAGGCCTCGTGCATCATCGTGTGATGCGTGACCTCGTGCTCGAACTTGGAGAATTCGCCCGCGGTCGGCAGTTCGCCGTTCATCAGCAGGTAGGCGACTTCGAGGAAGTTCGACTTCTCGGCCAACTGCTCGATCGGGTAGCCGCGGTACAGCAGCACGCCGGCGTCGCCGTCGATGTAGGTGATGGCCGACTTGCAGCTCGCCGTCGCGGTGAAGCCCGGGTCGTAGGTGAACATCCCGGTTTCCTTCGGCAGCTTGCCGATGTCGACGCAGGAGGCGCCGAGGGTGGGATGCTGCACCGGCAGGGCAAAGTTCTTATCGCCGGCGGTGACGCTCACCTGGTCCAGGCGTTTGTTGGAATCTTCGGACACGAAACACTCCTCAGTCTGCCTGCCGCAGGGATGGCCGCGACAGGAGGGCAACGGGGGGTCGCAAGCACGTTGCGATAGTGAATTATCGCACAACGCATTCCGAGCCCAAGCTCGGACTTTGGTCGCGGCGGCGGGCTTGGCGCGACGGATCGTTGCGTCGGCGCGGCCGCGGGAGGCGGCCACCGGTCAGTATTCGACCGCCCGGTTGCCGGGATGTGGCGGCTGGATTCGCGGGGCGCGGCGGCAGCGGGCGGCGCGGGGCGACGTCGATCCGCTGGGCGGCCGACGGGTATGCAGGCGGTGTGACGGCTTGCCGGAGCGGCCGGTTCGTCGCGCCGTATCCGCCGGCAAACGCGCCCGACACGAGGGATGGCTTTTGTGGAAGGGGCCGCTGTGGTGGGAGGGGCTTCAACCCCGATGCTTTTCTGTCAGGTCGCGGCGACCGGAACGGAAAGCATCGGGGCTGAAGCCCCTCCCACAAAAGCATCCGCGCTGGACCAAGTCGGCAGCCAAACCGGACGCAAACGCAAACGGCCGCCCTTGCGGGCAGCCGTTGTGCGTACAGCCAAGCGCTTGCTGCAAGTTCCGGCCGGATCGCTCCGGCGCGGCACGCGATTACTTCTGCGCGCCGTAACGCTTGCGGAACTTGTCGACGCGACCGCTGGTATCCATGATCTTGTGCTTGCCCGTGTAGAACGGGTGCGAGGCCGACGAGATATCGACCTTGATCAGCGGATACTCGGCGCCGTCGAGCTTGATCGTTTCCTTGCTCGACAGGGTCGAACGGGTCAGGATCTGGAAATCGGTGGTGACGTCCTGGAACACGACGTCGCGGTATTCGGGATGGATGCCTGCCTTCATGGCACTCAACCTTAAGGTGTGCGGGAAAGTCGAGCAGTATAGACAGGCCCTGGCGGTTCGCGCAAGTCCAGGCCGCACAAAGAATTTGATCGCAGCGGCCATTGAGAACCCCGGCTTCGCCCTACCCCGGCCGGGACGCCGCGCCGCGGCGGCGAAACCCGCCGGTTCGAACGACCCGGCACGACTAGACCAGACCAGACCCAGCCGGACCGGAACTCCGGCCCGGCCTCGCCCGCGCCGCCTCAGCCCGCGGCCAGCGCCGCCGCGATCAAGCGCTCGAACCGGGCCTGATCGTATTTCATCAGGATCGACACCTTGTCCGCGCGCCCTTCCTGCCGGCGCCAGTCGACCACGGTCGCGCCGCGGCTGTGGGTGCCGTCCAGTTCGATCGACACCGGCCGGTCCTGCACGTCCAGCGCGCCGTCGGGTTCGAGCGCGAACGCCATCGCCAACGCATCGGCCGCATGCCACTCGTCGCCGCGGCGGTCGATCGACCACAGCCGGGTCTTCTCGGAAATGCGCTCGTAGAAACGGCCGCGCTCGGCGCCGGCGGCGAGCCAGCCGACCACGCGGTCGTGGTGCAGGCCGTGCGCCATCACCGCTTCCCAATCGGCCAGGTCGATGCGCTCGAACGCCTCGAACACGATGTGCGCGGCTTCCGGATCGAAGTAGATGTTGAACTCCGCCGCCGGGGTGATGTTGCCCTGGCAGGTCACCGCGCCGCCCATCACCACCAGGCGCGCAATGCGCTGCGGCAAGGTCGGATCGAGCTTGAGCGCGAGCGCGACGTTGGTCAGCGGGCCCAGCGCGACCAGCAGCAACTTGCCGGCATGCTGGTGCGAGAGGCGGATGATCGCCAGCGCCGCATGCTCGGCTTCGACCTGGCGCTTGGCCGCCTCATAGCCGACGTCGCCGAAACCGTCCTGGCCGTGCACGTAGCCGGCGTCGGGCGAAGGATGCAGCAGCGGCGCGTCGGCGCCGGCGAACACCGGGATGTCCTGGCCGGCCACTTCGCACAGCTTCAGCGCGTTGGCCACGGTGTGCTTGAGGCCGACGTTGCCGGCGGCGATGGTCAGGCCGACGATCTGGTGGTGCGGGTCGTTGAACGCCATCAGCAGCGCCAGGGCGTCGTCCACGCCGGGGTCGGTGTCGATGAGCAGGGGAATGCGATCGGTCATGAAGTCACTCGTTGTGCGGAACAGTGCGCAGCGACGTTCGCCGCGCCGGCCGGAACGGCCGAGGGGGCCGTAACGGCCGGGACAGCGTGCAGTGCGCCTTGGTAGCGCAGCAGTTCGCCGAAGGGAAACCACGAGAAGACGACGGCGAAGCGATAGCGTTCTTCGCCGTCGATGCGCTCGATGCGCTTGCTCGCATCGGTACGCGGAAACAGCAAGCGCGGCAGCGGCAGGCCGCGCGCGCTCAGGCCGAGCAAACGCCAGCGCCAGCCGCCGCCGTCGAGGTCCACGCCCAGGCGCAGGCGCACCGGGCCGGTGGTTTCGAGCCAATGCCCGTCGGGCCAATGCCCGACCGGTTCGAACACCGAGCGCAGTTCGCTGCCGTCGTCGAAGCGGCGCAGCCACAGCATGTGCGCGGGTTCGTGGACGATATCGACGCGGAAACCGCGGCGCGGGCGGTCGAGCGGAATGCCGAGCCTGCGCGCCAGGCGCCGGCCGAGAACGCCGGCGAGGCCGCGGCCGCTGCGCAGCTCGATCTCGCCGGCCAGCGCGCCGCCGTCGCGATGCAGCGCCTGCAGCAAGGGGTGCAGCCGGTCGAAGGCCGGGCCGAACCATCCGATCGCCGCGTTGTGGGGCTCTCCCGGCATCCGGGTCGGGCTCTCCTGCTGGCGGGACACTATGCCCTAACTCGGGCGGGCGGGGAAATCGCCGGAATCGGCGGATTCGCCGGGTTTTGCCGGCTCGGGCGGCTGCGCCGGCCGGGCCCCGGCGAATGCGCCGGGGCGGGCGCGCAGCCCCCGCCCCGCGCGCGGCGTGCCGACGCGACCGCGCCGACATGCAAGCTCACAGTCCCTGGCCCGGCGGCAGCCGCGACAGGATCTCGGCGGTGTCCCAGACCGCGCCCTGGGCGAACCAGAATTCGTCGACGCCGCGCGGCCACGGGTCGTCGCCGCCGGGGAAATAGTCGACCACGGTGACGCTGTCGGCATTGCCGTAGTGCACGACCAGATCGTCGCCGGAACGCTCGACCGTAGTCGTGGCCGGATCGACATCGGCCTGGAACTGCAGGACCGCGATGAACTGGCCCAACGGGTCGCTGTGATAGACGCGGTCGTGTCCGTCGCCGGCGGAGAACACGAAGAACGGATTGCCCTGGCCGCTGTACAGCGCATCGTCGCCGGGGCCGCTGGTCAGCACATCGTCGCCGTCGCCGCTGTCGAGCACGTCGTCGCCGGCGAGGCCGTAGAGCGCATCGTTGCCGTCCAGGCCTTCGATGGTGTCGGCCTGCGCGGTGCCGTAGAGCGTGTCGTCGCCGGAGCTGCCGACGATGCTGGCGAGGATGCGGGCCGAGGGCGCGTCCGAGCCGCGCGGCGACGCGGAAAACAGGCTCGGCACCGCGCGCCGCAAGCGCGCCTGTTGCGCGCGCGCGGAGACGCCGGGCGCGAGATCGGCGCCGCGGCGCACCTCGGCGACCGGCGCGCGGGCGGCATCGGTGCCGGGCGGGAGATCGGAAAGCACAGGCATGACGGACTCCTTGTCGATGACGCGGATCGATGGCGCGGCGGTCGGACCTGCGCACGCCGCCATCGGTGGCGTCCGCAAGCCCGATCATTGCAGCACGGCGCCGGCGCAGGCGCTGCGACGCCGTGCCGTCGCGACGTGGGCACCGCCGCGACGCCTGCATCGCGGTCGCCGCCGCATCGAAGCGAGTCCGGACCGCGACGATGCTGCGAAAGGTGAGCGGCCGCCGCCTCGATGTCTCAGGGCGTTCGCGCCAAGGCGATGGCGTGCCGGGACGACGGCCCGGCCGGCGCGATCACGCCGACGCGTAGCGCACCGCGCCGCCGACCCAGCGCGCGACGATGCGTTCGGCCAGTTGCGGCGATTGCGCCAGCAGGCGCTCGCCGACCTCCTGCACCAGCGGCAGCAGGTCGGCGTCGCGGCTCAGGTCGGCGACGCGGAAGCCGGCCAGGCCGGTCTGGCGGGTGCCGAGCAGTTCGCCGGGGCCGCGCAATTCCAGGTCCTTCTGCGCGATGACGAAACCGTCGTGGGTCTGGCGCATCGTTTCCAGGCGCTGCCGCGCCAGTCCCGACAGCGGCGCGCGGTACAGCAGCACGCAGCTCGACGCGGCGCTGCCGCGGCCGACCCGCCCGCGCAGCTGGTGCAACTGCGCCAGGCCCAACCGCTCGGCGTTCTCGATGATCATCAGCGAGGCGTTGGGCACGTCGACGCCGACTTCGATCACCGTGGTGGCGACCAGCAGGTCGAGTTCGCCGTCCTTGAACGCGCGCATCGTCTCCTGCTTTTCCTTCGCCTTCATCCGCCCGTGCACCAGCCCCACGCGCAACGGCGCGAGCTGTTTCGACAGGTCCTCGAACGTGCTCTGCGCGGCCTGCGCGACGACTTCGTCGGACTCGTCGATCAGCGTGCACACCCAATAGGCCTGGCGGCCCTCGGCGCAGGCGGTGCGGATGCGCTGGACCAGTTCCGGCCGGCGCTCTTCGCTGAGCGCGACGGTCTGCACCGGCGTGCGCCCGGGCGGCAGTTCGTCGATGGCGGAAACGTCGAGGTCGGCGTAGGCGGTCATCGCCAACGTGCGCGGGATCGGCGTGGCGGTCATCACCAGCTGGTGCGGCACGATCACGTCGGCGCCGACCGCGCCGCCGGCGCCCTTGTCGCGCAGCGCCAAACGCTGGTGGACGCCGAAGCGGTGCTGTTCGTCGACGATGGCCAGGGCGAGGTCGTGGAAGGCCACGCCCTCCTGCATCAGCGCATGGGTGCCGACCACGACCCGGGCGCTGCCGTCGGCGACCGCTTCCAGCGCCTGCTTGCGCGCCTTGCCGGTGACCTTGCCGGCCAGCCACGCCACGCGGATGTCGAGCGGCTCCAGCCAGCGACGCAAATTGTTGAGGTGCTGCTCGGCCAGCAATTCGGTCGGCGCCATCAGCGCGGCCTGGCGGCCATGCTGCACCGCCAGCATCGCCGCCAATGCGGCGACCACGGTCTTGCCGCTGCCGACGTCGCCCTGCACCAGCCGCAGCATCGGCGAGGGCTTGGCGAGGTCGGCGCGGATCTCGTCGAACACCCGCCGCTGCGCGCCGGTGAGCTTGAACGGCAGCGACTTGCGCAGTTTCTCGGCCAGTACCGCCTGCTTCAGCGGCCGCGCCTTGTGCGCCTGCTGGGCGATGCGCTGGCGGCGCAGGCTGAGGTGGTGGGCGAGCAGTTCTTCCAGCGCCAGCCGCCGTTGCGCCGGATGGCGGCCGTCGATCAGCGCGGCGACGTCGGCGTCGGCCGGCGGGCGGTGCACGGTCAGCAGCGCTTCGCGCAGGGTCGGCAGTTGCAGGCGACGGCGCAGTTCGTCGGGCAGCAGTTCCAGCGCGTCGTCGCCCGGCAGGCGGTCGAGCGCGTAGCCGATCAGCTTGCGCAGCGTCGCCGGGCCGATGCCTTCGATGGCCGGATAGACCGGATCGAGCGACTGCCCGAGTTCGACTTCGGCCGCATCGTCGAGAATGCGGTAGCTGGGATGGACGATCTCCAGCCCGTGCTGGCCAGGCTTGGGCGTGCCGTACAGCCGCACGCGCGCGCCGACCTGGAACTGGGCGACCTGGGCGGCGCGGAAATGGAAGAAACGCAGCACCACGTTGCCGCGCGAGTCGTCGCCGACCGCGACCCGCAGCATCGGCCGATAACGGAATCCGCGCTCGACCGCCTCGACCCGCCCTTCCACCTGCGCCGCCACGCCGGGCCGCAGGCTGCCGATCGCGGTGAGCTGGGTGCGGTCTTCGTACTGGCGCGGCAACTGCAGCCAGAAATCCTGCAGGGTCAGCAGCCCGCGCGCCGCCAGTTTCTCGGCCACGGCCGGCCCGACCCCGGGCATGCGCGGCAACGGTTGCGTGTGGAGATCGACGGTGGGCCCGTCCTTACGGCTCTGCATGGGCGTAAGGATAGGGCGGGAGCCGCGGATCGGGAAAGCCGAGGCCGCGACGCGCGGCCGGCTCAGAAGGTTTTCAGCTGTATCGACGACACCGCGGCGAAGAACGCGATCAACGCCGCGACGCCGAGCAGCGCCGCAAGCGCGCCGCCGAAGCCGGCCGTACCGCGCGCCCAGCGGCAGCCGACGAAGAAGATTCCGGCCAGCACCGTCAGCGGCGCGACGATGAACACGAGCTCGCCGATCGAACTTCCGGGCGAGTCGGCGCTCCACTCCCGCAGCGCCGAGGCGGCCCGCCACAACGCCAGCAGCAGGCACAGGCCCGACAACGCGGCGAACGGGTAGCGGCTCAACCGCCGCGCCCGCGATCTCAGCGGCTCGTATTTCCGGTAGTGCCTGGCCATGCGTCGTCCCCGGTTCGGGACGATAGATAGCCAAGCCTGGCGCGCATGTCCAGCCGCGGCGGCGTCCGGCATCGGCGCGCCGCCGGGTCGCGGGCGGCCGGGCGAGCGAGCGGGCGGCGCCCGCCCGCTCGCGTCGCGCCGGATCAATAGCGCGCGCTGAACTCCATCCCGTACGTGCGCGGCTCGGTCAGGCGCGCGCCGACCGTGCCGAGCACGTTCTTGCCGTAGGTGCCCAGCGAGTTGACGTACTGGTTGTCGAACAGGTTGTTGCCGTAGATCGCCAGGCCCCAGCGGTCCTGCGGCGAGGTCCAGGCGATGCGCAGGTCGGTGCGGTTCTGCGCCTCGCCCAGGTCCAGCGCCGGGCTCACCCCGCAGCGGTTCTGCGCGCGCGACTCCTCGCTGCAACGCACCTTGCCGCGATAGGAATGGCGCAAGGCGATGTTGATGTCGCCGTTGGCCTCCATCGGGATGCGGTAGTGCAGGCCGCCGGCCGCCGACCAGTACGGCAGGCCGGTGGGATCGCCGCTGGCGTCGATGCCGTCGGAGGTGACGTAGTTCTTGTAGGTCGAGTCGATGAAGCTGGCGTTGAAGTCCAGGCCGAAGTTGTCGGTGGCCTGCCAGCGCATGTCGAAGTCCAGGCCGTAGGCTTCCAGATCCGAGGTGTCGACGACGAAGCGCGGAATGTCGGTGCTGCTGTCCAGCCGCACCGCCTGGCGGTTGTCGTAGACGTAGTAGAACAGCGAGGCGTTGAGCTGCATGCGCTGCTGCGGGAACGCGGTCTTGATGCCGGTCTCGAAGTTCCAGACGTCCTCGTTCTCGAAGCTGCTGCCGATTTGCAGGGAGTTGAAGCCGCCGGCCTTGTAGCCCTTGGCCAGCGAGGCGAACACCATGGTCTCGTCGCTGATGTGGTAATCGACGACGAAGCGCGGGCTCAGGTCGCTCCAGCTGTTGGAGGTGCGGCGCAGGACGCCCTTGTTGAGCATCGCCGGCGGGTCGATGAAGGCGACGTCGAAGACGAAGAAGTCGCGCGGGATGCCGATCACCTGGAACGCGCCGAGCGCGTCGAGCTGGTCGAGCGCGGCGTCGAGCCCGGGCGAGGAACGCGGGCTGTTGAGCCAGCTGAATTTCTTCTCGTCGCGGGTGTAGCGCAGGCCGACGGTGAGGTTGAGCTTGTCGCTGACGTGCCAGATCACGTCGCCGAACACCGCGTAGGCACGGGTGTCCAGGGTGTTGCGGAAGGTCTCGTTCCAGTTGTGGCCGAGCAGGCGGATCGGGATGCCGAGCTGGGCCAGGCCGGCATCGACTTCGCCGAACAGATAACCCGACTGGGTCGGCGCCATGCCCAGGTTGTGGACGATGGTGTCGACCGAGTCGGTGGTCGCGTTGACCTCGCTGGTCTGGCGCGCGCTTTCGTCGAAATAGCTGGCGCCGGCGACCCAGTCGAGCTTGTCGGTGCTGCCGTTGAACTTGAACTCCTGGTAGAAGCTGCGGTTGCTCTCGGTGTTGGTCGAGTCGACGTAGAGGTAGCGGCGGTTGGTGCCGTCTTCCTCGACCCGGTTGACCGAGTCGTAGTCGCGCCACGAGGTGGTCGAGGTGAAGCCGCCCCAGTCGGTGCCGTGGTCGACGATCAGGGTCACGCCGTCGAAGCGGCGCGATTCCTCGTTGCCTTCGGCGTCGCTGACGGTGCCGATCTTGCGCGGGTCGAGGTAGGCGCGTTCGTCCACCGGCAGCGGCGCCAGGCCCGGCGCCGGCGGCAGCGCGACGATGCCGGTGGTGGCCTGGCCGAGCTGGTCCAGGCTTTCGTGGTCCCAGCTGATCAGCGCGCTGGTGCGCTCGCCGAAGCGGGTCTTGAACGCGGCGCGGGTGGCCCAGTTGTTCTCCGGGTTGAGGTCGCGGCCGGTTTCGGCGTCCTGGATCCAGCCGTCGGCGTGGTTGACCAGCGCGTTGAAGCGGAACGCCGAGTCCTCGCTGACCGGCAGGTTGAGCATGCCGTCGACGTACTGCTTGCCGTAGTTGCCGACGCGCAGCTTGGCCTTGACCTCGGTGGCGCGGGTGTCGGGCTTGCGGGTGATGATCGAGATCGCGCCGGCGGCGGTGTTGCGGCCGAACAGCGTGCCCTGCGGGCCCTTGAGCACCTCGATGCGTTCGACGTCGGTGAACGGCAGCAGCACGCCGCCGCCGCGGCCGGCGTAGACGCCGTCCACGTACACGCCCACGGCCGGGTCGGTGCCGATGCCGAAGTCGTCGGTGCTGATGCCGCGCAGTTCGAACCCCGGCTGGGTCGGCTGCAGGCTGTCGACCACCAGCCCGGGCACGAAGCTGTCGAGGTCGCCCAGGTCCTGCGCGGCGACCTCGTCGATCAATTGGTTGGTGACCACCTGCAGGGCGATCGGCACGTCCTGCAGCTCCTGCTCGCGGCTCTGCGCGGTGACGGTGATCTTGTCCAGTTCCTTGGGCGCGGCGGCCGGCTCCTGGGCGAAGGCGGCCGGCGCGGCCACGGCGAGGACGCCGCCGCACAGGGCGGACAGCACGGTATTGGTCGCGATGACCAGGCGGTGTTTGCGCAACGACATCGAAAGCTCTCCCCTCTCGTTCGTTCTTGCGTTCGTCGGTTGATGCCGGCGCGTTCGTCCGACGCGCCTTGTGTTTTCGGTATTGCTCCCAGCGTTTCCTGCTATCGCTCCCGATCAGCCGCACTGCCCCTGTTGCGCGGCGATCCAGTCGCGGATCAACTGCACTCCCTCTTCGTGCACCACGCTGCGGCCGAGCTCGGGCATCATCACAGAGGGATCGTCGCTGCGCATGCGGTAGACCAGGATCGATTCGTCCGGCTTGCCCGGCACCACGCCGTAGCGATGGTCGCCGGTGCCGTGGCCGGCCGCGATCGGCAGCTTGCACCGGCCCAGTCGCAGCGGCTCCTGCGTCGCCGCGTTCAACCACAGTCCCGAGGTGTTGCCCGGGCCCTTGGGGCTGTGGCAGTGGCCGCAGTTGATGTCGAGATAGGCGCGGGCGCGCGCGTCCAGCGGCGCGGCCGGGTCGCGCCAGTTCGCGTCGCGCGGCGCCTGTTGCGGCGCGGGCGCGCCTTGCAGGTAGCCGGCCCGGGTCCAGCGCGCGATCTGGTTCTGCAGGCCGTCGTCGGGGTAGGCGAAGTCGCGGTTGAGATGCCGCGCCTTCGGGCCGATCGGATGCAGCGCCTTGGACTTCATGTCGGTGCCGTGGCAGCCGGCGCACTGGTTCTGGTCGGGCACGGCGTAATCGGCGCTCTCGCGGCCGCCGTCGGCGGCGACCAATTCCAGCGACACCAGTTCGCCGCCGCGCATCAGCTTCGCGCCGGTCTGCTCGCGGTTCCACACGTACGGCAGCGCCACCCAGCCGTCCTGGCGACGCAGCAGCAGGCGGGTTTCGATCAGCCGCACCTTGCTCATCTCCAGGCCGCCGCCGCGCAGGTCGGGGCCTTCGTCGTAGCTGCGCAGCACCGCCTCGCCTTCGCCGCGCGGGTAGTAGAAGGTCTTGCTGAAGACGGTGCCGACCGGGAAATCGAACTCTTCGTCCGCAGCGTAGTTCGCGGCTTGCCCCTTCGGCATCCACACCGTGCGCAGCTTGTGCGCGTAGTCGGAGAACAGCGCGGTGTTGAGGTCGTAGGGCAACACCTCGCGGTTGAGCTGCAGGCGGCCGCCGGCCACGCGCAGCAGGTTCCAGTCGGCCAGGTTCTCGGGCTGGCCGTCGGCGAAGAACCGCACCGGCGCCCACGGCGCGTCGGCGGCGAGCGCCGCGGGCGCGGCGGGCACTGCGCCTTGGGCGGCCGGCGCCGGCTCCTGCGGTTTGCTGCACCCTGCGACCAGCAACGACAACAGCACGGCAACGACGCAACGCATCGACAATCCGGACATCGGTCAGCCGCGCTTGAGATCGATGGCCGGCAGCTTCGGCAGCTCGCACGCGTAGGGTTTGGTGTCCTGGCTCGGGTTCTTGTAGCCGCCGGGGCCGTCGGCGTTGACCACGCCGGACACGTCGCGGATGCAGATCTGCGGCCCTTCCTTGCGCTGAGTGTTGGCATAGCCGTCCCACAGCACGTCCGGCAGATGGCCGCTCAAGCCGAACAGCGCGGTCTTGAGCGCCTTCAGGTCGAAGCCGTCGGGCGAATCGCCGCCGCCCTTCAAGCGGTTGCCGTAGATGTTGATGCGCTCGGGATAAGGGTCGAACTCGCTGGAGGCCTTGTCGTCCTTATAGCCGGTGGAATAGACGCTGGAGACGATGATGTTGGTGGTGGCGTTGTCGCTGATGTCGTTGTCGAAGATCTCGACGTCGTCGTTGGAGTTGACCACCACGCCGCTGCCGGCCGGCACGCTCGCCACCGGCGTGCCCTTGGCACCGAAGTTGGCGGTGTTGTTCTTGAACACCTTGTTCTTGTAGACCCGGATCGCCCCGCCCTGCTGCGACAGCGCCGGCATGTTGAACACCAGGATGCCGCCGGTGTTGTTGGTGGCGGTGTTGTCGTAGACGTCGGCGTTGACCGTGTTCTCGATCTCGATGCCGGCGACGTTGAACTCGGCGCGGCTGTTGCGCACGATCACGTCGCGCGACTGGCCGACGTAGATGCCGGCGTCGGACGCGCCGATCGCCACCGAGTTCTCGATCAGCACGTTGCGGGTCTTGACCGGGTACAGCCCGTAGCCGCCGTTCTTGGTGCTCGGCCCGCCGGTCCACTCGACCCGCACGTTGCGGATGGTGATGTGCTCGCCTTCGTTGACCTTGAGCCCGTCGCCCTTGCTGTCCTCGATGGCGATGTTCTCGATCAAGAAGTTGCTGGCGTTAACCAGCAGCCCTTCGGCGCCGGCCTTCTGGCCCTTGAAGCTGAGCACAGACTTGTCCGGGCCGGCGCCGCGGAGGGTCACCCCGTCCACGCGCAGGGTCAGGCTGCGGTCGAAGCTGTAGCGCCCGGGCGGGACCTCGATCACATCGCCGGGCTTGGCGTCGATCAGCTTGGTGCGCAGGGTTTCGGCGAACGCGGCGTCGCCGGCGGCGACCTCGGGGGTCGGCGTGTGCTGCGCCTGCTCGGGGCCGCAGGCGGCGACGGCGGCGACGGCCGCGGCGAGAAGGCAGGCGCGCAGCGGCAGGCAAGGCGGGTTCATCGACGGCTTCATGAGGTTCCCCGAGGCGGTGGCGGCGCCGCGTCGCGCGTGTTGCGGCGCGGCATGCCGACGGTGGCTAAGTGACGAGTCTCCGACGCAGTCGCGAGCGCGCGTGAGGGCGATTGCGGCACACTAGGGGGGCATTCGCGGTCAACCGTGCGGCCGAGTATCGTGAGGGGCGATGCGCCAGCCATCCGACCAAGACGGCATCGACAAGGGCGATGCCAAGGGCGACGTCGCGCTGATGTCGCCGAACCTGCTGTGGGGTCTGCTGGAAACCGCGGACCGGATCGGCGCGCCCAGCGACGACTGGTTCGCCGGCACCGGGCTGAGCCGGGCCCAGGTCAGCGACCCCGGCGTGCGCCTGCCCGACCGCCCGACCGCGGTGGTGATCGAGCGCGCGCTCAAGGTGCTGCCGCCGAGCATCGGCCTGGACATCGGCCGGACCCAGCACGTCGGCAACTTCGGCCTGCTCGGGCTGGCGATGACCACCGCGGCGACCTTCGGCGAAGCGCTGCAGATCGGCCTGCGCTTCACTCCGGTGGTCGGCAGCCTGATGCGCTTCGTCGAGAGCGCGTCGGAATCCGGCACCCTGGCGCTGGCCGGGCAGATGACCATCGCCTTCCCGTCGATCCACCGCTTCGTCGCCGAGGAATTCTTCAGCAGCTGCCTGGCCCTGGCGCGCGGCCTGGTCGGCGACAAGCTGCGGCCGCAGCGCCTGGAATTCAGCTACCCCGAGCCGGAGTACCGGGCCAAGTACGACGACGTGTTCGGCTGCCCGCTGGCCTTCGACCAGCCGCAGGACCGGCTGGTGCTGGACGCGGACTGGCTGGCCGCGCCGTTGCCGACCCACAACCCGATCGCCTCGAAACAGGTGCTGGCGCTGTGCGAGGCGCAGATGCCGTCCGGCGCGGTGCCCGGCGAAGCCACCGCCGCGGTCGAGCGCCTGCTGCGCGCGCAGTTGCCGCAGGACCCCAAGCTCACCGACATCGCCACGCAGATGCACGTCAGCGAACGCACGCTGCGGCGGCAGTTGACCGGCGAAGGCACCAGCTTCCACGAGATCCACGACCGCCTGCGCATCGACCGCGCCTACGCGCTGCTGCGCGAGCGCGGGCCGAGCATCGCCAGCGTCGGCGCGGCGATCGGCTACAAGGATCCGCGCGATTTCCGGCGCGCGTTCAAGCGGTTGACCGGGGAGACTCCGCGCGCGTTGCGCGAGCGGTTGTGGACGGAGATGGCGCGCGAGCGCAGGTAGGGTGCGCGGCGGCGCGCATCGTTCCTGTAGGCGCTGGGCAAGCTGCGGCCGCGCGAATCCGGCTGCGGCGCAAGCACAGCTTTTAGCCGGGGTGGTGAAGGCCTGAATCTGAAACCTGTTGCTGTTGTTGCTGTTGCTGCTGTTGTTGTTGCCCTTGCTGCCCCCGCCACTTCGCTTGAGGCCCATGTCCCGCAGACCCGGAGGGCGCGCGCATGGATGCGCGCGTGCGCCGTAGGGGCATGGATGCCCCTTACGGCGCATCCCCGCGAAAGGTGCTGGACCTAGTGGCTTTTGACCTTAAACAAGCGTTTTTCTTTGGTTGGCGGAGTCAATGTCCAAGTGCATCACCCTGCGCCCGCGGGTTTTTGAGTTCCTCATAGAGCACCTCGACGGGCGAGCGCCTGCCCAGGCTACGGCGGGGGCGGTTGTTCATTTCCCACGCCACCTCTTTGAGGCGCTGCGCAGAATGCACCGACAGATCGGTGCCCTTGGGAAAGTATTGCCGCAACAAGCCGTTGGTGTTTTCGCAGGTTCCGCGTTGCCACGGGCTATGGGGGTCGGCGAAGTAGATCGCTAAACCGGTGCGTTCGCTCAACTGCCGATGCGATGCCATTTCCTTGCCCTGGTCGTAGGTCAAGGTCTTCTTCAAACTTTCCGGCACGCCTTCGAACGCCGAGCTGAAGGCCTCCAGCACCGTGTGCGCGGTCGCGTCGGCGAGCTTGACCAGCTTGACGTACAAGGTGCGGCGGCAGACCAATACCCCAATCGCCGAGCGGTTGTGCGCGCCCACGATCAGGTCGCCCTCCCAATGCCCCGGCATCAGGCGCTCATGCGCGGCCGGCGGCCGCAGGCGGATGTTGGGCAGATCCGGCAGATGGCCGCGGGCGTCGCTTCCCTGGCGCGTGCGGCGGCCGGACTTGCGCCCCTGCCGCAGCAGACGGGTCACCTGGCGGCGCAATTCGCCGCGCGGCATCGCATAAATCGCGGTATAGATCGTTTCGTGCGACACGCGCAGCCAGGGCCGGTCCGGGTACAGATCCCGCAGTTTGTCGGCAATCTGTTGCGGCGACCAGCACCGTTCCAGCCAATAGCGCACGCGTCGCCACAGCACGGTGTCGCGTCGCAGCTTGCGGCGCACCCGCGCCCGTCGCCGCAGTCGCTGGGCCCGCCGGCCCGCCCGGGTCGCATCGTAGCCAGGGTCGAAACGAGGGCGTCCGCGCAGCGGCGGCCCCGAATGGGACCGAAACCCATTACGGCGCAACTCGCGAGCAATTGTGCTTTGCGCCCGACCCAACGTCTGGGCGATTTGCCGTCCGCTCGCCCCTTGGGCGATCAAGACCATGATGGCCCCGCGCTCTTCTGCGCTCAGATGCGAATACTGCTGACCCATTCACAGTGCCTCACTGAGGTGATGCACTTGAGGTTAGAGACCAGCAACCAAAGAAAAGGCCTGTTCTTTTTCGGATCAAGAGCCACTAGGGCTCGAAAGGGGCGCGGGGCCGCGCCATAAGGGGCATCCTGCCCCATGGCGCGCGTGCGCATCCATGCGCACGCCCTCCGGGGCTGCGGAACATGGGCTTCACGTGGGGTTGCGTCCGAGCGACCGGCAACAGCAACAGCAACAGCAAGATCAAAATGGATTCCGGCTTTCGCCGGAATGACGGTGGGCGGCTGCGGTATTGCTGGCCGAAGCCCCTGTAGGAGCGGCGCAAGCCGCGACCGCGACAGGCGATGACGACGGACGCTGCCGCAACCCGCGCCGGTGTCGTTCTCGGCTTTTCGCTCGACAGCAGCGAACGTCCACCGCAGTCCAATTGTCGCGGTCGCGGCTTGCGCCGCTCCTACACGAAGCAAGTGCAACCGCATTCAATAATGCGAAAGGCCGCCCGGTCGGGCGGCCTTTCGCGTGCATCGCGGCTGGGCGACAACCTCAGCGCAACACCATCACCGCATCGACTTCGAACGCGACCCCGCGCGGCAGCGCCGAGACTTCCACGGTCGAACGCGCCGGATACGGCGGGTTGAAGTACTCGCCCATCACCGAGTTGACCTTGCCGAACGCGCCCAGGTCGGTCAGGTACAGGCCCAGTCGGGCGATGTCGGCGAGCGAGCCGCCGGCGGCTTCGCACACCGCCTTGAGGTTCTGGAACGCGCGGTGCGCCTGCGCTTCGATGTCGCCCTCCACCACCAGCCCGCTCGACGGGTCGAGCGCGATCTGGCCGGAAAGGTAGACGGTGTCGCCCACGCGCACGGCTTGCGAGTACGGGCCGATGGCGGCAGGGGCTTTGTCGGTCTGGATGATTTCGCGGGACATGGATTGGCAGCCGGAAATGAAGGGGATATAGCGACACGGAACGCGAGCATCGTAGCGGCTGGATCGCGCGCCGCAAACCGTTGCGCGGCGCAAGCAGGCCGCCTGCCGACGCTCGATGCCCGCCAGTATGCCGCCGCGCCGGGACCGCGAACCCCACGCGCCTCCCAGTCCGCTTTTGCGCGCGTCCTTCATTCCCGCGACGGCCGACGGCCGCCGCCGGCGGCTCACATCCGCTGCACGCCCAACACCACCGGCAGGCGCCGCACCCGCCGCATCACGTCGGCGAGGTGGCGGCGGTCGTGCACTTCGATGGCGAAGCGCATCACCGCGATATTGGCGTCGCGTTCCAGGTACTCGACGCGGTCGATATTGGATTCGGCTTCGGCGATCGCCGCCGCGACCTGGGCCAGCGAGCCGGGGCGGTTGTCGACTTCGATCCGCAGCGCGGCGGCGAAGTCGCCGGAGACCTGCCGGTCCCAGCCGATCGCCACCCAGCGGTCGGGCGACTTGCGGTAGTCGGCGACGTTCGGGCAATCCAGCCGGTGCACCACGATGCCGCGGCCGGCGGTGTGGTAGCCCATGATCTCGTCGCCCGGCAACGGCAGGCAGCAGTTGGCGAAGCTGATCACGCCGCGCTCGGAGCCGGTGATGAGGATCTTGTCCTCGGGCAGGCGCGGCCGGTCGATGGCGCGCCCGCGCGACTTGCCCGGCGCCTCGCGCGCCAGCGCCAGCGCGACCTGGTTGGGCATGCGGTTGCCCAGCGCGATGTCGGCCAGCAACGCCTCCAGGCGCGGATAGCGGTTCTCGCCGAGGTAGGCCTCCAGGCGCAGCGCCGGAGTGCGGTCGAGCGAGGTCTCCAACGATTCCAGCGCGCGGTCGAGCATGCGGTGGCCGAGCTGCACCGCGTCCTCGTGTTCGAGCTGCTTGAGCTGCTGGCGGATCGAGGTGCGGGCCTTGCCCGAGACCACGAACTCCAGCCACTGCGGCTTGGGCGAGGACGACTTGGCGGTGATGATCTCGACCCGCTGACCGCTGGCCAGCTTGGTCCGCAGCGGCACCAGCTTGCCGTCCACGCGCGCGGCGACCGCGCGGTTGCCGACGTCGGTGTGGACCGCGTAGGCGAAGTCCAGCGCGGTGGAATTGCGCGGCAGCGAAAGAATGTCGCCCTTCGGCGTGAACAGGTAGACCTCGTCCGGGAACAGGTCGACCTTGACGTTCTCCAGGAACTCCAGCGACGAGCCGGTCGCGCGCTGCGACTCGACCAGGTTGGCGATCCAGCTGTGCGCGCGCGACTGCGCGCTGTTGGGGCCTTCGCCGCCGTGCTTGTACGACCAGTGCGCGGCGATGCCGCGCTCGGCGACCAGGTCCATGTCCTCGGTGCGGATCTGCACTTCCACCGGCGAGCCGTAGGGGCCGAACAGCACGGTGTGCAGCGACTGGTAGCCGTTGGCCTTGGGGATCGCGATGAAGTCGCGGAAGCGCCCGTCCAGCGGCTTGTACGCCGAATGCACCACGCCCAGCGCGTGGTAGCAGTCGGGCACGTTCTTGACCACGACGCGGAAGCCGAACACGTCCATGACCTGGTTGAAGCTCTTATGCTCGTTGTGCATCTTGGTGTAGATGCTCCACGGCGACTTCACCCGGCTGATCAGCCGGTGCGGCAGCTTCTCTTTCGCCAGCCGCTGGGCCAGGTGCGCCTCGATCTGCACCAGCGATTCGCGCCGCACCACCGGCTGGGTGCGGATGCGCTTTTCGATCACCGCGTGGCGCCAGGGGTGCATGGCGCGGAAGCCGAGGTCCTGCAGTTCGGCCTTGATCAGGTTCATGCCCAGGCGCTGGGCGATCGGGGCGTAGATCTCCAGCGTTTCCAGGGCGATGCGTTGTCGCGCCTCGGCGCTCTGCGCGCCGAGGGTGCGCATGTTGTGCAGGCGGTCGGCGAGCTTGATCAGGATCACCCGCAGGTCGCGCGCCATCGCCAGCAGCATCTTGCGGAAGCTCTCGGCGGCGGCCTCCTGGCGGTCGCGGAACTGCAGCTTGTCGAGCTTGGTGACGCCGTCGACCAGTTCGGCCACGGTCGCGCCGAACTCGGTGGCCAGGCACTCGCGCGTGACCGGGGTGTCCTCGATGGTGTCGTGCAGGATCGCCGCGACCAGGGTCTCGATGTCCAGGCCCTGCTCGGCCAGGACCTTGGCCACCGCCACTGGATGGGTGATGTAGGGCTCGCCGGACTTGCGGGTCTGCCCGGCGTGCGCGGCGGCGCCGACCGCCCAGGCCCGGCGCAGTTGCTGGCGCTGGGGCTCGGGCAGGTAGTGCGCGGCCAGTTCCAGCTCGCGCACGTAGTCCGGCAGCTCCGTGTCTTCGGGAGCGGCGGGATAGGTCTTCAGCGCGGGCTCGGCAGGGGTCATAACGGAAATTTACGCGCGCGGTACGGCACGTGGCAACGCATCGTCATGTTCTGGATGTGGCGGCGGTGAGATGAGGCGCAAGCAATCGGGCGCGGGACGCGACGGCGGGCGACGGCGGCGTTCAGGAAAACGTGGGCTCGACGGCCGGATCCGCGCTGGATGCAGGGGCCGCCCGCTGTTGTGGAAGGGGCTTCAGCCCCGATGCTTTCCGCTCAAATCGCCGAGATCGGACACCAGAGCGCCGGGGCTGAAGCCCCTCCCACATCAGCCCGGCGGCAGCCGGCAACGGCGGGCGGGTTCGAAAGCGGGCCAACAACGGACGGGCCCAAAAAGAAAACGGCCCCGCGAAGCGGAGCCGTTTCTCGGTCGCGGCCTGCGCCCGGCGGGGCGAGGCTGCGGGCGGCCCGCGCGGCGGCGGGCCGGGGGACTCAGTCGTCGCCCTTGGACAGGTCGTCGTCGGCCACCACTTCGGCCGCGGCCCATTCCAGGGCTTCGCGTTCCTTGCGCTCGCGCTCGGCCTTCTCGACCGCGTCGATGTAGTCCGGGTTGACCTGGCGCGCGGCGATTTCGCGCAGCGCCAGCACGGTCGGCTTGTCGTTGGCTTCGCTGTTGTCGAGCTGCGGCTCGACGCCGTTGGCCAGCTGGCGGGCGCGCTTGGCGGCCAGCATGACGAGTTCGAAGCGGTTGGGGACCACTTCCAGGCAATCTTCGACGGTGATGCGGGCCATGGGGCTCCTGCGGCCGGGTCGGCCGTCTTGCAAACGGATGGGGACCGGGAAGTCTAGGCGCAAGCGCCCCGAAACGCAAGGTTTCGGGCAATTAACCCTTACGAATCAACCCGATACCCCCTGTAGGAGCGGCGCAAGCCGCGACCGCGACACCCCACATTCGGCGCAAGACCAGAACCCCGCGGTCGCGACTCGCGTCGCTCCTACAGGCGGGCTTCCAGCCTCATCGCGACCGGGCGGGCCTCAGCCCTCGTCGACCAGCAGCGCCGTGATCAGGCGCGAATGCCGCGCCACCTGCGCCTCGCGCCGCAGCCGGCTGGCGGTGAAGATCGCGCACATCTCGTCCACCGCGGTGTCGAAGATCTCGTTGACGATGACGTAGTCGAACTCGCCGTAGTGCGACATCTCATCGCGCGCAGCGGCCAGGCGCTGGCCGATCACTTCCTCGGTGTCCTGCCCGCGCGAGCGCATGCGCGATTCCAGCGCCTGCCGCGACGGCGGCAGGATGAACACGCTGACCGCGTCGGGCACCTTCTTGCGCACCTGGCGCGCGCCCTGCCAGTCGATCTCCAGCAGCACGTCCTTGCCGGCCGCCAGGAACGGTTCCACCGACTGCCGCGCCGAGCCTTTCCAGTCGCCATGCACGCGCGCGTGCTCGAAGAAGTCGCCCTCGGCGACCATCGCCTCGAACTCCTGCTCGCTGACGAAGTGGTAGTGCTCGGCATGGCGCTCGCCCGGACGCGGCTTGCGCGAAGTGAACGAGATCGACAGGCGGATGTTCGGGTCGCGCGCGAGCACCGCGTTGACGATGCTGGATTTTCCGGCTCCGGAGGGAGCGGCGACGATGTAGAGGGTTCCGCGCATGGGTCGGTGGAATGTCCGCTTGGAGATGTAGCAAGAGCGAGAAGTGAGAAGAGGGGAATGAGAAGTGAGCGAAAGCGGCTTGCGCTCGCTCCTCGCTCCTCTTCGCTCTTTACTCGATGTTCTGGATCTGCTCGCGCGCCTGGTCGATCAGCACCTTGAGCTCGACCGCGGCGGCCGAGCTGCGCGCGTCGACCGACTTGGAGCCCAGGGTGTTGGCCTCGCGGTTGAACTCCTGCAGCAGGAAGTCCAGGCGGCGGCCGACCGCTTCTCGCAGCTTGAGCACGCGGCGGGCCTCGGCGACGTGGGCGTTGAGGCGGTCGAGCTCTTCCTCGACGTCGAGCTTCTGCAGCCACAGCACCAGTTCCTGCTCCAGGCGGCCGTTGTCGGCCGGCTGGGCGAGGTCGGCCAGGCGGGTTTCCAGCTTGGCGCGCTGGCCGGCGCGGATCGCCGGCATCATCGCGCGGACTTCGCCGGCGATGCGCTCGATGCCGTCCACGCGCTCGCCGATCGCCGCGGCGAGCTTGCCGCCCTCGCGTTCGCGCGAGGCGACGAATTCGTCGAGCACGTCGTCCAGCAGCGCCAGCGCTTCGGCCTGCAGCGCGGCGGGATCGGTGGCCTGCGCCTGCAGCACGCCGGGGAACTGCAGCAGCTCGGTGAACTCGGTGCGCAGCGCCGGGAAGCGCGCGGACAGGTCGATGGCCAGGTCGCTGAGCTCGCGCAGGCGGCTCGGGTTGAGCTGCAGCGCGTCGCCGCCTTCCGGCGCGCGCAGGCGCAGGGTCAGGTCGAGCTTGCCGCGGCCGACGCGGGCGGCGATGCGTTCGCGCAGGGCCGGTTCCAGCACCCGCAGCTCGTCGGCCAGGCGCACGCCCAGCTCGAGGAAGCGGTGGTTGACCGAGCGCAGCTCGCAGCCGAGCGTGCCCCAGGGTGTCGCGCGTTCGCCGCTGGCGAAGGCGGTCATGCTGCGGATCATTCGCAGGTTTCCGAGCCTTACGGGGGGTGAATGGTAAACTCGCCGGCCCTCAAAACGGTAACGCCGCGCCATGACCGGTCCCATCGCCGCCCCCGCCCAGGCCTCGGCCGGCCCCCAATCCGGCCCGGTCGCGCGTCCCAGCGGCCGCCTGGCCGACCAGTTGCGCGAGGTGACCATCGAGCGCGGCTACACCCGCCACGCCGAGGGCTCGGTCCTGGTCAGCTTCGGCCAGACCCGGGTGCTGTGCACCGCCAGCGTCGACAACAAGGTGCCGGCATTCCTGCGCGGCAAGGGCGAGGGCTGGGTCACCGCCGAGTACGGCATGCTGCCGCGCGCCACCCACACCCGCAGCGACCGCGAGGCCGCGCGCGGCAAGCAGGGCGGGCGGACCCTGGAGATCCAGCGCCTGATCGGCCGCGCCCTGCGCGCCTGCATCGACCGCAAGGCGCTCGGCGAACGCACCATCACCCTGGACTGCGACGTGCTGCAGGCCGACGGCGGCACCCGCACCGCGGCGATCACCGGCGCCTACGTGGCCCTGGTCGACGCGGTGCGCTGGCTGCAGGCGCGGCGCGAGATCAACCGCGACCCGATCTTCGGCGCGGTCGCGGCGGTGTCGGTCGGCATCTACCGCGGCACCCCGGTGCTGGACCTGGACTACGCCGAGGACAGCGACTGCGACACCGACATGAACGTGGTCATGAACGACGGCGGCGGCTTCATCGAACTGCAGGGCACCGCCGAGGGCCACGCGTTCCGGCGCGAGGAACTCGATGCGCTGCTGGCGTTGGCCCAGGCCGGCATCGGCGAACTGGTGGAGAAGCAGCGCCAGGCGCTGACTGGCTGAGCCGCGGCGCGCGCGCGCCGCAACGACATCGACGGCGCCACTCGCGGGCGGGCAGGAAAGACGCGGCGGGCGATGGGGGATCGGTCCTCTTCGCTCGTTATTTCTTTCCTCCCGCCCGTTCGCATTGGCGCCAACCACGGCAAAACTCCGCATCCGCGCCGCCCGGCTTGCGCGCACTGCATCGCAGTTCGCGCGTCGGGCGCTGAACTTTCCGGCGCCGGTCGCGTTCAATCGCCCCGACGGCGTCGCGCCCGCGCGCGGCGCGATCGGCACGGCGGTCGCGCGCGCGGCAGCCCCGTTCGCGCCGCCTGCGCGTTGTGTGCCTGGGCGGCGGCCCGACCCGGCGCGGCTTCGACTACGACCGCAACGTTTTTCCCTGTTCGCAAGGCTTACGCATGAATCGCAGCATCGGCAGCATCACCCTGGTCGTGGACGACTACGACCGCGCCATCGATTACTACACCCGCGCGCTCGGCTTCGCCCTGCTCGAAGACATCGACCTCGGCGGCGGCAAGCGCTGGGTGCGGGTGGCGCCGGCCGCCGGCGCGCAGACCGCGCTGCTGCTGGCGCAAGCCGCCGACGAAAACCAGCGCGCGCGCATCGGCGACCAGACCGGCGGCCGGGTCGGCTTCTTCCTGCACACCGACGACTTCCATCGCGACCACGCCGCGATGCGCGCCCAGGGCGTGCGCTTCCTGGAATCTCCGCGCGTCGAGACCTACGGCACGGTCGCCGTATTCGAAGATCTGTACGGTAATCGCTGGGATTTGCTGGAATTGAAAGCATGAAACTGGTGCTGGCCAGCAGCAACGCCGGAAAGCTGGTGGAGCTGCGCGACCTGCTCGGCGCCACCGGCATCGAACTGGTGGCGCAATCGGACCTGGGGGTCGAGGACATCGAGGAAACCGGCAGCACGTTCGTCGAGAACGCGCTGCTGAAGGCCCGGCACGCGAGTGCGGTCACGGGCCTGCCGGCGCTGGCCGACGATTCGGGCATCTGCGTGGACGCGCTCGGCGGCGCCCCGGGCCTGTATTCGGCGCGCTACAGCGGCCGCCACGGCGACAACGAAGGCAACATCGACAAGCTGCTGGCCGCGCTCAAGGACGTGCCCGACAAGCGCCGCGGCGCGCATTTCTATGCGGTGATCGTGGCCCTGCGCCACGCCGGCGACCCGCGTCCGATCATCGCCGAGGGCGTCTGGAACGGGCGCATCCTGCACCGGCGCCAGGGCAGCCGCGGCTTCGGCTACCAGCCGGTGTTCCTCGACACCGAACACAACATTTCCGCCGGCGAGATCGACGACGCGCTCAAGAACCGGGTCAGCCACCGCGCCCGCGCCCTGGCCGCGCTGCGCGAACGCTTGCCGGAGCTGGCCCGGTGAACCGGATGCTGCGCGCCGACGCCCCGCATCGCCGCGCATTCCGCACCGGCGGCCACACCGTGGCCACGGTCGCGGTGCTGTACCTGCTGGCCCTGCCGATCGCGGTGTGGATCCGCCAGGACGGGCTGCAGACCGGCGCCACCGATTTCGCCAGCGAGTTCCGGTTCGCGTTGTGGCTGCTGGCCGCGCTGGTCGGGCTGGTCGCCGCGGCGGCGGTGCAGCGGGTCAGCCTGGGCGCCGCCGGCGACGGCGCGATCCGCTATGCCAACATCACCAGCCTGCACCGCAGCCGCAGCTTCGCGCCGGAGGAAGTGCAGGCCATGTCCCTGCACCGGGCCAAGGACGGGCGCCTGCGCCTGACCTCGACCCTGGAGCTGCGCCTGGCCCCGGCCGCGCACCGGCGCTGGACCACGGTGACCTTGTTCGACGGCGACATGTCCGGCGACGGCCGCGCCGAGCCGCTGGCTTCGATCATCCGCCAGGTGGTGCAGGTGCGGCCCGACGTGGCCCTGGATACCAATCTGCGCGCGCTGCTGGCGGCGCGGCGGTACGGGGCGTCGTCGCTGGAGCGCTGAGGCCGGGGAGCCGCCTCCGGCCGGGGACACCGCCAGGGAACCGGTAGCGGCCGCTTCGCCGCGCCGCGCTCGCCCAGCCTTCGCGCCCCGCCTTCCCGCCCTACCCGCGCCGCCCCTGCCCGGGCGGGCTAAACTGCGCGCCTTCCCCCGACCGATTCCCGGGCCTTCGCCGCCCGGTGCCCGCCTCTTGAGCGTCGCCCTCGTTCCCCCGCCGCTGTCGCTGTACGTGCACCTGCCCTGGTGCGTGCGCAAATGCCCGTACTGCGACTTCAACTCGCACGAAGCCCGCGGCGCGCCGCCGTTCGCGGCCTATGTCGATGCGCTGGTCGCCGACCTCGAGCACGACCTGCCGCTGGTCTGGGGCCGCACCGTGCACAGCGTGTTCTTCGGCGGCGGCACCCCGAGCCTGTTCCCGCCGGAGGCGATCGACCGCTTCCTGCAGGCGGCCAGCGCGCGCCTGCGCTTCGCCCCGGGCTGCGAGATCACCCTGGAGACCAACCCGGGCACCGCCGAACACGGCCGCTTCGAGCTGTACAAGGCGGCCGGGGTCAACCGGTTGAGCTTCGGCATCCAGAGCTTCGACGACGGCTGCCTGCAGCGGCTGGGCCGGATCCACGGCAGCGCCGAGGCCGAGGCGGCGGTGAAACTGGCCCGCGACGCCGGCTTCGACAATTTCAACCTCGACCTGATGTACGCCCTGCCCGGCCAGACCCTGGCGATGGCCGAGTACGACCTGGAGCGCGCGTTCGCGCTGGAACCGGCGCACATCTCGCATTACCAGCTGACCCTGGAGCCCAACACCGTGTTCGCGGCGCGCCCGCCGCAGGACATTCCCGACGAGGACAACGCCTGGGACATCCAGGAACGCTGCCAGGCCCTGCTCGCGCAGCGCGGCTACGGCCAGTACGAGGTCAGCGCCTACGCCCGGCCCGGGCGGCAGTGCAAGCACAACCTCAACTACTGGCGCTACGGCGACTACCTCGGGATCGGCGCGGGCGCCCACGGCAAGATCAGCCTCGGCGCCGAACAGGCGATCGCGCGGCGCTGGAAGCTCAAGCATCCCACCGCCTACCTGGCCCAGGCCGGCACCGCGGCGGCGATCGGCGGCGACGAGCGGATCGCGCCGGCGCGGCGGCCGTTCGAATACATGCTCAATGCGCTGCGGCTGGTCGAGGGCTTCTCGCTGGATTCCTTCGAGGCCTCCACCGGCCTGGGCCGCGACGCGATCGCCGCGCAGTTGGCCGAGGCCATGGCCGCGGGCTGGTTGGAGCGCGACGGCGACCGGGTCCGGCCGACCGAGCTGGGCCGGCGTTTCACCAACGACGTGGTGGCGCTGTTCCTGGATGAGGATGCCGCCACGGACGACACGGGCGCGGCGCGATTGCTGTGAGTGCGGCTGCTTTAAGTGCGACTGCGTTGAGCGCGGCGGTTCTGAGCAGGCCCACTTGAGCGGGCTTGCCCTAAGCGCGACCACGCTCAGCGCGCCCGCCCTGGACGCGTCGGCCGTGGAAGAAACGGTCGCCGCCTGAGCCGGCCGCAAGCCGCGCCGCCGGCATCACGGCCCAGACACATCGCGGCACTGAGACTCGCTGCTGGCCGCCGCGTCGGGGACTACGCGTTTGTGCCAATGGTCGCCTCCTGTCGGCGGTCCGCCGCGCCCGCTCCGCCGGGCTGGGCGGGCGCCGGGGAGGCGTGGTTATATTTCCCGGTCGTCAGTACCGAATGCACATGCCCGCCACGTTCGACCCCCTGGACGCCTCGCCTCGGGCCACCCTGGCCACGGCCGCCTTGCCGCGCCGCGTGCGCCGGCTGTTGGAGCAGCTCTACGCGCTGGTCAGCGACGAGATCGCGCCGCAGATGGAGCGGATGCTGGCCGAATTCGAGCAACAACTGTTCCGCCAGGCCGACCAGGCGCGCAATCCGGGGCTGCAGTCGGGCTATCTGGAAACGCTGCGGCTGGTGCGGTTGCGGCGCTCGGATCTGATTCCGCGCTATCTGGTGGGGCTGGAGGCGGAGCTGTCGCGGGTGCGGGAGGCGGCGGCGGAAGGGACGTCGCGCCCGGCTGCGTCTGCGGCGCCTGAGTTTCGCGAGCTTCGGTTGGTCGAAGACAGCGAGATCGACGAAGCCACCGTCCTGCGCAGCCTCGCCAGCCGCCACGAGTCGCGCGCCGGGCTCGGCCTGTTGCTGCTGGGCCAGCGCTTCGGCGTGCTGGCCGGAGCGCCGGCGTTCGACAGCGAACGCCTGCCGGTCGGTCCGCACCGGCTGATCCGCCGCTTCGCCCAGGCCTGCCAGCCGCTGCAGATCCCGCTGGAATCGCGGCTGGACCTGTACCGCGTGTTCGACCAGCAAGTGATGCTGGGCTACAGCGCCCTGGTCGAATCGATGAACCTGCTGCTGGCGCGCGACAACGTGCTGCCGAGCCTGTCGTTCGTGCCGCTGCGCGCGCGGCCGAGCGCGCAGGACAAGCCCGCGCCGGCGCCGCGCGCCGAAGCCGACCCCGCGGCCGAGACCGCGCGCGAACCCGGCGCCGCGCCGGCCCCCGCCGCCGGTCCGCGTCCGCACACCGCCTGGACCGCGGCGGCCGCCGCGCCGGCCGCCGACGCGCTCGACTTCGCCACCCTGCAGCGCTGGCTGTCCGAGCGCCGCGACCTGGTCGAGAAACTGCGCCCGCGCCCGCCGCAGGCCGACGCGCCGCCCGCGCCGCCGGCCCTGGCCACCGGCGAACTGATCGAACTCATCGCCGGCCTGGACGAGGCCGCCGGCCGCGGCGCCCAGCCGCTGCGCAAGATCGCCGACCTGCGCCAGGCCCTGCTCGCCCAACGCCGCGCCGCCGGCGCCGAAGCCGCGCTGTCGCGCGAGGACGGCGACGTGTTCGAACTGCTGGGCCTGCTGTTCGACGAGATCGACCAGCGCCTGCGCGGCGACGCGGTGATCTCCAACCTGCTCAACCGCCTGCAGACGCCGTTGCTGCACGCCGCCTTGCGCGACCGCTCGCTGCTGGCGGCCGACGGCCACCCGGCGCTGCAACTGCTCAACACCGTGGCCGAGGCCGGCGCGCGCTGGACCCCGGCCGAAGAGGCCGACCCGCAGCTGCACGAACCGCTGCGCCAGGCGGTCGAGCACGTGGTCGAGCAGCGCGGCTCGGCGCAGGCGTTCGATTCGGCCAACCAGCGCCTGCAGGAGCACCTGCATGCGCTGGCGCGCAAGGCCGAGGTGGCCGAGCGCCGCCATGTCGAGGCCGCGCGCGGCAAGGAAAAGCTCGAACTGGCCAAGCGCCGCGCGCAACAGGCGCTGTCCGATCTGGTCGAACAGGGAACCGGCGCCGGCCAGCGCCTGCCGCGCTTCGTCCAGACCCTGCTGAGCCAGGCCTGGACCGACGTGCTGACCCTGACCCAGCTGCGCCACGGCGAAGATTCCGACGCCTGGCAACGGCAGTTGCAGATCACCGGCCAGATCGTGGCCGCCAACCAGGGCGGCGGTGGCGCGCGGCTGCACGGCCTGGACGGCGACATCGAGCACGCGCTGACCCTGGTCGGCTACCACGGCGACGACGCCCGCGCGATCGCGCGCCAGCTCACCGTCGGCCCGGCCACCGGCGAGGACGCGGCCTCGCGCACCGAACTGGCGATGAAACTGCGCCAGCGCAGCCGCCTGGGCGAGGACGGCGCGGCCGCCGCCGCGACCGCGCCGCGCGCGCCGCTGCCGCCGCGCGACGAACGCGAGCAGGCCTGCTTCGAACGCCTGCGCGCGCTGCCGTTCGGCACCTGGTTCGAATTCGTGCAGAACCAGCAGGGCGACGCGGTGCGGCGGCGGCTGTCGTGGTTCAGCCCGGTCACCGACAACGCCCTGTTCGTCAATCATCGCGGCCAGCGCGTGGCCGAGCACTCGCTCGACGCGCTGGCGCGGATGCTGGCGCGCGGGCAGGCGCGGATCGTCGAGCAGGAACGCAACCGCCTGGTCGACCGCGCCTGGCACGCCGCGCTGGACGCGTTGCGCGGCTTCGGCGGCCGCGGCCGCGACGAGCCGCCGGAGCGGCCGGCATGAACGACGAGTTCCGCCGCGCGCGCCGGCGCCGCATCGTCGAAACCGTGCAGGTGATCGACACCATGACCGAACAAGTGGTCGGCCACCTGGGCAACCTGTCGGAGACCGGCATGATGCTGATCGCCAGCATGCCGCTGGCCGACGACGCGCTGTATCAGCTGCGCTTCGACCTGCGCGACGCGCCGCGGCAGGCGCCGATCGAAGTCGGCGCGCACCTGCTGTGGCAGGACCGCGCCAGCATGCCCGGGCAGACCTGGGCGGGCTTCCGCTTCATCGCCATGCCCGAGGACGGGATGGTGCAGCTGCGGCAGTGGCTGGATTCGCCGGGCGGCAGCTTCGAGTAGGCGAGTGCACGGCGACCTGAGCGGAAAGCATCGGGGCTGAAGCCCCTCCCACAACAGCCAAAGCATCGGGGTTGAAACCCCTCCCGCAACAGCCAAAGCATCGGGGCCGAAGCCCTTCCCGCAGAAGCCTTGGCTCGAGGCCGGCGCGGCTTTTGTGGGAGGGCCTTCAGGCCCGACGCTTTTCGGCCGGATCGCCGCGAACGCCCCCGGCCAATCCCCCGCCCGCGCAAGCCCCGCCGCGCGCGGATGCGGCAAAATGGCGGTCCCCGGCCCTGTGGCCCGCCATCCGCCCGACGCCATGAACGCTCCCGCCGCCTCCCCCGCCGACCTCTACGCGCAGCACTTCGCCGAGCAACAGCGCCGCGCGGCGCAAGCGTTGGAGCGCGGCGGTTTCGATCACCTGGTCGTGCCCAGCGGCACCCTGCACTATCAGGTCTTCGACGATCGCGACTATCCCTACGCGGTCAACCCGCAGTTCAAGGCCTGGGTGCCGCTGGTGCGCAACCCCGGCAGCTGGCTGGTGTTCACTCCGGGCGCCAAGCCCAAGCTGGTCTACCTGCAGCCCTTCGATTACTGGCACGTGGTGCCGCAGGCGCCGAGCGGGCCGTGGGTCGAGCACTTCGAGGTGATCGTGATCCGCGAGCCGTCCGACGCGCTGGCGCACCTGCCCCAGGACCCGGCACGCTGCGCGATCCTCGGCGAGCCGCAAAGCGCGCTCGGCGGGTTCGCGCCGAATAATCCGCCGCCGGTGATCGATTACCTGGAGTACCACCGCGCGTTCAAGACGCCGTACGAAGTGGCGATGATGCGCGAGGCCACGCGCAAGGGCGTGCGCGCGCACCGCGCCGCCGAGGCCGCGTTCCGCGCCGGCGCCAGCGAGTTCGACATCCACCTGGCCTACTGCGCCGCCGCGCGCCAGGACGCCAACGAGCTGCCCTACGGCAACATCGTCGCGCTCAACGAAAACGGCGCGGTGCTGCACTACATGGAACTCGGCCGCGAAGCGCCGGCGCAGTCGCGCAGCTTCCTGATCGACGCCGGCGCCAGCCATGCCGGCTACGCCTGCGACATCACCCGCACTTACGCCGCCGACGCGAACGGCGAATTCCAGGCGCTGATCGACGCGGTCGACGCGGCCCAGCAGCGCATGTGCGCGCAGGTGCGCGCCGGCTTCGACTACAAGCAGTTGCATCTGGACGCGCACCTGGCGCTGGCCGGCATCCTCAAGGATTTCGGCGTGCTCAGGGTCTCGCCCGAAGCGGCGGTCGCCAACGGCGTCAGCAACGTGTTCTTCCCGCACGGCATCGGCCACGGCATCGGCCTGCAGGTGCACGAGGTCGCCGGCTTCGCCGCCAGCGACCGCGGCGGCCGCATCGACAAGCCGGCCGGGCACCCGTACCTGCGCCTGACCCGCACCCTGGAGCCGGGCATGGCGGTGACGATCGAGCCGGGCCTGTACTTCGTCGACCTGCTGCTGGACGGCCTCAAGCGCGGCGAGCACGCCGCCGCGGTGGACTGGGCGCGCATCGACGCGTTCCGTCCGTTCGGCGGCATCCGCATCGAGGACGACGTGGTCTGCACCGACGACGCGCCGGTCAACCTGACCCGCGAAGAGTTCGCCGCCGCGGCCTGAGCGCCGCCCGCACCGGAGCGCCGCCATGCACGACCGCCACGATCCCTTCCTCGCCGCGCTCGACGCCTACGCCGCGGCGGTGAAGGCCAAGGATGTCGACGCCTTCGCCGCGCTGTACGACGAAGACGTGCACGTGTTCGACCTGTGGGGCCGCTGGGAACTGCGCGGCCTGCCGGCGTGGCGGGCGATGGCGCAGGAATGGTTCGGCTCGCTCGGCGAGGACACCGTCGTGGTGACCCATGCCCACGCGCAGTCCCAGGCCGGCGCGGAACTGGCCTACGGCCACGCCCTGCTGACCTACACCGCGTACGCCGCCGACGGCTCGCGCCTGCGCTCGCTCGACAACCGCATCAGCGCGGCGCTGGCGCGGCGCGGCGAGGGGTGGAAGATCGTGCACGAGCACACCTCCGCGCCGGTCGACCATGCCAGCGGCAAGGCGATGCTGAAGCGCGACGGGACCGACTGAGCGTGGAAGGGCCTTCGGGCCCGACGCTCCAGCTTTTGTGGAAGGGCCTTCAGGCCCGATGCTCTTGTTTCAGATCGCCGCGACCTGAGCGAAAAGCATCGGGCCTGAAGGCCCTTCCACAAAAGCTGAAGCATCGGGACTCAGAGCCCTCGGTTCGAGCGAGCGCAGGAAGGCCGCGCGGCCTTCCTGCGCTGCTTACCTCCACCGGCCTCACCAGACCTCGAACGTCCGCCCGCTCTGCACGCCCTCGACGCTGCGCCGGTAGGCCAGCGCCGCGCGCGCGGCCGGCACCGGCTCGAAGCCGGGGAAGAACGCGCCGTAGGCGTCCATCGATTCGCTCAGCACGCTCGGGCTGACCGCGTTGATGCGCAGGCCGCGCGGCAGTTCGCAGGCGGCGCCGGCGACGAAACCCTCGATCGCGCGGTTGACCGCGCTGGCGTTGGCGCCCGCGCGGATCGGCTCGGCCGAGACGATGCCGGTGGTCAGGGTGATCGAGCCGCCATCGGAGAGGTGATGCTGGCCCAGCAGCGCCAGCCGCACCTGGCCGAGCAGCTTGTCGTTGAGGCCGATGGCGAAGTCGGCCGGCTTCATTTCGCTCAGCGGGCCGAAGTGCAGCGCGCCGGCGGCGGAGACGATGGCGTCGAGCTTGCCGGTCTTGCGCAGCAGCGCCTCGACGCTGGCGTCGTCGGTGATGTCGACCGGGTACTGCGCGCTGCTGCGGCCAGCGGCGAGGATCTCGTGGTGGGACAGGGTCTGGGCGATGGCGCGGCCGAGGGTGCCGCTGGCGCCGACGAGCAGGATCTTCATGGGGATGTTCCAGGAGTGGGAAACCGGCGTGCAGTCTGCGCGCCGTGGCGTGCACGGTGAATGCGCTAGCATTTCGCGCTCCCCTAACCCTGGGTTAGCCATGGACCTGCTGCGCGCGATGGCGGTGTTCGTCTCGGTCGCCGACACCGGCAGCTTCGCCGCCGCCGCGCAGGCGCAGCGGCTGTCGGCGGTGATGGTCGGCAAGCACGTGCGCCAGTTGGAAGAGCGCCTGGGCGCGCGGCTGCTGCAGCGCGACACCCGCAAGCAGCGCCTGACCGAGGCCGGCGCCGCGTTCCTGGCCGAGGCGCGGCAGGTGCTGGAGCAGGTGCGCCGCGCCGAGACCGTGACCGAGCGCCTCGGCGACGGCGCGCGCCCGCGCGGGCATCTGCGGGTCAGCGCGCCGCTGACCCTGGGCACGGTCGCGATCGCGCCGCTGGCGACCGCCTACCTGCGCGCTTATCCGGACGTCAGCCTCGACCTCGCCCTGGAAGACCGCGCCGCCGACCTGATCGCCGAGGGCTACGACGCCGCGATCCGGATCGGCCCGCTGCCCGATTCCGACCACCTCGTCGCGCGGCCGCTGCGGCCGTACCGGATGATGGTGTGCGCGGCGCCGTCCTACCTGCGCGAGCGCGGCACCCCGGCGAGCCCGGCCGAACTGATCGGGCACAGCTGCCTCAACCACCTGCTGTGGCATCCCAACGCCGGCTGGCGTTTCGCCAGCCTCGGCGGCGAAGCGCTGCGCCTGCACGGACGTTTCGCTTCCAACCACGGCGAAGCGCTGCGGCGCGCGGCGCTGGACGGTTGCGGGATCGTGTTGCAACCCGAAGTGCTGCTGGCCGACGACATCGCCGCCGGCCGGCTGGTGCCGCTGTTCGAAGACGACCTGCCGCCGCCGCGGCCGGTGCACCTGCTGTACCCGCGCGATCGCCAGCCGCTGCCGAAGCTGAGCCGGTTCATCGAGCTGGTGATGGAGACGTTGGGCCCGCGGGAATGATCGAAGTCCGAGGGTAGGAGCGGCGCGAGCCGCGACCGCGCCACCTCGCTGACGACGAAGGTTTCGTCGCAGTTGCGTTGTCGCGGTCGCGGCTTGCGCCGCTCCTACAGTCGCTGCGTTGCGGCTCTCTCAAGCGGTGATCCCCGCGAAGACGGGGATCTAAAGACTTCGGAGCCATGTCGCGATGAAGCCCTGGATGCCCGCATCCGCGGGCATGACGACGGCGGGCTGCGCGCGGACCGTTGAACGTCCGCGCCGCCTCGGGCCTACGCCGCCCGCCGCTGCGCCATCAGCGCCTCGATCTCATCCGCGCTGCGCGCCAGCCGCGCGGTCAGCACTTCGTGGCCTTCCTTGGTGATCGCGACGTCGTCCTCGGTGCGGATGCCGATGCCGCGCCAGCGCGGCTCCACGGTGCTGTCGTCGGGCGAGACGTACAGGCCCGGCTCGATGGTGAACACCATGCCCGGTTCGAGCAGGCGCGACTCGCCGTCGATGCGGTACTCGCCGACGTCGTGCACGTCCATGCCCAGCCAATGCCCGGTCTTGTGCCGGTAAAAACGCTTGTAGCCGCCCTCGGCGAGGTTGCGCTCCAGGCTGCCCTTGAGCAGGCCCAGCCGCAGCAGGCCTTCGGTCAAGGTCTCGACCGCGGCCAAGTGCCCGGTTTCGTACGCCACGCCCGGCCGCGCCTGCGCCAGCGCCGCGGCCTGGGCCGCGCCGACTAGGTCGTGCAGCGCGCGCTGTTCGGCGCTGAAGCGGCCGTTGACCGGGAAGGTGCGGGTGATGTCGGCCGCGTAGCCGCGATACTCGGCGCCGGCGTCGATCAGGATCAGGTCGCCGTCGCGGGCCTGGGCGTTGTTGGCGCGGTAATGCAGCACGCAGGCGTTGGCGCCGGCGCCGACGATGCTGCCGTAAGCGGATTCGGCCTCATGCCGGCGGAACACGCATTCGATCTCGGCCTGCAGTTCGTACTCGTGCACGCCCGGCCGCGCCGCGCGCATCGCCGCCTCGTGGGCGAGCACGCTGATGTCGGCGGCGCGCTGCATGAAGCGCAGTTCGTCGCGGTCCTTGAACAACCGCAGTTCGTCGAGCAGGTGCCCGAGCTCCAGGAATTCGTGCGGCGGCTGCGCGCCCTGGCGCACCATCGCCCGCACCCGGTTGAGCCAGCCGATCAGCTTGAGGTCGAACTCGGCGTCGCGGCCGAAGTGGTAGTACACGCGCGAGCGACCTTCCAGCAGCCCGGGCAGGATGTCGTCGAGGTCGGTGATCGGGTACGCGTCGTCCAGGCCGAACGCCTCGACCGCGTCTTCCGGGCCGTAGCGCGGCCCGTCCCAGGCCTCGCGCTCGCGGTCGCGCTCGCGGCAGAACAGCAGCACCTCGCCGTGGACGCGGCCGGGCACCAGCACCAGCACCGACTCGGGCTCGGGGAAACCGCTGAGGTAGCTCAGGTCGGAGTCCTGGCGGAACGGGTAATGGGTGTCGCGGCTGCGGATCAGTTCGTGCGCGGACGGCACGATCACGATCGCGTCGGGGCCGGCCATTTCCATCAGCTGCCGGCGCCGGCGCGCGTGCGCCTTGGCCGGCATGGTCAGCGCCGCCAGCATTTCAGTTCAGCCGCTGGCGGTGGCGCGCGGCCAGGGCCACGTCGCCGTGCAGGCCGAGCGCGGCGACGCGGACGAATTCCTCCAGTTCCGCCAGCGCTTCCTCGTCTTCCTCGTCGCCCTCTTCCTGCGGCGCGGTGGCGGCGAACTTGGCCAGGTCGCCGAGCGCCTCGCGGCTTTCCTCCGACAGGTTCGGCGCCGCGCCCGCGGCCAGGCCGAAGCCGCCGAGGAAGCCGCGGCACCAGTCGAACAGCGCGCCGCTGCGTTCGCTCAGCGAGGCCTGGGCGTCGGGCAGCAGCAGTTCGAAGCCGAACTCGGCGTCGCCGATCTGCGCGACCGTGGCCACGCGCAGGCGGTCGAGCGCGCCGCCGGCGGCCGGGGTCGCGGCGGACGGGTCGGCGAGCACGCGCGCCGGCCATTCGCGCACGTCGGCGCCGCCGCCGGCGAGCCAGCCGCACAGCGCGCCGTGCAGTTCGGCGGCCGAAGTGCTGAGGGTCAGGGCCAGGCTTTCGGCCTCGACCTCGGACAACAGGGGAAGAGAATTCGCGGGCACGGGCACGCCATCAGGGGGATTGCGGCCAGTTTAGCGCGCGCGCGGCTTGCCGCGCCGGCCCTCACGCGGCCTACACACCGGCCCGGCCGCGGCCGCGCCAGCGCACGGTTTCGCGCGCGGTTGCGCCGGCGCAGCGCGACCGGGGCGCGCAAGTGCTTGTTGCCGCCATCGGCGCCTGCCTACACTGCGGCTCTTGCGTGCCTGCGCCACGGTGTCCGTGCGTCCCTCGTCCCCCGCCGCCCTGTTGACCGCCGTCCTGATCGCCCTGCTGTCGTGCGCGGCGGCGTGGCCGCAGCGCGTGGCGGCGGCGACCCGCGATTTCTACTTCTCGCGCCTGGGCAGCGAGCTGGGCCTGAGCCAGAACTCGGTCACCGCCTTCGCCCAGGACGCGCACGGCTTCGTCTGGGTCGGCACCCAGGGCGGCCTGCACCGCTACGACGGCCAGCGCTACCTCGCCTACCGCCACGATCCGCGCGACCCGGCCAGCCTGCCCGACAGCTACGTCACCGCGCTGGCGCTCGACGGCCAGCGCGCGCTGTGGGTCGGTACGCACTCGGAGTACCTGGCGCGGCTGGACCTGGCCAGCGGCAGCATCCACCGCTACGGCGCGCCCGAGTCGCAGGCCGGACGCCAGGTGGTGTCGCTGCTGCCGTGGCGCGAGCAGGTGCTGATCGGCACCCTCGCCGGGCTGGAACGGCTCGACCCGCAGACCGGCACGCGCGAGTTGTTGTTGGCGCTGCCCGGCGAAGCCACCCGTCCGGCGCCGTGGCAGGGCCTGGCCGAGGGCCGCGACGGCAGCGCCTGGTTCGCCAGCGCCGCCGGCCTGCACCGCATCCGCGTCGACGGCCGGGTCGAGCGCATCGGCGCGGCGATCGCGCTGCGCAGCGTGCTGATCGACCACCGCGGCGTGCTCTGGGCCGGCGGCGGCGACGGCCTGTACCGGCTCGACGGCCGCACCGGCGTGCTGGTCAAGATCGAGGACGAAGCCCTGGCCGGCCTGCGCGACGCGCGCGCCCTGGCCGAGGCGCCCGACCACCGCCTGTGGATCGCCGGTTTCGGCACCGGCCTGTACCGCTACGACCCGCAGACCGGCCACAGCCAGCGCGTCCACGCCGAGCCCGGAGTCGAGGCCAGCCTGCCGGAAGACACCGTCGATGCGCTGATGATCGACCACGGCGGCCTGCTGTGGGCCGGCGGCATCTTCCGCGGCGTGGCCGTGGCCGATCCGCGCGGCACCCGTTTCAGCTATGTGCTCGACCTGGAGGACGCGCGCCCGGACCGCGCCGCCGCCGACGCCAGCATCCGCGCCCTGGCCCAGGACGACAGCGGCGCGATCTGGATCGGCACCGACAACGCCCACCTGCGCCGCTACGACCTGTCCGGCGACCGCTTCCAGGACATGACCTCGCTGCTGCCGGCGAACGCACGCCAAGTGACCGCGATCGCGCGCCAGCCCGAAACCGGGCCCGCCGATGCCGACGCGGCCACGGCGACCGCCAGTGACGCGCCCAAACCGGTGCCGCCGGGCCGGCTGTGGCTGGCCACCTCCGGCGGCCTGTTGCGGCTGGACCCGGGCACCGGCCGGATCGAGCCGGTCGACCTGCGCGGCTACAAGGACGCCGCCCTGCGCAGCCTGCGCTTCGCCCGCGACGGCAGCCTGTGGCTGGGCAGCGACGACATCGGCGCGCTGCATTACCTGCCCGACAGCGGCGTGCTGGTGCGCTACGCCTACCGCGAGGGCGATCCCAAGGGCCTGAGCCATCCGCGCGTCAACGCGATCCTGGAGGACCGCAACGGACGCATCTGGTTCGGCACCGGCGACGGCCTGGACCTGCTCGATCCCAAGACCGGCTACCTGCGCCATTACCGCCACGTCACCGACCAGGCCGACAGCCTGCCCGGCAACGTGGTGCGCGCGCTGCACCAGTCCGCCGACGGCTCGATCTGGGTCGGCACTCCGGCCGGACTGAGCCGGGTGGTGGAATTCGGCGACGGCCGCATCCGCTTCGAGCACCCGCTGGCCGAAGTGCTCGGCGACCATCCGGTGCCGGTGGTGTTCACCATCGCCGAGCGTCCCGACGGCCGCCTGTGGCTGGGCACCGACACCGGCATCCTGCGCTTCGACCCGGGCGCCTCGCTGGTGCGCCGCTACGGCCTGGCCGACGGCCTGCAGGACCTGGAATTCAACGCCGGCGCGGTCGCCGCGCTGGCCGACGGGCGCCTGGCCTTCGGCGGCGTGCGCGGGCTCAACCTGTTCGATCCGGCGCGCATCGCCGACTCGCGCTACACCCCGCCGGTGCGCCTGCTCGGCGCCTGGATCGGCTCGGACACCAGCGCCGGCTCCAGCGCGCTGTGGCAATCGTCCAAGCTCGAAATCCCCGACGGCGCCGGCATCCTGCGCCTGCGCATCGGCGCGCTCGACTTCGGCCCCAACAGCGGCATCCGCTATCGCTACCGCATGGACGGGTTCGACCGCGACTGGATCGACAACGGCCCGCGCCAGGACATCACCTACACCCGCCTGCCGCCGGGACGCTATCTGTTCCGCGCCCAGTCGACCAACCGCGACGGGGTCTGGAACACCCAGGAACTGACCATCCCGGTCGGCGTCGACCCGCCGCTGTGGCGGCACCCGCTGGCGATCGCCGCCCTGGCGCTGGCCGCGCTCGGCCTGCTGCTGAGCTTCGGCTGGCGCTGGCACCGCGCGCGCCAGCGCGAACGCGGCTACTTCACCCAGATCCGCGAACGCGAAGAACGCCTGAAACTGGCGCTGTGGGCGTCCGGCGAACAGTTCTGGGACTACGACCTCAAGCGCCGCGAGCTGCACCGCATGCGCGTGGACGATCACAACGCGCAATCGCCCGAGATCGGCGTGCAGGCCGACATCGCCGACGATCACGAGATCCACCCCGACGACCTGCCGCGGGTCGCCGAGCTGCTGCGCAAGCACCTCAAGGGCGACGCCGCGCTGTTCCTGTCCGAGCACCGCATGCGCACGCCGAAGGGCGACTGGGGCTGGGTGCGGGCGCGCGGCCGGGTGGTCGAGCGCGACGGCGAAGGCCATCCGGTGCGCGTGGCCGGCACCGGCCGCGACGTCACCGCGGTGCGCAGCGCCGAGCGCGAACGCCGCATCGCCAGCGAAGTGCTGCGCTCGATGGCCGAGGCGGTGGCGGTGTTCGACCGCGACTTCGTGTTCGTCTCGATCAACCCCGCGTTCTCGCGCATGACCGGCTATCCCGAGGGCGAGGTCATCGGCCAGACCACCGGCCTGCTCGACAGCCGCCAGCACGATCCGGAGTTCTATTCGGACATGCGCGACGAGCTGCAGCGCAGCGGCCGCTGGTCCGGCGAGATCTGGCAGCAGCGCAAGGACGGCAACGAGTTCCTGTGCTGGCTGCAGGCGTCCATCGTGCTCGACAGCAGCGGCCAGCGCGGCCACTACGTCGCGGTGCTGACCGACATCACCGACCAGAAACGCGCCGAGCAGGAACTGCGCTACCTGGCCAACTACGACACCCTCACCAGCCTGCCCAACCGCACGCTGCTGTCGGAGCGGCTGTCGCGGGCGATCGTGCGCGCGCGCCGCCACGGCCACCGCATCGCCCTGCTGTTCCTCGACCTGGACCGGTTCAAGGACATCAACGACTCGCTCGGCCACGCCGCCGGCGACCGCATCCTGCGCGCGGCCGCGGTGCGGCTGCAGGAAACCGTCGGCGCCGAACACACCGTGGCGCGCCTGGGCGGCGACGAGTTCACCGTGGTGCTGGAGAACCTGGACACGCCCGAGCAGGCCGAGGACGTGGCCCGGCGCATCATCAAGGCGTTCGAAGCGCCGCTGGACTTCGACGAACGCCACGACGTGGCGATCTCGCCGTCGATCGGCATCAGCGTCTATCCCGACCATGCGCAGGTGCCGACCGACCTGCTCAAGCACGCCGACACCGCGATGTACCAGGCCAAGGCCGCCGGCCGGCGCACCTTCATGCGCTACACCGAGGCGATGGACATCGAGATCCGCCAGCGCGCGACGATTTCCGCGGCGCTGCGCAAGGTGCTCGACCGCAACGAACTGCGGCTGGTGTTCCAGCCGCGGCTGTCGCTGCCGGAAGCGCGCATCACCGGCGTGGAAGCGCTGCTGCGCTGGCACAGCGCCGAATACGGCAACATCCCGCCGACCCAGTTCATCCCGCTGGCCGAGGAAAGCGGGCTGATCCTGGAGATCGGCGAGTGGGCGATGCGCGAGGCCTGCAGCCGCCTGCGCCAGTGGCGCCAGCACGGGCTCGACCAGCTGTCGGTGTCGGTCAACGTCTCGGCGATCCAGCTGCTGCGCGGCGACCTGCCGAAGATGGTCGCCCGCGCGCTCAGCGAGAGCGGCATCCCGCCGTGGCGGCTGGAGCTGGAACTGACCGAAAGCGTGGTCATGTCCAACGCCGCGCACACCTCCAACACCATGCAGGCGCTGCGCGAACTCGGCGTGGCGCTGGCGGTGGACGACTTCGGCACCGGCTATTCGTCGCTCGCGTATCTCAAGCGCCTGCCGATCAACACATTGAAGATCGACAAAGAGTTCATCAGCGACCTGACCCGCGATCCCGACGACGAAGCCATCACCACCACCGTCATCACCATGGCCCACTCGCTGGGCCTGAACGTGGTCGCCGAGGGCGTCGAACTCGAAGAGCAGATGGAATTCCTGCGCGCGCACGGCTGCGACGAGATCCAGGGCTACTGGCTGGCCAAGCCGCTGGAAGCCGACGCCTGCCTGGCCTTCATCAAGCAATGGCAGCCGCCGCAGAACGTGCGCGCCGCGTTCTGAGCGCCTTCGGCGGCGGGCCTGCGGGCCCGATGTCTTAGCTCTTGTGGGAGGGCCTTCAGGCCCGATGCTCTCGTTTCATATCGCGGCGAACTGACCGGAAGGCATCGGGCCTGAAGGCCCTCCCACAACAGCCCTGCCATGACAGCGCTCCCGCAAGCGCCGCGTCGCCGCGCGTCCCGCGACCTTCCCTGAGGGTCTATGTGCGAACGCGACCGCGGTCACGCCGCGAACGCGGCGCAATGCCGCACAACCCCCATGGATTCGCGTCCGGCAACGGCAGATCGACCGAACATTTCGGATTAGCCAATCCGGTCAATATTCATCCGGACCTCACACCCGCGGAAAGGCTTGACCCTGGACTATGGTCCAGACCGAACACTGGCGACGCACCGGGCGCCTTACGACACGGAGGTGGGAGTTGAAGATCGGGGAGTTCGCGCAACGCGTCGGGGTCGGCATCGACACCGTGCGCTACTACGAACGGCAGGGCCTGCTGCCGCTGCCGATGCGGCAGCTGTCGGGCTATCGGCGCTTCGAAACCAAGGACGTGGCGCGGCTGCAGTTCGTCCGCCGCGCCAAGAGCCTGGGCTTCACCCTCGCCGAGATCCGCGAACTGCTGGCCCTGCTCGGCAGCCGCGGCAGCGACATGGCCGGGGTCAAGGCGGCGACCACGCAGAAACTCGCCGACGTCGAAGCCAAGCTCGCCGAGCTCGTGCACATCCGCGACCTGCTGCAAATGCTGCTCGATTCGTGTCCCGGCCGCGGTGCGGTCGAATGTTGTCCGATAGTCAACGCCTTGGAGGGAGAGAAGCACATGAGCGGTCCGCATCCATTGGAGAAACCGTCCGATGGCACCACAGCCCCGCAGCGCAGCTGTTGCTCGGCCGCGCGCACCTGCGAGACGCAGGACGCCGCCAGCGCGGTCGATCCGATCTGCGGCATGCAGGTGAACATCGAAACCACGCAACACCACGCCGAGCAGTCGGGCGTGGGCTACTACTTCTGCTCGGCGCAATGCCGCCAGCAGTTCCTGGAATCCGGCGCGCCGGCCGCGCGCTGAGACTCCGGGCGACAAGGGGACGGCCGCTCGCCCACGCCGGGCGGCCGTAGCGCCGGGGCCGCGCCGCATCGCGGCGGCCGACGCGCCGTTCGGGGCTTCAACCGTTTCGACGTTGCAAAGACTCGCCCAGGTCGCGACCGCATCGGTCGCGGCGCGTCCGCCTGCGCGTCCGCCTGCGTTTCCGCGACAGGCCGCGCAGCCTTCCATCCGCCAGCCGAACCATCCATCCGCCAGCCCAAAGGGGAACACATGAGCGCCACCCGCATGATCCTCGACGACACTCACGCCGCCGTACCGCAACCGCCGTCCGCGCCGCACTCGGCCCTGGCCGCGGCGCCCGAATCGCTCATCCAGGCACTGCGTCCGGACGCGTCCTACGCGCAACTCGCGCTCGCCGCCGACGAACTGCTGGCGCTGACCCGCCGCGGCCTGGCCGGCGACTCCGCGGCCTACGCGCAGTACCAGTCGATCCTGCTCGACCTGCACCTGCCGGCCGATCCGGCCAGCGAGCCGACCCGGCGCTGGCTCGCCAGCCAGGTCTATCGGGTCGAAGACGAATTCGCCCCCGCGCTGCCCGACTTCCAGCCGGTGCCGGTGGAACAGTTCCGCGCCGCCATCGACGCCGAAATCGAATCGCGCACCCGCGTGCGCCACCCGATGTCGCAATACCTGTTCCAGGGCCAACCCTCCGAGCGGGACGTGCGCTTCTTCCTCGAGCACCACTGGATCCGCTCGTACAACTTCTACAGCCTGCTGGCCGAGCTGGCGTTCCGCTTCGAGGACATCCGCGACGCCTCGGTGTTCTACCGCAACCTCTACGGCGAAGCCGGCGCGGAAACGCCCGATCGCTCGCATCCGGCGCTGCTCTCGCACCTGATGACCCACTTCGATATCCCGCTGCGGATCGACTTCGCCGCGCTGCACCCGCTGGAAAAGGCCTACCTCAACAACCGCATCCGCTGCGTGCGCCACACCGACGTGGCCTGGGGCCTGTCGCTGCTGTACGCGGTCGAATCGGTCAGCTGCGTCAACCACCTGCGCATCTACGAGCTGCTGCAGCGCATGGGCGTGCCCGAGGGACCGAGCGAGTTCCACCGCCTGCACGGCACCCAGGACGAGATCGACACCGAGGAGATGTGGGAGCTGATCGCCAAGTACGCGCAAAGCGAAACCTTCCAGCGCACCTTCATGCAGTCGCTGGCCCGCCACTTCGACATCAACCGCGCCTACTTCGATCTGCTGTGGCGCCAGATGCAAGGCCCCTCCTTCCACTGAGCCCACGCCATGAACGCAGTCATGAACGCCACCATGCCCGCCAGCGTCGCCCCGAATCATTCGCTGCCCCAGCTCGACTCGCTGCAGAGCAACCGCGCCCGCATCCTGGCCCGCGCCCTGCATCCCGAGGCGCCGTACGCGCACCTGCAGACCGCCGGCAAGACCTTGTCGGAACTGGCCGAAAGCGCGCTCAAGGGCGACCGCGACGCGCACCACGAATACCAGAAGCTGCTGTACATCCTCTCGCTCAGCGACGACACCGGCACCGCGCTGACCCGGCGCTGGCTGTCCAACGAGGGCTACCGCGTCGAGGAGCGCCACATCCCCGCGGCCGACGTGCCGCACGCGCTGTCGGAAGCCGAGTTCCTCGCCCGCATCGAGCGGGAAGTCGCGGCGCGCTCGCGCGAGAAGCACCCGATGTCGGAATACATCTTCGAAGGCCGCGCCAGCCGCGCGCAGCTGCAGGTGTTCCTGCGCCGGCAGTGGTTCCGCACCTTCCGCCTGTACCGCGACGCCGCCGACTTGCTGGTCAACCTGGTCGACGTCGACGAAGCCGCCGCGCTGGGCCGCTATCTCTACGGCGAACTCGGCGAAGAGAGCGAACAAGGCTCGCACCCGCGCCTGCTCGCCAAGCTGCTGCGCGCGATCGGCCTGGACGCCGATTTCCAGGCGGTCAGCACCCTGCCGGAAGAGATCGCCTACCTCAACAACCGCGTGCGCAGCTTCCGCAACCCGGACGTGGGCTGGGGCCTGGCGGTGTTCTACATCACCGAGATCGTCGTGCCGGGCAACCACGAGAAGCTGTACAAGGCGCTGCTCAAGGCCGGCCTCAGCGAAGACGAGGCCGAGTACTACCGCATCCACGTCAGCCTGGTGCCGCCGCGGGCCAAGCGCGAGTGGTCTCTGATCGCCAAGCGGCTGCCCGACCACGCCTTCCAGAAGTCGTTCCTGACCTCGCTGGCACAGCACTTCCGGGTCGAGCGCGCGTACTACGACGCGGTCTGGGACGAGATGCGCGCCGTGCAGTAAGCCCGCCGCCACCCGCCAGCCTCTCACGAGCCAGCCCCTTACAAGCCAGCCAGCCGAGCCCGCCGCCATGCCCAGCCACGTCACCGAATCGCGCCTCTACGGCGGCGTCTACTCCGCGCCGGAGTTCGCCGCGGTGTTCTGCGACCGCAACCAGCTGCGCCAGTGGCTGGAAGTCGAGCGCGCGCTGGCGCTGACCCAGGCCGAGATGGGGCTGATCCCGGCGCAGGCGGCGCGGGAAATCGACCGCGCCGCCTGCGCCGAACAGTTCGACCTGGTCGCGCTGGGCCAGGAAAACCGCCGCACCGGCCACATCCTGGTGCCGACCATCCGCGCCCTGGCCGAACGCTGCGGCGGCGGCTGGGGCGAGTACGTGCATTACGGCGTGACCACCCAGGACATCCTCGACACCGGCCTGATGCTGCAGATCAAGCAGGCCTGGGCGCTGACCCTGGCGCGGCTGCGTTCGATCCGCGAACACCTGCTGGCGCTGGCGCGCGCGCACCGCAGCACGCCGATGGTCGCGCGCACCCACGGCCAGCAGGCGCTGCCGACCACGTTCGGCTACAAGGTCGCGGTGTGGATCGACGAGATCGACCGCCACCTGCAGCGCTTCGACGAAACGCACGAACGGGTCATGGTCGGCAACCTCACCGGCGCGGTCGGCACAATGGCCGCGTTCGGCGCGCACGGCTTCGAACTGCAACGGCGCACCCTGGCCCGGCTCGGCCTGGGCGCGCCGCGCACCAGCTGGCACTGCGCGCGCGACCGCATCCTCGACGTCGCCGGGCTGCTGGTGCAGGTCGCGGTCACGATCGGGCGCATCGCCAACGAGGTCTACCACCTGCAGCGCACCGAGATCGACGAAGTCCGCGAGGGCGCGCCGGCCGGCAAGATCGGCAGCAGCACCATGCCGCACAAGCAGAACCCCTCGACCATCGACCTGATCAGCGCGCTGTCGCGGATGATCCGCGCGCAGATGCTGGCGCTCACCGACGCCGCGTTCCACCAGCACGAACGCGACGGCACCGCGTGGCGGATCGAATGGGCGGCGCTGCCGGAAATCTTCGTCTACGCCGGCGCGCTGCTGGCGCGCATGGACGAAGTGCTCGCGGCCGGCCTGGAGATCCGGGTCGAACGCATGCGCAGCAACCTCGACCTGCTCGGCGGCCGGCTGCTGTCGGAGCGGGTGATGCTGGCGCTGGGCGAGCGGGTCGGCAAGCAGACCGCGCACGAACTGGTCCACGAAGCCTCCATGCACGCGCGCCACGGCGACCTGCCGTTCCGCGATGCGCTGCTCGGCGACGCGCGCATCCGCGGCGCGTTCGCCGCGCAGGCGCTGGAGGACCTGCTCGATCCGGTGACCTACGTAGGACTGGCCGCCGACATGGTCGACCTGGTCGCCGGCGACGGCGCGCACGACACATCGGGCGCAACCGCGTCCGGGCACTGAACGCAACATCGCAACCGCAAGCGTTTCCACCCCGCCACCGAGAACGGAAGGAATGCGATGGAACCCCAGACCCTGGTCCAAATCCCGCTGCCGCCGCCCGCGGCGTTCACCGCCTCGGCCCATTGCGCCGACGGCCACACCCACGCGCTCGCCGATTGCCGGCACGAGCACAGCCACGTACTCGATTCCAAGACCCACGGCGGCGGCTACGCCCACGCCGCCACCCGCGCGATCTTCTGCAGCCGTTGCCGCCTGCAGCGCTGGCTCGACGTGGAAGCCGCGCTGGCCATGGCCCAGGCCGACGTCGGCATGATCCCGCGCGCGGCCGCGCTGGAAATCCAGCGCCGCGCGGTGCTGCCGGCGATGGACCTGGAACGCATCGCCGAAGGCGTGGCCCGCACCGGCCACTCGCTGATGCCTTTGCTGCACGCGCTGCAGGACGCCTGCAGCCCCGACGCGCGCGAGTTCGTCCACTACGGCGCCACCACCCAGGACATCCAGGACACCGCGCAATCGCTGGAACTGCGCGACGTGCTCGACACGCTCGACGAAGCGCTCGACGGCCTGCTGCTGCGGCTGTCGGCGCTGGCCGACCGCCACCGCAACTCGGTGATGGTCGCGCGCACCCATTCGATCCCGGCGCTGCCGACCACCTTCGGGCTCAAGGTCGCCGGCTGGATCGACGAACTGCTGCGCCACCGCGACCGCCTGCGCCAGGCGCGCCAGCGGGTGCTGGTGGTGCAGCTGTTCGGCGGCGTCGGCACCATGGCCGCGTTCGGGCCCAAGGCGATGCCGCTGCTGGAAGCGTTCGCGCGCCGGCTCGGCCTGGACGTGCCGCTGGCCGGCTGGCACGTGGCGCGCGACCGCGTCGCCGAATTCGTCAGCACCCTGGCGATGATGACCGCGACCCTGGCGCGCGCGGCCGACGAGATCCGCACCCTCAACCGCTGGGAGATCGGCGAGGTCGAGGTCGGCTGGAACGAGCACCAGATCGGCAGCAGCACCATGCCGCACAAGCGCAATCCCGAGGGCTGCGAGCAGGTGGTGGTGATGGCGCGGCTGGCCAAGGCCCAGGTCGCGCTGGCGCTGGACGCGATGATCCTGGAACACGAGCGCGACTACCGCGGCACCCGCCTGGAATGGTGCGCGGTCGCCGACGTCTCGCACTACGCGCTGATGGCGACCAGCCTGCTCACCGACACCGTCGCCGGCCTCACCGTCAACGCCGCGGCGATGGAGCGCAACGCGCGCGCCTTCAGCGACTCGATCTGCATGGAAGCGTTCGTGTTCGAGATGGCCGGCAAGCTCGGCAAGAGCAGCGCCTACGAAATCATCTTCGAGCTGACCCAGGCCTGCCAGCGCGACCGCGTGCCGATCCGCGAGGCGGTCGAGGCCGATCCGCGCGTGCTCGCCGCGGTCGGCGAAGGCCGGCTGGCGCGGCTGTTCGAACCGCAGGCGCACCTGGGCATGGCCGCGGCCATCGTCGACGGCGTGCTCGCCGAAGTCGGCCACCGCCGCTGAGCGCGCCGGCGCCTTCCGTTTCATTCAAGCGATCCCATCTTCGAGAGGACCACGGCAATGGCTGACGGCAACGCGATCGACACCGACAAGGTCGAGAAATTCTCGGCCCGGATCATGGAGGACTACGGCAACACCCTGCGCGGGGCGATGCTCTACATCGGCGACAAGGTCGGCCTGTTCAAGGCGCTGTGGCGCCTGGGCGCGGTGACCCAGGAGGAACTGGCGCGCGACACCGGCCTCAACGCGCGCTACCTGCGCGAGTGGCTCGGCAGCATGGTCACCGGCGGCTACCTCGACTACGAGCCGCAGACGCGGCGCTACCGCCTGCCCGACGAGTTCGCGCCGGTGCTGGCCGACGAGGACTCGCCCTACTTCGCCGGCGGCATCCTGCAGCTCAGCGTGCCGTTCGTGAGCATGGCCCCGCGCATCGCCGAGGCCTTCCGCAACGGCGGCGGCGCGCCGGAGGAGGCCTACCCGCTGGAGACCTGGCAAGGCATGGAGCGCATGACCATGCCCTGGTACAAGCACCATCTGGTGCAGCGCTGGATTCCCTCGCTCGACGGGGTCGAGGACAAGCTGCGCGCCGGCGGCACGGTCATGGACTTCGGCTGCGGCAGCGGCCTGGCCGCGATCACCATGGCCCTGGCCTATCCCAAGTCGCGCGTGGTCGGCTGCGACTTCCACCTGCCTTCGATCGAACGCGCGCGCGCGAATGCCGTAGCGGCCGGCGTCGCCGACCGGGTCAGTTTCGAAGTCGCCGATTCCGACGTCCTGGTCGGGCAGACGTTCGACTTCGTGACCACCTTCGTGGTCATCCACGACGCCGCCGACCCGCAGCAGATGCTGCGCGACCTGCGCGCGGCGACCGCCGACGACGGCACCTACCTGATGGTCGAGCTCAACCTGTCGGAGGAACTGCACGAGAACATGAACCTGTTCGGCCGGGTCATGTATCCGCAGAGCACGCTGTACTGCATGACCTGCTCGCTGTCGCACGACGGCGCCGGGCTGGGCGCGTTCATGGGCGAGAAGCGCGCCCGCGCCATGGCCAGCGAGGCCGGATTCGGCCGTTTCCGCAAAGTGCCGTCGGAGCGGCCGCCGCTGCCGGCGTTGTTCGAACTGCGGCCCTGAGCCGGGCGGGGACGGGCGCGCCCGTCCCGAGCCTGTAAGGTCTGCGCCGGGCTCGCCCCGAGCCTGCCCGGCCGCGACGCCGCGGGCCACGGCCGGTCCCGGCACGCGCCTTCGCGTTACAGGACCGCCGCGCGGCCGGCCTCGCCACGCCGGCTGCGCGGTGGTCCGCCCCTACGCCAACCGCGGCGCGGGGGCGGATCGGATGCGGGCCGTCTCCCGCAACCCGCTCGCGACGAGCCGCATCGTCGCTGAATACGGCAGGCAGACAGGTCCTGCCCTGCGCCGCGCGCCACGCCGCGCCGGATATCCGCTTCTGCAACCGCGGCGCAACCGGCCGCGCGTCCGCCTTGACCACCCCCGCCCGCTCCTGCCATCGTGCCGGGATGGATCGCGCCGAACTGATCGCCGAACTGCAAGCCGTGCTCGCCCGGGTCGATGAACTCGGCGACCGCGTGCGCCGGCTCAGCGACGAGAACCGCAGCCTGCGCCAGCAGCAGGAGCAACTGGTCGGCGAACGTTCGGCCCTGCTGGCCAAGAACGAACAGGCGCGCACCCGCGTCGAAGCCATGATCGCCCGGCTCAAGTCGCTGGAGCAGCACACCTGAGCACGTCCCCGCCGCACACGCAGTCCCCCGAACTCGCCCATGAGCCTGCCCGCATGAGTACGACGAGCGAAGCCGTCAGCATCCGCCTGCTCGACCGCGAGTACACGGTCGGCTGCGAGCCCAACGAACGCGAAGACCTGCTCGCCGCCGCGCGCATGCTCGACGGCAAGATGCGCGAGATCCGCGGCGGCAACCGCATGGCCGCGCTCGACCGCGTCGCGGTGCTGGCCGCGCTCAACTTCGCCCACGAACTGCAGCAGCTGCGCGGCGAAAGCGGCGGCCGCGAACGCGAGCTGGCGCGCACCCTCGACGACCTGCACCGCAAGCTCGACAGCCTGTTCGACGCGGCCTCGCGCTGAAGCGGTCCGCCGCCGCATCGTCTCGGCAACGCGACGGCGACGACGCCCGGCCGATCGCGCGCCGCGAACCGGTACGACGCGCACATCGCGACATCGTTCTCGTTAACGGAAACCGCGCGCGCACGCTGCGACGCGGCGCGACGCGCGTCACGCCGCGCCCCGTTCATGCCGCGCGACGACGAACGCATGAACCATCGCCGACGAGCGGATTCGCCTGCCGGCATGCGCGCGCTATACTGCGCGCACGTCCTCTGCTGTGCGCGACGGCGTGCGCAAACATTCGCCTTGTCCCTTAATGACGACACCGGGGACGCGCCGGAAGCCTGGAGTGCAGGTCCGCCTCGCAGCGGGAAGCCCGAAGGCGTCCAAGCGTTCCCACTTGAACCCCGGGTTCAAGGTCGTTTCGCAAGCATCGCCATTGGCGGAGGACTACTTTTCCCGGAACGGGCGCGACGTCACCCCAGGTGATTTCGCGCCCGTTTCCTTATGTACGCGGGCCCGCCCTCGCCCCGCACCCACCATGCCGAGCCCCCCGACCGCATGACGGACGACCGCACCACCCTGCGCCGCGAACTGCGCGCGCGCCGCCGCAACCTGCCCGCCGCCGCCCGCATCGGCGGCGCCGAGGCGCTCGCCGCGCAACTGCTCGCGCTGCCGTTCGCGCCGCCGTCGGGCTACGTCGCCGGCTACTGGGCCATGGACGGCGAAATCGCCCTGCACGCCTGGCAGCTGCGCCTGCCGCGCGATTGCGTCTACTGCCTGCCGGTGCTGCACGCCGACCAGCGCCTGCGTTTCGCGCCGTGGCGCCCGGGCGACGCCTTGGTCGCCAACCGGTTCGGCATCCCCGAGCCGGCGCTGGCGCCCGAATCGCTGCTCGAACCCGAGCAGATGAGCCTGATCGTGCTGCCGCTGGTCGGATTCGACGGCCGCGGCCACCGGCTCGGCATGGGCGGCGGCTGGTACGATCGCAGCCTCGCCTTCCGCCAACGCCGCCCCGCCCCGCCCTGGCTGGTCGGCGCCGGCTTCGAACTGCAGCGCGTCGAGCGCCTCGACGCCGCCGACTGGGATGTCGCGCTGGACGCCGTGTGCACCGAAGCCGGCACCGTGGACTGCCGCTCCGCGCTGTACGTCTGATATCCCCCAACCGCGATGCGACTGCCCCCGCATCCGAACCTTGCGAGCCCCCCGCATGACCGCACGACGCCGCTACTGGCTGATGAAGTCCGAACCGGACACCTTCTCCATCGACGATCTTGAACGCGTACGCACCGAGCCATGGAACGGCGTGCGCAACTACCAGGCCCGCAACTACATGCGCGACGGCATGAAGGTGGGCGACGGCGTTCTGTTCTATCACTCCAACACCGCGGTGCCCGGCATCGTCGGCATCGCCACCATCGCCGCCGAGGCGTATCCGGATCCGACCCAGTTCGATCCCAAGTCCGACTACCACGATCCCAAGAGCACCCGCGAGGACCCGCGCTGGCTGTTGGTGGACGTGGCGTTCGAACGCAAGCTCTCGCGCACCATCGCGCTCGACGAGATCAAGGCCCGCGCCGACGAACTCGGCGAGGATTTCGCCCTGACCCGCCGCGGCAACCGACTCTCGGTGCTGCCGGTGTCGGCGGCGCAATGGAAGCTGTTGCTGGCGATGGAGTGATGTCGCCGGGAGCGGGGCATCGGCAACGGAGATTCGCGACAGCGGCTCCCGCGTTTCCCGATGCCCTGCTGCCCATTCCCTGTTCCCGTACCCAACCACCACACCCTGGACGAACATGAGCGAAACCAAGCGCCTGGCAGCCGAAAAAGCCATCGACTACATCGAAGACGGCATGATCGTCGGCGTCGGCACCGGCTCCACCGTCGCCTATTTCATCCAGGCCCTGGGCCGGATCAAGGAGCGCATCAAGGGCGCGGTGTCCAGCTCGGAACAGAGCACGGCGCTGCTGCGCGAACTCGGCATCGAGGTGCTCGACCTCAACAGCGCCGGCCAGTTGTCGCTGTACGTCGACGGCGCCGACGAGTGCGATCCGAACAAGTGCCTGATCAAGGGCGGCGGCGCCGCGCTGACCCGCGAGAAAATCATCGCCGAGGCCAGCGCCAAGTTCGTCTGCATCGTCGACCCGTCCAAGCAGGTCAAGGTGCTCGGCAAGTTCCCGCTGCCGGTGGAAGTGATCCCGATGGCGCGCAGCCTGGTCGCGCGCCAGATCGTGGCGATCACCGGCGGCCAGCCGGTGTGGCGCCAGGATGCGGCCGGCAACGGCGTGGTCACCGACAACGGCAACGTCATCCTCGACATCCACAACCTGGCCATCACCGAGCCGGTCAAGCTGGAAAACGCGCTCAACCAGATCCCGGGCGTGGTCGCGGTCGGCCTGTTCGCGCGACGCAAGGCGGACGTCGTCATCGTCGGCGGCGAGCCGCCGGTGGTGCTGTAAGTTTCCGCGGCGGCCGCTGTCGGCCGCGGATCGGATCGCGCCCGGCCGCCTGCGGCCGGGCTGACGATCGGGTTTCATCGCTCGCGGCCGGATGGCCGGTGTGGTTTCGCCGCCCTACGCCGGACAAACGGGCGCGTTGCGCCGCTCGTCGAGGCGGCGTCGATAGAACGCCTCCCGCCGGCTGCACGACCCGCTCCGTTCGTCGCTTCCGAACGGACACCCGGTTCCCTCCGGCCCCCTGCGGCCGGACAATGCGCGCGCCCGCCGTCTCCGGCCGGCGCGTTCCAGTCGCGGCAACGGACGCCGCGCCCCCAACCCGGGCGGCTCGCCCACATCATCATGAGTACCGACCACTCGCCTTACGGCGCTGTCTTCAATCATCAGCTCTGGGACCTGTCCTCGCTGATCCTCAACACCCGCCTCGCCGCCGCGCTCGACCGCGGCGTCGCCCGCTACCCGATCCACCGCTCGCTGCGCCTGGCCGCGCGCACCCACGTCGACGCCATGTTCGACGACCTCGCGACCCAGCTCGGCCTGAGCGCGCACCGCCCCAGCGGCCGCAACCTGCTGCTCGACGGCGAAGGCGTGTTCGTCGATGCCCGCGCCGGCAGCAAGGCCGACTATTGTTCGTTCTATTTCGGCATCTGGGCCGACTCGGTCGAACGCGCCGAAGCGGTCCTGCAAGCCGTGCAGGCGCGCATCGAACCGGTGCGGATCCGCGAGCCGATGTTCTCCATCGACTGGAACTTCCTCAGCGGCAACGGCGAATTGCAAAGCGCCAGCATCGAAGAGCTCGCCGACGACGTGCTGCTCGACGAGGCCTACCCCGAAATCGGCGACGTCGCCGGCTTCATCGACCGCTACCTGCGCGCCAAGGAAACCGTGCTGGTGCTGCAGGGCCGGCCCGGCACCGGCAAGACCCGGTTGATCCGCGCCATCCTCGGCGAGATCTCGCGCCGCAACGAAGGCAGCGCGCAGGCGCTGTACACCGGCGACAAGAAAGCGCTGGAGTGCGACGAGATCTACGTCAAGTTCATCACCGGCGACGACCACGCCTTCGTCGTCGAGGACGCCGACCACCTGCTGCGCCCGCGCGCCGAAGGCAACGAGCACCTGCACCGCTTCCTCGCCATCGCCGACGGCGTGGTGCGCGCGCAGGGCCGCAAGATCGTCTTCTCGACCAACCTGCCGAATGTCGGCGACCTCGACGATGCGCTGGTGCGGCCAGGCCGTTGCTTCGCCCACGTCGACGTGCGCGAACTGCGGCTCGACGAAGCCGCGGTGCTGATCCGGCGCCTGGCCGGCGAACGCGGCCTGGACGCCGACGCCGCCATCGCCGCGATCGCCGGCAGCGGCAATCGCAGCCACTCGCTCGCTGCGATCTATCAGGCCGTCGACCGACTGAAGTGAGCCCCTCGCGGGCGGCCCAGCGCGGCCGCCCGCCTCTGGCTTGACCGCGATTTCCTGCGTGTAGGAGCGGCGCAAGCCGCGACCGCGAAGCCGCACATACGACGCAAGCGCGATGTCGCGGTCGCGTCTGGCACCGTACCCAACGCCGCGCCATTCATCCACCGCGGTACAACCCGCAACCCGTTGAAATGGAAACGAATCTCGTCACCTGAGACTGAAGCTGCGGAAGATGAACAACCGCCGCGCTGCGCCATCCGCCGCACAGCGCGATACTGACGTCCCCAGCATGGCCCCGCCGCCGTGACCCTGCGTTGCCTGTTCGTCGACTTCAATTCCTACTTCGCCTCGGTCGAGCAGTTCGACCGCGAGGAGTTGCGCGGGCGCCCGGTCGGCGTGGTACCGGTGATGGCGGCCACCACTTGCTGCATCGCCGCCAGCCGCGAGGCCAAGGTCCACGGCGTCAAGACCGGCACGCCGGTGCGCGAGGCGCTGGAGCGCTGTCCCGACATCGTCCTGGTGCAGGCGCGGCCGGCGCGCTACGTCGAGCTGCACCATCGCCTGATCGCCGCGATCCAGGACTGCATCCCCATCGACGGCAAGCCGCTGTCGATCGACGAAGTCGCCTGCCGCCTGATCGGCCGCGAACGCGAGCGCGACAACGCCGTGGCGATCGCGCGCAGGATCAAGCGCACGCTGATCGAGCGCGGGCTGGACCCGATCCGCTGTTCGGTCGGCATCGCGCCGAACACCTTCCTGGCCAAGACCGCGTCCGACCTCGACAAGGTCGACGGCCTCACCGTGATCGAATCGACCGACCTGCCGCAGGCGCTGCATGGACTGCAGTTGCAGGACCTGTGCGGCATCGGCCCGTCGATGCTGCAGCGGCTCAACGGCGCCGGCATCGACACCGTCGCCCAGCTCACCGCCGCGCCGCGCGAACGGCTCAAGGCGATCTGGGGCGGTATCGAGGGCGAACGCTTCTGGGCGCAGTTGCGCGGCATCGAACCGCCGACGCGGCAACGCGCCGCGGTCGCCTCGGTCGGCCACTCGCACGTGCTCGACCCGCAGATGCGCAGCGCCGAGGGCATGCGCTCGGTGCTGTTCAAGCTGCTGGCGAAAGCGGCGATGCGGTTGCGCCAGGAGGGCTGCAAGGCGCGCGGGCTGAGCCTGCACGTGCGCTTCGTCGGCCGCGAACAGCGCTACAGCCGCGACCTGTCGTTCGCGCCGCTGGACGACTCGCCGACCTTGCTCAAGCTCATGGCCGATGCGCTGGAACCGCTGCTGCGCGCCGCCGCCCGCGGGCGCTGGCGGGTGGAACGGTTCCCGCCGCTGTCGGTGGCGGTGTCGCTGATCGACCTGCTGCCCAATGCCGGCGACAGCGCCGCGCTGTTTCCCGAACGCGAGCGCAACCATGCGCTCACCCGCGTGCTCGACCAGGTCAACCGGCGCTACGGCAACAACCGCCTGTACTTCGGCGCGATGCAGGACGCGCTGGCGCAGGGCGCCGCGCCGATGCGCATCCCGTTCCAGCACATTCCCGACGAAGCCAGCGAAGCCGACCTCGGCGCCGCCGCCCTGGTCGCCGATCCGAGCCTGGACGAGCTCTGGCTGCAGCGCGAGCGCCAGTTCAAGGCGATGGCCGAAACGCGCACCGGCAGGAACGCGAACGCAGCGCCGCGCGGCCGGCGGCGCCGGCGCCGGCGCACCAGCCTTCCGGCGTCGGCGGTTGGGTGCGCAAGCGCCAGGGCTCGCCCGACGATGGCGGCCGCGGTACTACCGGCTCCTTGTTCTGACGAGCCGCTTGTTCTGACGGGCCGCTGGTTCCGATGGACTGGTTGCTCCGATGGGCTCCGCGTTCTGACACGCTCGCCGCTCTGACGGACTCCGCGCCCTGACCGATGGCTTAATTCCGCCCGAGCCTTGTTTCAACCGGCTCCAAGTTCCGACCGACGCCCTCCTGTAGGAGCGGCGCAAGCCGCGACCGCGACCTCGCACATACGACGCAAGCCGGAGGCCGCGCTCGCGGCTCGCCTCGCTCAAAACAAAAAGCCCTCCTCTCACAAGGGGAGGAGGGCTTGCAATCGATCGGCGCGCCCACTCCGCGCTGGCGCGGTGGAGGCTTACGCCTCCACCCCCACGAACCCGCCGGTCTGCCGCTTCCACAGTCGCGCATACAGTCCGTCGCGCGCGATCAGCTGCTCGTGCGTCCCGGTCTCGATGATGCGGCCTTTGTCCATCACCACCAGCCGATCCATGCGCGCGATGGTCGAGAGCCGATGCGCGATCGCGATCACCGTCTTGCCGGCCATCAGCGTTTCCAGGCTTTCCTGGATCGCCGCCTCGGCCTCCGAGTCCAGCGCCGAGGTCGCCTCGTCGAGGATCAGGATCGGCGCGTTCTTCAACAGCACCCGCGCGATCGCCACGCGCTGGCGCTGGCCACCCGACAGTTTCACCCCGCGCTCGCCCACCAGGGCCTCGTAGCCCACGCGGCCCTCGCCGTCGACCAGTTCCGGAATGAACTCATCCGCACGCGCCTTGCGCACCGCCTCGAGCATCTCCTCGTCGCTCGCGCCCGGTCGCCCGTACAGCAGGTTGTCGCGGATCGAACGGTGCAACAGCGAGGTGTCCTGAGTGACCACGCCGATCTGCGAACGCAGGCTTTCCTGAGTGACGCCGGCGATGTCCTGGCCGTCGACCGCGATGCGGCCGCCCTCCAGGTCGTACAGGCGCAGCAGGATGTTCATCAACGTCGACTTGCCCGCGCCCGACGGACCGACCAGGCCGATCTTTTCGCCCGGCTTGACCTGCAAGTCGAGGTCGGCGATCAGGCCGGCGTCCTTGCCGTAGTGGAAGTGCACGTTCTCGAAGCGCACCTCGCCCTGGGTCACCTGCAGCGGCTTGGCGCCGTCTCGATCGACCACGGTCAACGGCTTGGAGATCGTCTCGATGCCGTCCTGCACCGTGCCGATGTCCTCGAAGATGCCGTTCACGGTCCACATGATCCAGCCCGACATGTTGTGGATGCGGATCACCAGGCCGGTGGCCAGCGCGATCGCGCCGACCGTGATCGAGCCCTTGTGCCACAGCCACAGCGCGAGGCCGGTGGTGCCGACGATCAACAAGCCGTTGAGGGTGGTGATGCTGACGCCCATCAACGTGGTCATGCGGGTCATGTCGCGCGAGCGCTGGGTCTGCTCGACCATCGCTTCGGCCACGTATTCCTCCTCGCGCCGCGAGTGCGCGAACAGCTTCAGCGTGGCGATATTGGTGTAGCCGTCGACGATGCGCCCCATCAGCTTGGAACGCGCGTCCGAGGCCCGCCACGAACGCAGCTTCACCCGCGGCACGAAGTAGCGCATCAAACCGATGAACAACACGATCCACACCGCCAGCGGCGCCACCAGCCAGACGTCGGCCTGGGCGAACAGGTAGATCGCCGACGCCGAGTACACGACCACGTACCAGATCGCATCGAAGGCCTGGGTGGTGGATTCGCGCAGCGACGGACCGGTCTGCATGATCCGGTTGGCGACGCGGCCCGCGAAGTCGTTCTGGAAGAAACTCAGGCTCTGCCGCAGCATGTAGCGATGGGTTTGCCAGCGCACCAGATTGGTCATGTTCGGATGCACGGTCTGGTTGAGCAACAGGTCGTGCAGGCCCAGGCAGACCGGCCGCGCGACCAGCATCACCAGCGCCATCCACAGCAGCTCGTCGCCGTGGCGGGCGAACAGCTCCGGAGCCGGCGTGGTGTTGACCAGGTCGACCACTTTGCCGAGGTAGTCGAACATCACCACCTCGACGATGGCGACGAAGAAACCGACTACGGTCAGGATCACGAAGATCGGCCAGGCCTGACGGATGAAGTGCCAATAAAACCCCGCGACCGAACGCGGCGGCATCTGCGCCGGCGCTGGACGGAACGGGTCGATCAACGATTCGAACCAACGAAAAATCATCATGGCGTTGTGCCTTGTTTGAGCGTGTCCATGCGAGGCGTGGCCGATCGGGCGCGGCCTGCGCTGGAACTGGAACGACTCCCGCCGCAGCGCCGATCCCGCGACGCGCCGGAACCGGCGCGGACGCGCGACGCATGCGAGCGAACAGGCGCCCGATGGGCGCCGGACGAGTAACGGGAGTGGGAGGCGGACGTGCGCGAGCGATCCAGGGCCACAGCGGCCTGGAACGAACAGCGGTCAGCCAAACGCAGCCCGGCGCGGATCCGAAACGAGCGGATCCCGGGCTGGGTACACCGACTTAACGGTGACGGACCTTGCCGGTGATTGTGAACTTCATCTTTCGCCTCTCCTTTCGACGGAGCCGATCCCGGAGCGTCATCGCGCGGCGGGCGTCGGCGGCGCGGCCAAGCCCCGTCGGGGGCGATATGGCCGGCAAACTGCGACCGGCGCGATGCCGGTGACCTGCAGCCCGGCGAGTTTAACCGCAGTCGGCGGCCCGAGTGTGCAGCACGGCTGAATGTCCGCGTTTCTTTTTGTAGCGATCGAGCGCTTGCGGTAGCAGTCGACGTGCGACGCGGTCTACGGCCCCGTGGCCCGATACAGGCGCGTGCGCTGCAGAAACTCTCGGGGCGCAGCCGTCGATGATGTTTTCGTGGTGCAAAAGAAGAAGGCCGGATCCTTGGGATCCGGCCTTCTGGGAAAAGCCCCTGGCGATGACCTACTCTTGCATGGCTTAAGCCACACTACCATCGGCGCATGTGCGTTTCACTTCCGAGTTCGGGATGGGATCGGGTGGTTCCACACAGCTATTATCACCAGGGAGAGGGTGGAGGGTCGCAGGTCTCGATGGATTGAGTTGCGCTCACGCTCACGTGGGTTTGCTTTCAACGGAATGGTACCCGTTGTCGGCGAATAGATTGGAATGTAGCGAGTCAGTGTTGGATTGGAGTGTCGACGCGTCGTCGAGTCCAAGGCCACTTGAGGTTATATGGTCAAGCCACACGGATCATTAGTACAGGTTAGCTCAATGCGTTGCCGCACTTACACACCCTGCCTATCAACCACCTAGTCTTGATGGTTCCTTTAGGGGAGTCGAGCTCCCGGGAGATCTCATCTTGAGGCGCGCTTCCCGCTTAGATGCTTTCAGCGGTTATCGCTTCCGAACATAGCTACCCGGCAGTGCCACTGGCGTGACAACCGGAACACCAGAGGTTCGTCCACTCCGGTCCTCTCGTACTAGGAGCAGCCCCTCTCAAATCTCCAACGCCCACGACAGATAGGGACCGAACTGTCTCACGACGTTCTGAACCCAGCTCGCGTACCACTTTAAATGGCGAACAGCCATACCCTTGGGACCGACTACAGCCCCAGGATGTGATGAGCCGACATCGAGGTGCCAAACACCGCCGTCGATATGAACTCTTGGGCGGTATCAGCCTGTTATCCCCGGAGTACCTTTTATCCGTTGAGCGATGGCCCTTCCATACAGAACCACCGGATCACTAAGACCTACTTTCGTACCTGCTTGATCCGTCGATCTTGCAGTCAAGCACGCTTATGCCTTTGCACACAGTGCGCGATGTCCGACCGCGCTGAGCGTACCTTCGTGCTCCTCCGTTACACTTTGGGAGGAGACCGCCCCAGTCAAACTACCCACCATACATGGTCCCCGACCCGGATAACGGGCCCAGGTTAGAACGTCAAGCACGACAGGGTGGTATTTCAAGGATGGCTCCACTGCAGCTAGCGCCACAGTTTCATAGCCTCCCACCTATCCTACACAGACGAACTCAACGTTCAATGTAAAGCTATAGTAAAGGTTCACGGGGTCTTTCCGTCTTGCCGCGGGAACGCTGCATCTTCACAGCGATTTCAATTTCACTGAGTCTCGGGTGGAGACAGCGCCGCTGTCGTTACGCCATTCGTGCAGGTCGGAACTTACCCGACAAGGAATTTCGCTACCTTAGGACCGTTATAGTTACGGCCGCCGTTTACTGGGGCTTCGATCAAGAGCTTCGCCTTGCGGCTAACCCCATCAATTAACCTTCCAGCACCGGGCAGGCGTCACACCCTATACGTCCACTTTCGTGTTTGCAGAGTGCTGTGTTTTTGATAAACAGTCGCAGCGGCCTGGTCACTGCGGCCCCCCTCAGCTATTAACCATGGAGGGCGCACCTTCTCCCGAAGTTACGGTGCTATTTTGCCTAGTTCCTTCACCCGAGTTCTCTCAAGCGCCTGAGAATTCTCATCCTGCCCACCTGTGTCGGTTTACGGTACGGTCTGCGTAAGCTGAAGCTTAGGAGCTTTTCCTGGAAGCGTGATATCAGCAGCCTAGCCCTAATGGGCCGGTCCTTAGTCTCAACGTTGCCCCCCCGGATTTGCCTAAGGGGACCGCCTCAACTCTCTCACCAGGACAACCAACGCCTGGCCTGCCTAACCTTCTCCGTCCCTCCATCGCACTTACGCGAGGTGCAGGAATATTAACCTGCTTCCCATCGACTACGCATTTCTGCCTCGCCTTAGGGGCCGACTCACCCTGCGTCGATTAACGTTGCGCAAGGAAACCTTGGGCTTTCGGCGTGCGGGCTTTTCACCCGCATTATCGTTACTCATGTCAGCATTCGCACTTCCGATACCTCCAGCAGACTTCTCAATCCACCTTCATCGGCTTACGGAACGCTCCTCTACCGCGCATACAAAGTATGCACCCCAAGCTTCGGTTCATCGCTTAGCCCCGTTAAATCTTCCGCGCAGACCGACTCGACCAGTGAGCTATTACGCTTTCTTTAAAGGGTGGCTGCTTCTAAGCCAACCTCCTGGCTGTCTGTGCCTTTCCACATCGTTCACCACTTAGCGATGAATTTGGGACCTTAGCTGTGGGTCTGGGTTGTTTCCCTTTTCACGACGGACGTTAGCACCCGCCGTGTGTCTCCCGGATAGTACGTACTGGTATTCGGAGTTTGCCATGGTTTGGTAAGTCGCAATGACCCCCTAGCCATAACAGTGCTCTACCCCCAGTAGTATTCGTCCGAGGCGCTACCTAAATAGCTTTCGAGGAGAACCAGCTATCTCCGGGTTCGATTAGCTTTTCACTCCTAATCACACCTCATCCCCTACCTTTGCAACGGGAGTGGGTTCGGGCCTCCAGTTGATGTTACTCAACCTTCACCCTGGGCATGACTAGATCACCCGGTTTCGGGTCTACTGCCCGCGACTATGCGCCCTTATCAGACTCGGTTTCCCTTCGCCTCCCCTATACGGTTAAGCTTGCCACGAACAGTAAGTCGCTGACCCATTATACAAAAGGTACGCAGTCACCCTTGCGGGCTCCTACTGCTTGTACGCACACGGTTTCAGGATCTATTTCACTCCCTTCACCAGGGTTCTTTTCGCCTTTCCCTCACGGTACTGGTTCACTATCGGTCGGTCAGGAGTATTTAGCCTTGGAGGATGGTCCCCCCATGTTCAGACAGGGTTTCTCGTGCCCCGCCCTACTCGATTTCATCGCATGAGCCCCTTCGCATACAGGGCTGTCACCTTCTACGGCGAACCTTTCCAGGTTCTTTTGCTGAAGCTCATGCAACTTAAGGGCTAGTCCCCGTTCGCTCGTCACTACTTAGGGAATCTCGGTTGATTTCTTTTCCTCCGGGTACTTAGATATTTCAGTTCTCCGGGTTCGCTTCCAGCAGCTATGTATTCACTGCAGGATACCTATTGCTAGGTGGGTTTCCCCATTCGGACATCGCGGGATCAATGCTTGTTGCCAGCTCCCCCACGCTTTTCGCAGGCTGCCACGTCCTTCATCGCCTCTGACCGCCAAGGCATCCACCGTGTGCGCTTATTCGCTTGACCATATAACCCCAAGTCGCCTCGGAGCCATAGGGTTCGGGGGTACAACGCCCGAACTCGAATATAACGACTCAATTAATAAAGTGTCTCTCGACACTCGCCTTAGCCTCTACGACACGTCTGGACATTCCGTCTCAAAACGCTCGCTACATTCCAGTTTTTCAAAGAACGCACCGCAGGCCTCAACGCCTTCGATGCTTCAAATCTTTATGTGTGTGCGCAATTCAGAGTTTTACCGCTCATTCCGTCAGGGTGGTGGGTCTGGGAGGACTCGAACCACCGGCCTCACCC